>JAJZMB010000109.1 GCA_021803205.1 Bacillota bacterium | reverse complement strand
GCATCGCGCCTTCTGCACCCGCCCCGGCCGCCACCCATGCACCTCATCATGAGGGTCGGGGCGCGGATTGTCCAGCGCTTTTTCCGTCGCCCAATCCGGGAACGGACTAACGGAACGTGCCACTAGTCCGGGACGGTCCTCGGCGCCAGATCGCGCCTCTCGACCAAATAGCGCCGATAGCGTTCCAGCAGTTCGTCGGTCGGCGCTCGCGGCGTCGCCGACGCCGCTGGTGGCAGCACATGCTGGTCACCCAGGTGGCCCAACAGCGGACTCAGCGCTCGCTCAGGGGCTGCCTGCACCCGCGCACTCGCCGCTCACCCAGAAACTGCTCCACACGAGGCGAGGTGAGATCCTCCACGCGAAGCCCTTCGGCGAACAGCCATCGGCTCAGTTGGGCCATGACCCACACTTGGTTCTCGGCAGAAGCGGGCGTATAGCCGAGCCTCGCCAGTTGACCGATAGCGCTCTGCGTGAGGCGCCAACGGCCCTGGAACCCGAATCCGTGAAATCTTCCCCATCAGCTCTCCCCCTCCCCAGAGCGCATTGCTCCGGTTGGGGAGAGCTTCGATATTATGCCGACCATTGCGGCCTGACCCAGTCTGCCAAAGCCCGCCATATCACGCTATTTGCCGCGTGCGGAAGAACCGATCGGCATAATCGCGGAGTCGGCATAAGTCGTGGTAGAATCGCCCCGGCAGCCCGAAGGTGGCGATCGCGGCCTTGAGCCCATCCTCGACGGTACTCGCCTGGCGGTTGGCCGCCGCAGCGAAAGACAGCAGTCGCCGGGTGTGATGGTCGAGAATGCCGAGGATCACGACGGGCTTTTGCTGCTCGCCGTCTCGCCAAAGCAGGGGGGCAGGCAGAAGTCGGCGATCCACAGGGCGTTGCGGTGCGGTGAGCGGAAACGGCGAAGCACCCGCTGTCCCGGTCCCAACTGCCGGCGCGTCGCCCCGAGCCGTCACAGGTGCCGATCCAGCGTCGGGCGGGCGATGCGGCCGCGGTACTCCGGGAAGCGAGCCTCCAGCAGCAGGACCAGCGACCGGCCGCCACGGTCGGGCTGCTCTTGGCGGAGCGCGACGGCCGCGTCCAGAATCTCCTGGGGCAGGGCACGCAGGGTGCCGTGATCGCTGCGGTGTTCGGGGGCCGTCAGTCCCTCCAGACCGCCCTGCAGGAAGCGCTGCTGCCAGCGCTGCAACGTGCGCACCGTGGTAACTATTCGGTGAGGTGCGTCGGGAGCGCGCTGATGCGAGTGCGGTGACGGTAGAGAGGCTGGCGCTGTCCAGAGGCAGCAGAGGGTCTGAACACGACTGGGCCGGGCTGGTACCATCGGCGCGTGAATGCCACGGCACTGGACTGGGCGAGGTGCTGCCCGCCTCCCGGGAACCGAGGCGGCGTGTGGCCGCCGAGCGGCGGCGACCGCTATGTAAGGCTGTGCGCGGCGTTTCGGCGGCTGTGGGGGCTGCGCCGACGTGAGCGGGCGAGGTGGGCGGCGGAGCGGGTAGTGCTGGTGGCTCGTGCCGAACAGGCCGAGGCACAGGCGCACAAGCTGAAAGTCGCGGTCGGGCAACACGCGCGAGCCCGTTTCGGCCGGCGCAGCGAGCAGCAGCATGCCGGGACAGGCGTTCCGGAGCAGGGCGGCCGGCGCGGGCAGCGTCACGGGGCGAGGGGCCACGGCCGGCGTCGTGACGGATACGCGGGTCTGCCGGAGCTCCACGTGCTGCATGACGTGCCGGAGGAGTGCCAGGCCTGCGCCAACTGCGGCCGGCGGCGGGTCGCGATCGGGGAGGAGACAGCGGAGGAACTCGACGTCGAGCTTGTGGTCCGGCGGCTCGTCCACCACCGCAGGTCGTACGTGGCCGCGTGCGCTTGTCCGGGGACGGAGCGCATCATCCGCGGCGCGGCGCCGCCGAAGTTGATCCCACGCGGGAGTCTGTCTGTGGGCACTATCGCGTCCGTGGTGACGGCGCGGTACATGTGGGGCCTGCCGCTGCACCGGATCACGACCATCCTGCGGCAGCACGGGGCGCGCGTGCCCGACGGGACGCTGGTCGGGGTGTTCAAGACCGTCCAGCCTTTGCTGGAGCCGCTCTATGAGGCCATCTGCGCGCGCAACCGCCAGAGCGAGTATCTGCACGCCGACGAGACGACGTGGCGACAGCGGTGGCTGGCCAAGGGCAAGCGCGGGTACATCTGGTGCTTCGTGGGGCTGAACACGACCGTCTACGTCTTCGACCCCGGCCGCGACCACACCGTGGTGCTCAAATACCTGGAGCTGGCTGGGACCACCTGGGGCGGTCAGGTCGTCGACCTGATGTGTGACTTCCTGGCGAGCTACGACAAGGCGGCGAAGCTCGCCAACGCCACCGCGCGGCGGCTGGCGCTCTCGCGGTGCTGGTCGCACTACCGACGCCTCTTTCTGGACATCCCCGCCCACCATCCGGGCGACCGGCAGGTGGCGGCCGAGGTGGAGCAGTGGCTGGGGATGATCGCCGACCTCTTCCGCCTGCATCACCAGCGCGACCTGGCCGCAGACGGGTCCGAGGAGCAGCAGGAGGCGCTGGCGGCTTTCCGCGGCTGCCTGCAGGAGATGGAGGAGGTCCGCGCCCAGCACCTCCGCCGCCGCAAGCTCGCCCCGGAGCTCCGCCACGTCTTGGAGTTCGGCGCCCTGCACTGGGAGGAACTCACGCGCTGCGCCGACGACCCGCACCACCCCATGGACAACAATCTGGACGAGCGCCAGGAGCGCCTGCCGGTCGTGATCCGCAAGAACGCCTACGGCTCCGGCGCCCTATGGGCCGCAGCGCAGGCCTGCCAGGTCTGGACCATTGGCCAGACCGCCCTGCAGAACGGACGCCAGCCATTGGCATTGATCCGCGCCTACTTCGAGGCCTGCGCCCAGGCGGGGGGCAGGGTGCCGGCAGACTGGGTCCACTTCCTGCCCTGGGTCTGGGAGCCGGAGCCCGCGGTGGAGGCCGCCATCGCCGCGTCTGGGCCGGCGGCAACGGTTGGCGGGGCCCAGCCAACCCCGGCCATACCGGCGGACGATGCTGCACTAGCACCCCAGGCACGCCCGGCGCCGCTGGCGGCTGCTCGCGTCACCAGCGCAACGGTCTGCGCCGGCACGGCCACAGCACCCTGCCCGGATGAAAAGGGAAGGGACGGGGCCGGCGAAACCACCGGAACACATGACGACGGCCAAGCCCCGCCGCCCGCAGCGGCAGCATCATCCCGCGCGCAACCGGCCGGGCCCCTTCAGCCCGCCGCCGCAAGTTCTGCCCTGGCGCCCCACCTGCCGTCCGCCATGGCCCACGGAGGCGAGACCCCGCCAGCTGCGACCGCGCTGTTGGCGCCCGCCGGCCCGGCGCGCCAGCCGTGCTCTCCCCGCGCCCGCTCAGCCCCGGCCGCCTCGACGTAGGGCGCTGGACGCCGTCGCGCGCGCCGCAGGCACACCAACGACCTCTGCCGGCCACCGTAGCCGTCCAGTCCCGCGCGCGCCGAGGCGGCGGGACCCCTGCCCCCGCCCGGTCGCGCCGCGGGCGGCCTCCGCACCCCGGCCATGGAGGTGCTCGTGATGACCGCCATCTACTGCGGGCGGCACTTCACCGACCGCGAATTGGACCGCATCCGCGAGCTCGGCCGCATCCTGCCCTCGCGCCAAGCCATCGCCCGCGCCGTCTGCACCGAGTTCGGCTGGCGCAAGCCCGACGGCGGCCTCAAGGACATGTCCTGCCGGGTTGCCCTGCTGCGCATGCACCGCGAGGGGCTGATCACGCTGCCGCCGCCGCAGCATCCAGTCAACCCTCCCGCGCGTACCCCCAGTCGCGCGGCGCGCGCCATCCCGTTTGGTCCGCCGCTACACGGCTCGCGCGGCGACATCGCCCAACTTACGCTCGACCCCGTGCACGGCCCCGCCGCCTCGCGCCATTGGAACGACCTCGTCGCGCACTACCATTACCTCGGCTACTCTCCGCTGCCCGGCGCCCAGATGCGCTATTTTATCCACGGCGACGGCGTCTTGCTGGGCGTCCTCGGGTTCGGCGCCGCCGCCTGGAAGACGGCACCACGCGACGCCTTCATCGGCTGGACCCCGGAACAACGCAAGGCCCACCTGCACCTCGTCGTCAACAACGCCAGGTTTCTCCTGCTGCCCTGGGTTTCCATCCGCTACCTGGCGTCCAGCGTCCTGGCCCTGGCGGCGCGCCAGCTTCCTGCCGACTGGGCCCAGCGCTTTGCCTACCGTCCCGTGCTGATGGACCGGACGCAATGCGATAAAACCTTCGCCGCCTGAGCCACCGCCTCCGGGACCTCCGTGTAGTATTGTTGAGATTGTAACACGCCGTCCGTCGACGCGCACCTCCCGCACCATGTCCTGCAGGAACTGCTTGCGGCCCTCGTCATCCAGCGAGTCCAGACCAGCGGCGATGCTGGCCGCGTATTCGACCACATCGGCCTGCTGCTTCTCCGAGAGGGCGAGCGCCGCCAGTTCCCGTTCCAGGTCGGCTGCGCGGGCCTGGGCAGCCAACCGCTCCTTCTGCAAACTGTCCATTTGACGTGCCAATGCGTCCTCCGGCACGTGTCCCTTGGCGAAGGCGCCGAGCAGCCGGTCCTGCTCACGCGGGATCTCCGTCAGCCTGGCGCGGAGCCCGGAGAGGTCCTTCTCTGCTGCGGCCCGCGTCGGTGAGCCCTCCTGCTGCCTCTGCTCCAGTTCCGCCCGCAGGCGCTCTGGGTCGCGGAAGAGCCCAGCGACCCGGTCCCAAACCGCGTCCTCCAGCCAGCCGGCCGGGGTCCAGCGGGCGTCGCAGCGGGCTTCCGGCGGGATCGGTCCGTCGCCGTAGCGCGTGGCCCGATGGGTGCAGCGGTAGTAGCGGTAACCGTTGCTGTACGCCCCGGCAAGCCGTGCGCCACATCGGTCGCAGCGGACGAGCCCGGAGAGGAGATAGACCCGCTTGGCGTTGCGATTCGAGAATGCCTTATTGCGCTGGAGCCGCTCCTGCACGGCCGCCCAGGTCACCTCGTCCACCAGGGCCGGCACCTCGACCGTCGCCCAGGGCTCGGGCTCCCGGCGCTTCCGCGAGGTCTTCCCCGCCGTGCGCGAAGGCACCGTCTCGGTCACAAACTGCTGGTATGTCCCCTTGGCCGCCGGACTGCGCAGCCAGTCGTGGATCGTCCCGGAGCGCCAATAGCGGCCGGCACCGGGCGGCGCGATGCCCTCCTGTTCGAACTGCCGGGCGATGTCCCACAGCTTGGCGCCCTGCTGGAAGAGGACGAACGCCCGGCGGACAATCGGCGCCCAGTGTTCCTCGTCCAGGTGGACAGTCGCGCCGCCGTCGTCGCTGCGGAGCCAGCAGGGCAGGTTGCGTGGTAGCACCACCTTGCCCTGCTCGGCCTTTTCCTGGCGCCCCCGTGCCGTGCGCTCCCGGATCTTCGCCTTCTCGAACTCCGCGACCGCGCCGCGGATGGAGAAGAACAGCCGGCCCTCGGGCGAGCGGTCTACCTCCTGGGTAATGCACTCCAGGCGCGTGCCCGCGCGCTCGAACTCGTCGGAGTCCCCCATGCCGGCGCGGCCGGCGCCACGAGGCATGAAAAGCTGACCGGGTGGCGAACGATGGCCGCCACTGGCGGCCGGCGAATGAGGTCGTGTATCGCTTGGTGCTCAGAGCCCGCGTC
>JAJZMB010000176.1 GCA_021803205.1 Bacillota bacterium | reverse complement strand
GAAGATGGGATACGAGGAACATCTCCGGAAACCCAACCTGTTCGTCATTCACTATCCCTCGGTGGCATTCTGGGCTGACTTTCGCGGGACGGAGGAAGTCCCCATTTGGGACGATCCGGCCGCGCTGTGGTGGTGGCAGTGGACGAGCCGGGGGGAGCCCCCGGCGCTCGACGACCAGCAGCGCATGATTACGCTGGAGTGGAATCGACTTGGCCCGATCCCGCGCCGCCTTGCCTTTTGGGCCGGGGAGGACGACCTCCTTCCCCAGGTTATTTGGGAACCCGAGCCGGGGTGGCCAGAGGGGCAGCGCCCAAGGCCGACCCGGAGCCGACCACCCGGCGTTCGGCACACCAGAGAGCACGCTGAGTCATTTCCGCCAATAGCGGCCGAGGAGCCGGCTCCACTGAAACACCCGCCGGAGGATCCGCGGTGGTGGCAAGGCACCTGGGAGGCCCACCAGTGGAGGAGGGCCCAACGGGAGGGGAGGGGCCAGCGCGCTGAGAGGAAGGAACCCGATGCCCTAGAGTAGACCATGTTCCGTGATACGGGGAAGCCTTTGGGATGCATGAGTCTGGCCGAACACCCAGCATGGATGGCTTTCAGTGGCTCACCGTGGCCTGGAGTCCTGGGCTTCCCGGAAACGGCTGGTGCCTTCGCAACGCCATCTGTGAGCTATTCGATTGGCCAACGGGGTCCCGGAACTGGCGGGCTTTCACCGTGGAATATCCCGTGGGGGAGGATGTTGAGCGCCTCGTGCAGCACCTGGGTCTGGTGTGGCTAGACTGCCAGAAGGTAGCGGCGGACCCCACGCTCCAAGATCATCCGGGCGTCGCCTTTTATGATCTGGATCTCTATGAGATCGGCCATTGTCTCTTTCAACCACACGCCCGCTTCCTCAAGCCGCTTCCTCCATTCCTTCAGGCTGCGCACCCCCGTCTCACGGGAGTGGCGGTAGATATTACCCAGGCGCCTCGCCGCCCGGGAAACCAGGAACCTGGGTTCAAGCCGCGCTATCCGGTGCCCAGGTAGCCAGCTGGCTTACCGCGAGTAGGCCCCCAACGTCCACATCCTGCATCACACCGGATTGGCATCGGCCCACGTCGGTGAGTCCCCGGGAGCGCGATCGCCCAGGAGGAACTCCCGCACATCCGACGGACGTCCGGGCTGGATCAACGCAATGCGACGGCGCCGCGCATCCGCCCGGAGCCTCTCGTCGACGGGCTTCCGCGTGAGAACCTGCCCCATAAAGGCTCCGTAGTGCCGTATCGCAAAGTGAACCACGTCGAGGTCAATCGGCATAACCGACCGGTTCCAGGCATTTGCCAACACCAGGACCCGCATTTTGACCGGGAAGACGATCACGGCCACGGTCCCAAACGGATCGGTGGCCGGCGTCAAGTGCCACGGGTGCTGAGAGGTACCGGCTTTCTGCGCGAGCTCGGCCAAGTGGTCTGCTGGTGTGCGTACGTCGGCCATGGGCGTTCTCCTTTCTCACGTCCGCGTCTAGGCCGTGGAGACGGCGATCGGCGTTACGGGGTCAACTCCAGACCCAAGGCCGCCGCCAAGTCGGTAAACTGCCGGAGGAGCTCCTTCTTCATCTTCTCCACGGCCTTGACGCCCTTGTCCGCGTTACCGGTGATCAGCTCGAACTGCCGCACGATGTCCCCGGCCAGGTCGAGCTTTTCCACCAGCACGTCGAGCACGGCTTGCGCGCGCTCCAGATCGGGACCCTCAACGTCACTCGGGGCCTCATCTTCGGCCGTGGTCAGATGCTGGCCGAGTAAGACGGCCAAGCCGATCACGGCGGTGAGGAGCGCGGGTTCGTCCGTTTCGGGATCCCAGACCAACAGGAGCTTGGTATCCCCGGCGATCCGCACGCTGCCCTGCGGGAGATGCAGGGTGGGGCCTCCCGGATGCTTGTGGGCCATGATGCCGACCGGGGCTTGCCGGCCGACCATGGCGGAGTCCAGCTGATCGAGTTTCGAGCCCTTGGCGTCTTTGCACTCGAGGACCACGAGCACCGTCCCGTTGTACTCAATGACCAGGTCCCCGTCCTTGGTGCCGTTGAGGCCCTTTTCGTCCGCGACCCGGCGAATGAGCATGGTGGCCGGGAGAGCGAACGTTTGGATGGCGTCGAGGAGGTCGACCTCGTATGCGGTCCCCTTGGCCGTGCCCTTCTGGCGTTCTTCTTTGAGGCGGTTCTGGGCCGCCAACGTGGCTTCCAGCTTTGCGACCGTCTGGCTCACGGCATCGAGCTTGGGGGTAATGGTCTGGGCGGTGAACCCCTGCCAATACTCCTTCAAGCGTTGCTCCAGCTGCGCCCCGACACTCTCAGTGTGGCGCGGGTCCAGGGCTTGGACCAGATCCGTGCGCGCCTGTTGGAGACCCTGGCGCACCTCCTCGAACGCCTTGCCCATGGTGACCTTGAGTTGACTGTTGTCCCCGGCCACGCTGGCTTCTAAGACTTTCGCCAGGTCGCCGCGGGCTATGGCGAGCTTGTTCTCCAGGTCCGCGATCTGGAGTGCCATCTTGGCCTTCAGTTCTTCGACCGTCCGGTCCGCCGTATGTTTGAGGGCCTCATTCAATTGCTCGACCTGGTTGTTCAACCGCAGGGCCAGGCCCAGGCGCACGATGTCCACCAAGGCGTCGGGCCGATCCTCGGGGGCGAGGGCCGCCAGCCACTCCGCGAGGCGAGGCTCCTCGATGGTCAAATCCGCGATGTGAACGTGCGTTGGCGTTAGTTCGATCGACGCGGAGGACAGGGGACGGGCGGGCAAGCTCATGGGATACCTCCTCATCGGTGTGGTAAACCGGTTATCGGGCAGGCACTGGCCACGATCAGTCAGATTTGGGATTACTTCGACATGCTACGCGGCGTTTCCTGTTTCTGGATGACGTAGGGCTACAGGCGGGACTCCAACGGCCCGATGTGTGTGCGCGTACGACTGAGCCCGGCGCGAAGAATGGCTGCCCGGAGGGTCCGGTGGAGGGGCAGAGCCACATGGGCCCTGCCTCCAGGCCGGACCAACCGCCACTTATGGGCCTCTTTACCGGGCGCTCCACGCCCAGATGCTGAAGTCCAGGACGTAGCTCGTGACCTCAAACTTCGCCGCCACAGCTTCAACGAGTTCCTTGAGTTGGTCGTACGTCGCCTTCGACGGAATGCCCGCCGCTACGGCCGTCCGGCGGATATGTGTGTCCACCGCCACGCCGTGGATTCCCACGAGGTTCTTCAAGTAGTCGACCGTCTTCGGGCCTACCTGTCGGACCGCCAGAAGAACCGGGATGTGCCGCTCGTCAGCCAACCACGCCCGGAGGTCCCCTTCCGTTTCCACGCCGCGCGCAGAGAAGAATCGCGCGAGGCGTTCCACGGCTTTGCCTTTGAACCCATATCCGACCAGCCGTGGGACCGGCGGCCCACTCAAAAACCCACTGGTGGTGCGCGCCGTCGGCAGTGCCCGGATCCGGTCCACCAGAGGCTTGACCTGGGCATCCCACTTCAAGCCCTGTTGCGCGATCGCTTCGGTGAGCGTTGCCCCCATATGGTTATAGAGGCCATAGTCTGGGGTCTGCATCCTGAACCCGGGTGCCTCCTCAAGATACGTAGCGTACTTAGTAACCCACTCTTCCGAGACCACGTGTCGCATCCTCCTTTTCTCTCGGCTTGCCCCTAGCGGTACTTTAGCAGTTAAGCCCGCGTGATACGGGGACCCCATGCCCGGCGCGGGCTTCCGCGGCCTCGGCTGTATTACCCCTCGGTGCGAGCCAGGGCCGCGTGATACTTCGCCAACTGAAAGTGGCGCACCAACCCGTCTTGGACCGGGGTGCGTTCGGTCACGCGCAGGCCTGGCGTCCGCCGCCCCGCTGTGGGGAGGTCCACCACCAGTTTGAGGTCGGCCAGCGTTTCTACGAGCGCATCCAGGCCGCCGGGGAATCCGGCCGCGCGCGCTTCCCGGTGCAGCAGCGACGCCAAGAGGAGGGCCAGCACGCAATAGGCCGCGTGCACCCGAATTTTCTGGTCCGTCCAATGAAACATCGGCGCAAAGGTCACGAAGTGCGGATCCTTCATCTGCCGAAAGCCATTCTCTAAGGACCCTTGGCCGCGGTAGGCGGCAATAATGGCCGCGGGATCCCAGTCGGTGTGGTCGGTAAACAGCAGGGTCTTGCCGAAATAGGCCTCCTGGTGGGCCGCCACGGCCGCGGCGTCCCACTGGGTCGTCAGCGTCAGCGCGTCCGCGTCGTCGAGGGTACACGTCCACTGGAGGAACGGCCCGGGTTCCCGGCCGCGGGCCAGGCGACGGAGCACGGCGGCCACACGGGCGGGCGTCGGGCGGCGGCCCCCCCGCGGCGGGTCCGCCCGCCAGCGGGCCAGGCGCGTTTGGAGGGTGCGGATCCCCGTTTCCATCTGCAATTGCTGGTGGCGAAAGCCACGCATCTGGCCCTCCCAGAGGGCCGGATTGTACGTCACCACCACGCGCCCGGAGCGTCCGTACACGGTCCGGTCCTCGGTGTAGGCCAGGAGATCGGGCCACCGGGCGGGGTCCGCCGGCGTGTAGGCCGTCCGGGGCACGGCCAGCAGATCCTGGTGGTGGCTCGGCACCAAGGTGCTGACCACCGACCACCCCCGGGCCCACACCGCCGTCATGTTGGCCTGACTGACGTTGCCCTTGTCGAAGACCAGGGTGATGGGATCCCCCGTCAGGGCCGTGAGCTGGCGGTAGCGCTGGTCGAGCCGGTCCAGCGCCTGCCCAAAGGCCGTGGGATCCGGGACGTCGCCGGGATAGGTCGTGTGCACCAACGGGATATGGTCCGCCACGGTCGCCAGCAGGGCCAGGTTCACCTGGCGGAGGTCATTCCGCTTTTGTTTATTGTGGCCGCGCTGGGCCAACTGGCTGGGCGTCGGCGTGGCCATATAGATGAAGAAGTTCGTCGCGTCGTAGGCCAGGGGGGTGACGGGCACCCCGAACCGGGTCACGGTGGCCGCCGCCACGGCATCTTCGATGGCGGCCAGCGCGTCGGCGTCGACGGCCTCCATGGCGCGCCAGAACGCCTGGCTCGTAAACGCCGTGGCCGGGATCCCCCAGTGCGGGCGCAGCCACGTCTTGTCGTACCAGGCCCCGATCTGCGCCTTGCTCCGGGGGGCCACCACCCGGTTCAGCGCCGCCAAGACGAGATAGTACCCGATGGAGACCCCTTGGGCGCGTTTCGGCACGATGCGGTCGATGATCCCCACCAGATCCAAGCGCTCCGCGACGGCCCACAGGGCCGCCAGAGCGCCGAACTCCGCGACGACCACCGGGCCGGGGGCCTGCCGCGCCCGGGCGGCGATGGCGTCCGCGGTCCCCAGGTAGTGCTGCCAGACAATGCGGGGTTGGCCGTTGACGCGGCGCGCCTCGACGACGTACCAGTAGTCGTGGCCCTTTTTGCGCTTTTTGACGAGGCTGGCCACGGTATCCCTCCTTGGGGGTAATACACTTCGCCATAACAGCCTGCTATTCCTGCCTTACAAGGCCATACAGAGGGGTAATACGCAAAAATATTTTACCCCCGCCGCTTGCCGGCCGCAAACTCAAGCTGGAGGCGGGGTGCCGCCTCCGGCGCTCGGGTCAGATGATAGGGTACTACCGTAAGTGCGAAAGTCCCGCTAGACGTCGTATGACATCCGAAACCAAGAGCGATACGCCATCATCGTAGGCTTGTGCGTCGGTGTCTATGCCCGCCACCGTCACGAAGCGGCGACGGCGGCGCACCTCATCGATGGCGAGGTGATGCGCTACGGTAAATAGCCAACCGGGCCTGATTC
>JAJZMB010000133.1 GCA_021803205.1 Bacillota bacterium | reverse complement strand
GAAGCGCTTCTGGGCGCGCCAGCCGCAGATGCGCCGCCCGGCCGCCCGGAGCTTGGCCAGCGCCGCCTAACCCGACCACAATTGTGGGGCGCACCCCTGCGGCTGCGTGGCTCGCCAGTCGGTTGACGCACGACACTTGCGTGGCCTAAAATAAGCTGTGCTGCGTGCTCTGCGGTCGATTCCTGGTTAGCTCAACGGTAGAGCGCCCGGCTGTTAACCGGGGGGTTGCAGGTTCGAATCCTGCACCAGGAGCCAAGTCATGTCCGCCCTCTGCCGCATGCGGTGGAGGGCGTTTCTATGGATGCGTATACTAACGGCGGTTTCCACCTTGGTGCTGACGGCCTGTTGCCGGGTGGCGGACGGGTATGCGCCGCAGCGTCTCGTCTCGAATTAGGCAGCAAGCCGCTGTTAGGGCAGCGCTTGCCCGGTTGGCTGCGGCGTCGGGATGGAAGGAGGCGACTTTTGAGCTCTGGGCTCGCTCACCACAGTGATCTCATCGCGCGTGGCTGTCGCGGGGTTCCGGTTCGGTATGGAGGGAGGGGGGTAGTTTGCGGGTCGAGGTGGTTGGGGTGCCGTGGGACCTGGGCGCCGCGCGGCGTGGGACTGATATGGGGCCCATAGCCATGCGTTATGCTGGACTGTATGAGGCGCTTGGTGCGCTCGGCCTCCAAGTGGTGGACGGCGGCTGCATAGAGGTGCCGGTATCGGAAGGTCACGTGCAGTCCCAGCCACGTTTGCGATATCTGCCGGAGATCGTCACGGTGTGCCGTGATGTGGCGGGGGTTGTCGGCGGCATCCTGAGCCGGCATGCGATGCCCTTGATTCTGGGTGGGGACCACAGTGTGACAATTGGCATGCTGGCGGGAAGACGTACGGCAGGACTGAGTGGCGGGGTGATCTGGCTGGACACCCACGGGGACCTCAATACCGAGGAGACCAGCCCAAGTGGGAATATCCATGGTATGGCGCTGGCGGTGGCGACTGGTCGGGGAGTGGCGGATCTTGTGCGCATTGGGCGCGGGTCGACGGTAACCGAGCGGCAGACCGTGATCGTCGGTGTCCGGAGTGTGGATCGACTTGAACGAGCGGTGCTGCACCAATCTGAAGTGACGGTCTTCACCATGAAGGATATCGACCAACGTGGCATCGGCGCGGTGGTTACCCAGGCGATCGCCGTGGCCACAGACGGCGGTGCGCAGCGGTTCCATCTGAGTGTCGATTTGGATGTGTTGGATCCACTCTACGCGCCGGGTGTGGGCACGCGCGTCCGTGGAGGATTGACCTACCGTGAAGCCCATCTGGAGATGGAACTGGCCTCCGATAGTGGTTTAGTCGGCAGCATGGACGTGGTGGAACTGAATCCCACTCTTGACGAACGGAACTGCACGGCGACACTAGCGGTCGAACTCATCGCCTCGGCATTGGGCGAGGGCATCTACTGATGTACGGAACATCGCCACTGCCTACTGCGGCGCATGACTGCGCTTGGGCAGGAACCGGCTGCTCATCAAGCGAATTCTTTTATTTGGGCGTCGATGTCAGATGTGGTGAGGTATGAAGACCTCTGATCGGCCGCACGCCGCCCGGCGATCGCTGTCTGGTTGCCTCATCACCCTTGAAGGCGGCGAGGGCGGCGGGAAGACGACGCAGGCTCAGCTGCTGTATAAGTGGCTGCAGGATGCGCAGGTGCCCGTGACCGCGCTCCGAGAGCCCGGAGCCACCCGACTCGGTGAGAAGTTGCGCGAGCTTTTGCTAGATTTTCAAATGGAAGAACTCCGGCCAGACACTGAGGTTCTCCTCTTTGCGGCCGCTCGAGCCCAGGCGTTCACTGACGTTGTCGCTCCGGCATTGGCACGTGGCGATGTCGTGGTGTGTGATCGCTTTGTCGATAGCAGTATTGCTTATCAGGGCTTTGGACTTGGCGTGGACAGATGCTTCATCGGCGCGGTCAACGACAGGATCACCGATGGGGTGAAACCAGATTTGACTATTTTGTTGGACGCGCCAGCATCCTTCGCGCGGGCACGCAGTTGCAGGGCGTCCGTCTCCGCCGACCGCATCGAACGCCGCTCCGACGCCTACCATGAAGCGGTGCGGCAGGGGTATCGCGCCCTTGCGGCGGAAGAGCCTGAGCGATTCAAGGTGCTCGACGCGACCCGTGGGTTGGAGGAAGTTCGTGACGAGATCCGCGTCGCGGTCGCAGCGACACTTACCCGCAGAGGATACCTGCGCAGGCCTGGTCCAGGGTCGGTCGGGAGGTAAGACCGTGAAACTCGTGATCGTCGTTGTCCAGGATAAGGACGCGGTACACCTCCTGGAGGGCCTGCTGGCCAGAGGTCTGCGCGCGACCAAGCTGGCAAGCACCGGGGGTTTCCTGCGTGAGGGCAACACTACATTGATGATCGGGGCGGACGATGAGCGAGTTGAGGATTTGATAAGCGTGGTGCGGAGCACCTGCCGCGCCCGAGAGCAGTTGGTTACGCCGTTGGCGCCGCTAAGCGGCGCCACGGAGTCCTACGTGCCCTATCCGGTGGAGGTGCAAGTCGGCGGAGCGACGCTTTTCGTTCTGTCCGTGGATCGCTTCGAGAAGGTGTGACGGGTGCGGGAGACGGACAGCGTGCGCCTTCCAAAGGGACAAGAATGGGCGATAGAGACGGCCCTGTATTGTCTGCGCCGCGGCAGAGTGGCACAGGCACAACTCATTGTGGGACCGCTTGAAGCGGACGCCATGGTTTTTGCGGAAGTAATGGCGATGGCCCAGTTTTGCGACCGACTCGACGCCGGAGCCTGTTTACCTTGCGGTGACTGTTACGGGTGCCTGGGGGTCATCAAGCGGACCCATCCAGATCTCCATTGGACAGCGGCGGAAGGAACCCTCGGTATTGACGAAGTGCGCGCGATCGCGGCCGCTTCCCAGGTGCGTCCCGCCGTAGGCGCTGCGAACGTCTTTGTTATTGAGGCCTGCGAACGGCTTACCGGGCCTGCGGCTGCCGCATTGCTCAAGACATTGGAGGATCCTCCCGGGGCGGCACTCTTCATTCTGACTGCTTCCGCGCCGGCACAGATGGAACCGACGCTGTGTTCCCGTTGCCTGCCACTTCGCTTACGGCCGATGTCGGCGGCGGATCTGGTGCCCTGGTTATTGCAACAACAGAGTGCCCTCGCAGCCGACGAGGCGGAGGCGATTGTACACATGGCCGGTGGCTGGCCCGGACGGGCGCTTGCCATCGCGCAACGCTGGCCCTCTTCGCGCGATGCCCCGCCTTGGCTGGCACAACTGGTGGCCGGTCTACTTGCCGGGACTTCGGCAGAAGCTGCCGTGGCAGCCGCAGAACTTGCGTCGGCCAGCGCCTCGCCGGAGACTGCCCTGGCAGTGCTGCGCGACACGCTGGTATATCGAGAGGATCTATCCTCTAGGATCGGCAGTGTGTCGGGCTTGGATGTCGGGGACATCGAAACGCTGTCGGCCGCCTACTCTCAACATGGTTTGGGGCTTTGCCTGGAGGCCTGCATGCAGGCGCTACAGGCCGCGGATGCCAATGTCAATGCCTCTCTCAATTGGTACGTCCTGTTTATTCGATTGCAACGACTTCGGCGCTCGTGCTACGCTCCTACACAAGGTGGCTTGCGTGTGCGAGAAGAGCGATAGAGGTTGGCCCGATGTTTGGAAGGAAATGAAATGTCATGCCGACAGTGGTGGCGGTGCGTTTTCGTGAAGCAGGCAAGCTCTATCATTTTGAATCAGGAACTTTAGGGCTCCACAGATTGGATAAAGTGGTCGTGGAAACGGCTAACGGTCCTGGCCTGGGGCGGGTGATCACCGAGCCCGCCGATCGACCGATTGATGAATTGCCCAATCCCGTTCGTCGTGTTCTACGCAAGGCAAGCCCTGGCGACTTGGAGCGGGAGAAGCACACCAAGCAACGGAGTGCCAAGGCGCTCGATGCCTGTCAGCAGCGGGTACGCGCCCTTGGTTTATCGATGCGCCCCGTTGGGGCCGAGAGTGTGCTCGACGGGAGTCGGATCACGATTACTTTCACAGCCGACCAACGCGTCGATTTCAGGCAATTGGTCCGTGATTTGGCTGCGGAATTTCATTGCCGGATCGAGATGCGTCAGATAGGGGCACGTGATGAAGCCAAGGCCATCGACGGTATCGGCCCATGCGGGCAGCGCCTCTGCTGCTCACGGTGGCTCACAGAGTTCCAGCCTATCTCCATTAAGATGGCTAAACTTCAAAACTTGGCCTTGAATCCGGGCAAGTTGGCAGGCGCTTGCGGTCGACTCAAGTGCTGCCTGCGCTATGAGATTGAAAATTACGAAGGCGCTCACGATGAACTCCCCCCACTTGGCGTCAAGGTGTTCACAGCGACGGGAGAGGGGCGCGTCGTGAATTTGAACGTGTTGGAGCGGAAGGTGCAGGTTCTCTTCGATGATCCGACGCCCGTCTGGCTGCCGGCTGATGAGGTATTTCGCCACAACGGGTGTCAGGATGGCATGTGTGAACGCTGCACGACCCCGCAGTCCCGAGATGCGGGTGGGGTCTGAGGGTGGCGAGAGGCCGGCTGGTGCTCTGCTCCACGCCGATTGGCAACCTGCGCGACATCACGCTGCGCGCGCTCGACGAATTGCGTGCGGCTGATATTATATTATCGGAGGATACGCGACGAACTGCTGTGTTGCTGAATCATCACGGCATCCGGAGCACTTTGCTCAGTTACCATGAACATAACGAAGCCGAGCGTCTGCGGGATGTGCGGCGCCTGCTGGTACAGGGAAGCCATCTTGTCGCTGTGAGCGACGCCGGGACCCCATCAGTGGCGGATCCAGGCTATCGGCTTCTGCACGCGGCGCTGGAAGCCGGGGCTGAGGTTACTGCTCTGCCCGGACCCAGCGCCTTTCTTCCGGCACTAGTACTCTCGGGGCTTCCTATGCATGCATTTGCCTTTTATGGCTTTTTACCTCGTACGTTCGCGCAACGCGACGCTATGGTGCGCGAGGCGCTTTCCCGCCCTATGACCGGTGTTTGGTATGAATCGCCCAGGCGGTTGCCGGGGAGTCTCAGCCGGATGTGCGCCCTCGGTTACGGTCATAGGCACGCCGTCGTGGCTCGGGAACTCACGAAGTTGCACGAAGAAGTTATCCGGGGCACGGTAGCAGAGCTGGCTGCCAGGGTTTCCGTCGACGCGCCACGGGGAGAGATCGTCCTGTGCATCGGTCCGGAGACGGGGATTGGGCATCCTCCCGAGAGCGGAATGCTGATCGCCGTGGATGAGGTGATGCATCTATGCGCAGAGGGCACGGCCCTTTCGCGGGCGGTAGCGGAGGTGGCCGCTACCCTCGGGATGCCGAAGCGAGCGCTCTATGTGGCTGCGCTTGCTCGACGCCGGTCGGAATGACGCTGACGCGGCCAAAATGAAAAGTATTTGGACATGAGATGCGACCTGTGGATGAGACGGTTGGATCAAGGATCAACGCATCATACCGAAGACCATCTCGAAGGGTCACAGTCAGTTGTGGACAGATGGTGTGTAGTGCAGTCCGGGTGGGATGGCCCCAAACATTCCTCAACTCCGGCAGAGCGCTGCCCGCCGTTCATGAGATGGTGAGACTCAGAAGACCGAAATCAGCGGCGCATGATTTCTGGTCATGGTAACTATTCGGTGTGGTGCGTTGGATTACCGGTTGGCGGGAGGGGGCTGGGGGAGGCTCGGGCGGGACTGAACACGGCTGGATGCGGTTGGTAGCATGAATGCATGGGCACATCGGCACGGGAGAAGGAGGTCATGGTAGAGTAAGGGACTGGCTTGGGAGTGTAGACAGCCGTTGATCC
>JAJZMB010000013.1 GCA_021803205.1 Bacillota bacterium | reverse complement strand
ATCTGGCCCGCATAGTACAGAGGGGCTGCCGGCTGACATCACGCTGGCAGCCCCTCTCTTTCTAACCGGAAGGGGACGAATACCGCGCTCAAATCCGGGTCACGTACCTTGAGCGCGTCCAGCTGGGACAAGGGCTGGATCTGGTGCAGGAAGACCTGGTGGGACTGAAACACGGCAGGCCTCATCGGCATCGCCCTCCTGGATGGGAAATGCATCCAGTGGCGATTCTGGGCGGGGATTGGGCGCGTCAAGGGCTGATTTGGCGCGGTTTCGGGGATTTCGCTACCCGGAGGCCGCCGTTCACCGCGTGGCACCCGCATACGCAGATTGGGAAGGCATCAACACATTGTGATCAAGGGTTGCAGGCCATCTCAGACATGCGCTCCCTGAACCGGTTTCAGCTTTCCGAGAAACCTCTTAATATCCCGGATCAGAGCAACAGACCTGATTACAATATAAAGTGGTATCGAGGCTCAATCCCTTCACCCGCGAGGGTTGCGGCCTGGTCGTCGCGCTGTCTACGCTTCGCCACCGCCCTCGCGGGCCAGCGGCGCAAGACTCACTTCGCCGTGGCTGGCTGGGCCTTCGGCGGTGAGAATCTCACCCACTCGAATCGGTCGGCTTCGTCTCGGCGCACCCGGGGTCCACTATAGTCCATGGAGAGGGCCTTCGCGGAGAGACCTGGTAGTTCGGTTCCCTTTTGGGTGATATATGCCGTATCCTTGGGTTAATCCCTATCGGGTGTCTCTCACCCACGAAAGACCGGTCACAATTGTGTGGAACACCCATTTTCACCGCAATCCGTCGGTCGGACCAAGCACGCCCGACCAGGCTTCTCCGACATTGCCAGCTCGTTCATTTTGTGTATTTGTCAGCCACGGTGCTGGCGCCGTACGAATCAGGCTTGATCTTGGCGTCGAAGCCGCTGCCGGTGACCATGCCGACGATCTCCCGGATCAGGCTGCGCGTGTCGCCGCGCTGGCCGATGTCTAGGTGGATTTCGACGTTCAGTCGGGAGTTACCGTTCTCCGACAGGCGCTCCGCAATCCGGCTGGCAAGAGCCAGACTCAGGGAGGTTTCGTAGAAGATCTTCTGTCGCAAAGACGTCATTGGGCGGTGCGAATGCCGCTGATAAAAGTACCTCGCCCCCCGACCGACACGGTGGACGACGATAGCCGTGACGAATGCGACCTCACGCTCTCGGGCCTGGGAATCCGACCCGATGATCAGCGTATACGTATCTTGTGGCGCCTCCTGAACAAAGGCGACAATTTCCGCAAACATTTGGTCGAACAACAGGGCACCTTTGGTCGGACTAATGAACTCCATTGGTCGGGCCTCTACCTTCCCTTGCCCTGACCTAACTTCCGTGCACCGAGCGAGAGTGGTGCCCGGCTATCTGTCCCGAATGACCCTACAGGCGAGTATCCAGAAGCGCCGCCGAAATGTCCACATGCCGACATGGCCCCGGAAAGCCGTCCTTCAACCGATGACGGAGAGGAACCCGGCAGAAAGCAAACACTGTGTTAGATGTCCGAATTCGACGAGATCCAAAGTCTCGCCCCGGCGCATCGGAGCGATGCCTGCTGCTGCCAACACATCTTCGAGCGGATGATGGGGGATCGCCAGTCCCGCGGCTAAGGCGTTACGGAGGGTTTTCCGCCGGTGGGCAAAAGCGGCCCGCACCACACGCAGCAACGGTTCGCGGGGCGCGAGCGTGGGGGGTGTGATCCGGCGCCGCAGGCGCACCACGGCGGACGCGACCAGTGGAGGTGGCACGAATGCCTGCGGTGGGACTGATAGCAGCCGCTCGACCTCCGCATGATAGCGAACCAGACAGGTGAAGGCACCATACGCCTTGCTGCCCGGCACCGCCGCCATGCGTTCCGCTGCCTCTGCCTGCACGAGTAATACCGCGCGTTCCCAGGGGAGTTCGCCCCGAAACAGTGAGGCTAGGAACGGCCCCGTGATGTAGTAAGGGAGGTTGCTGCAAATGCACCATGGCCCCGGCATCATCAGGGCCAAGCGACTCCACGGTAGGCCAACCGCATCTGTCCATAGGATCAGCACACGATCTCCGACCATATCCGACCCCAGATCGGGCAGAACCGACACAACGGACCCCGCCGGAGCGCATGGCCGGGGAGTGATGCCGTCCATCTGGGCCGTCAACACTTCGAGCAGGGCCGGTCGCAGAGCCAGATCGAGCTCAACGGCGGTTACGTAAGCGCCCGTGGTCACCAGTTCGCGCGTAAGCCCACCTACACCTGGACCCACCTCCAGAACAGCGTCCCCGCAAACGATTTCGGCCGCGTCGACAATGCGGTGGAGAATGTATGGGGCACATAGGAAATGCTGGCCAAGCCGGCGGCCCAAGCGGAGTCCGTGTCGCCGCAGTACAGAGCGCAGTTCTGACGCTGTCACTGCAATCGACTCGTCCCGAGGGCCAACCCAACCGTCGACGGGGTGAACAAATCCTCTGCGTTACGTGCGGTGGCACGGGCCAGTTCCTCCACTGTCACACCACGCGCTTCTGCCAAAAAGGATGCAACAGCGACCACAAAGGCCGGCTCGTTGCGCTGCCCCCGATAGGGCACCGGAGCGAGATATGGGGCATCTGTTTCCAAAACCATTCTATTCTCCGGGCACTCCAAAGCTGCCCTGCGTATGCCCTCCACCCCCCGGCGGAAAGTCACCAGACCGCCGAAACCAAGGTGGAGGCCAAGGGCCAAAGCCACTTCTGCCAAATCCGGACCTCCGGAAAAACAGTGCCACACGCCGCCTCGCGGGGGGAGGCCGATGCTCCGAAGTACATTCAGCACATCCACCGCAGCCTCCCGCTCATGGAGAATCACCGGCAGGCCACACTCCGCCGCAAGTTCCAGTTGGCGTTCAAAGGCATGGCGCTGTGCCGCGCGAGAAGAGTGTTCATAGTGGTAATCCAAGCCGATTTCGCCCACTGCCACAATACCCGGCGCACCCAGTCCAGCCTTCAGTTCAGCCCACAGCGACGGGGATGCCAATATAGCCTCATGGGGGTGTAGACCATAGGCGAATAACAACCGCAGCGGTACACATGACGAAACATCCGCATCCGCCGACCGCCACGACTGCGGGCTCCGAAGCCGGGCCGCGGCTGCCCACGACGCAGGATCCGCGGCAACCACTAGAGCTGTTTCAACACCCGCAGCCGCCGCGCGCGCGACAGCGGCCATGCGGTCGCCGTCAAACCGGTCATCCGCCAGATGGCAATGGGTATCCCATAACCTCACCGCACACCCGTCCCCGGCGTCACCGGCGCGTCAGGGACGATCAGGCGCAAGCCACGCTCGTCACCCGCGGCGAGGAGCATGCCGTGGGAGACCACGCCCCGGATGGTCGCGGGCTGCAGGTTGGCAACCACCACTACCTGCCGGCCCACCATGCCCTGCGGATCATAATGTTGCGCAATACCAGAGACAATCTGGCGGTGCACGCCGCCCCCCATGTCCAACTCTAGCCGCAATAAGCGATCAGCCCCCCGGACACGATCAGCTGCGACTACGGTGGCCGTGCGGAGATCGATGCGTCCAAAATCCTCAATGGTCACCAGATCGGCTGTCGCATCCGTCGACGTGGCCTCGGGCTCAGCCCTCCGTGGGACGTTGGAACGTCCAGACAGACCGCCCTCGCTCTCACAGCCGCCCCCCACACGCTCGGCCGTTCCCTCGCCGAGCACTGCCGATCGGGCACCACCGGCAGTTCCGAAGGACTCACCGTCCCCCGACACCACTTCAGGATCGAGACGCACAAACAACGCCCCCCCGCGCCGCACCAGGAGATCGGGAGGCAATCCGCCCCAGCGGAGATCGCCCCAGCGGGCGGCGGCGAGCGCCCCGTCCGGCATTCCCAATTGACGATAGATCTCGGCCGATGCCTCCACGAGAAAGGGGGACAAACCGACGGCGAGGATCCGAAGGGCCTCCGCCACGTTATAGAGCACCGCTGACAGGTGCGCAGTCTCCCCGCGCTTGGCCAGAGCCCACGGCGCCTGCTGATCGATGTATTTGTTCGCACGGGCACAGAGCGGGAGCAAAGCGGCGGGCCCATCGTGGAGACGCATGCCATCCATGGCCATCGCCAGGGCCGCCGCGCTCGCCTCTGCGGCAACGGCAAAACCGTCATCCGATCCCGGCGGCGGATCCGGGATCCGCCCGCTGCTGAAGCGTTCGATCATCGCCATGGTGCGGCTCAACAAATTGCCCAAGTCATTGGCAAGATCCGAGTTGTAACGCTTGACGAAAGACTCGGGTGCGAAGTTCCCGTCCTGACCAAAGGGTGTCTCCGCCAACAGATAGTACCGCGTGGCATCCACACCGTATCGGTCTGAGAACCGGACCGGGTCCACGCTGTTACCGGTCGTCTTGCTAAGCTTCTCACCGCGGACATTCATGAAACCATGACCATACACCGTCCGTGGCAAAGGAAGTCCGGCCGCCAGGAGCATCGCTGGCCAAATCACACAGTGGAAGCGAATAATATCTTTTCCGATAACGTGGACGTCCGCCGGCCAGAGACGTGCAAACCGCTCGTCATCCCAGCCGAAACCCGCTCCGGAGAGATATGTGATCAGGGCATCGAACCACACGTATACTACTTGGTCCGGATCCCAGGGCAGCGGAATGCCCCAGTCGGCGCGCACGCGTGAAATCGAAATGTCCTCAAGCCCATCCCGTAGGACGTTGAGAACTTCATGACGCCGTGCCTCTGGCCGGACGAACTCCGGACAAGACTCGATGTGGGCCAGCACCGCGTTCCGAAAAGCAGAAAGCCGGAAAAACCAATTGGTCTCCTCAACCCGCTCCACGGGACGATGGTGCACCGGACAGGCTCCGTCCACAAGTTCCTTTTCCGTTACAAAGGCTTCACAGGACACGCAATACCAGCCATGATACGTGCCCCGATAAACATGTCCGCGTTCATGCAGCCTCCCGATCAGTGTCTGCACCGCGCGGACGTGACGCTCGTCGCTTGTCCGCATGAAGGTGTCGTAGCCGATACCTAGATGGCGCCAGGCAGCGGAGAATATTTCCGCCATCCGGGCACAGTACGCTTCAGGGTCTTCGCCTCGTTCTCGCGCAGCCCGAAGGACGTTCTGCGAGTGCTCGTCGTTGCCCATGAGATAGTAAGCGGAACGCCCGCGCAGCCTCTGGTAGCGCGCCAGAGCATCCCCCGCCACCTTTTCATAGGCATGGCCCACATGTGGCGCCCCATTGGGATAGTCGATGGCGGCGGTGACGTAGTACGCCTTCTGGTGCGCTTTTGCCGTGGCGGCCATCTCGCCAGTCGTTGGATCCATTGCTCCCATCATGCGCCCTTCCTCCCGTCGCGCATGCGCCACATAACCGCAGGCCATATGGTCACGACCCGCAACACACAAGCAACTGGCCCGGACCGGCCCTGACTTCCAATGGTGAGCGGTGGGGGCAGGACCATCCCGCCGGAGCGACGGGCACGCGGCATCGAATGCCGGCAGGCTGCATTGCAAGCAGGCTCCTGCGCCCGAAGGCACAGGAGCCTGCCTGCCGCACCAAGATCGTGGCCCACTACCATCGCACGCGCCATCGGGATATATATTTCGTCACAACCGTCCGCCCGTCCTCGACCGAATCCCGCAGCGGGCACGCGCGGACCTCAATGTAATCGGCTTTTATCGTAGGCACTCGCGGCAAGGCGTGTCAAGCGCACCCTGGGTCAGGGGTGCGCCCCACAATTGTGGTCGGGTTAGGCGGCGCTGGCCAAGCTCCGGGCGGCCGGGCGGCGCATCTGCGGCTGGCGCGCCCAGAAGCGCTTCCACTGCCCGGAGCGGTGGA
>JAJZMB010000075.1:5500-6034 GCA_021803205.1 Bacillota bacterium | reverse complement strand
TCTCGACTGTCTTGTCGCAAACGCAATTCAGTTGACGGGTCCGGCCCGGGAGTGGTAGGTCCCGGTGGCAGCGGAATGCGATAGTGGAGACGGACCTCGGCGGGGGTGACCTCCACGCGCTCCAACACCTCACGGAGGAGGGCCTGCTGCTGGACGAAGTCCATGTGCGCTAGGCGCTCTTGGATGCTTCGCGCGAGGTTGTCCAGACGGCCCAGCAGTTCCTGCGCGGCGGCTGCGTCCCGTTGCGCGCGTTCCAGACGATCGTGCTCGTCCTGCCACTGTTCGCGGCGAAGCTCCAAGGCCGCCAGGCGGGGCTGCAGCTCAGGCAGAGAGACCACGCCTGCCTGATAGGCGTCCAGGAGCCGCTGCCGCTCCTGCTCGGCCGCGTGCAGGTGACGCTCGATGGCGACCCGTTGGGCGGCTAGTGGCGCGTCCATCAAGTTCTGGCAAGGGGGACGGGTCAAGGACCGGCTGATATACGAACTCATGTTGCCTGGACATGGGGCGGAGACCGGCGTAGGCTTGTCGCATGGC
>JAJZMB010000075.1:0-5490 GCA_021803205.1 Bacillota bacterium | reverse complement strand
ACCAGTCGGGACTTGATGGACGCGCCACTAGCACATTCGAGTCCGCAGAGACCGTGGCGCCGCCGGCGACGGCCTGCTGCAGAGCGTGCGGATCGCACAGGGTACGGGTCACCTCCGACCAGACCAACGCGTCGAGCTCCGGGGCGCGTACGGCGGGCGCGGGGCAACGTGCGACGGCCTCGCGCTTGGTGTTGCCGCACCGGTAGTAGTGATGATAGCCCTGACCGGCGCGCCGAGCGCCGCCGCGGCGCGTGACGCAGGCGTGGTGGCAGAGCCCGCAGCGCACCAGCCCCTGCAGCAGCCAGCCCGACTGCTTGCTGTGGCGCGGGCTGTAGTGAGCGTTGTGGGCATGGCGCTGCTGGGAACGGAGAAACGTGTCCCGGTCCACCAACGACGGCACGCTCAGCGTGATCCACTCGTTTTCGGGGCGGGGGACCCTCCGGCGCGCAGCGGGGTCCTCCGCCGGACGTTGGCGGTTGACCACCCAGGCACCCGTGTAGACCGAGTTCCGCAAAATTACGCGCACGGCCTGAGGCGACCAGTGGGCCGCGCCATGTGCGGTAGGAATACCCCGGTTGTCGAGCCGCGCCGCGATTTGGTAGAGACTCATCCCTTCCTCGTTGGCGTGCCAGGCGAATATCTGCCGCACGACCGCCGCCTCGGGTTCGTGCACGATCAGATGCGCCGGCTCTGCCGACGTACGCGGCACGCGCCGATAGCCGTACGGCGCGACGCCGATGGCGACCTCCCCTTGCCGCAGCCGGAACTGCCGACCGCGGCGGTTGCGCTCGGCGATCTTGGCGCGTTCGTATTCCGCGACGGCCCCCTGGATCTGTACCAGGAGCCGCGCGGCGGGATCGTCGAGCGGTGGCTGCTGCAGAAAGACCACGCTTACGCCGAAGCGTTGCAGCTCCTCGATGATCAGCACCTGATAGGCGTAGTGGCGAGCCAGCCGATCGGGGTCCAAGACCAGCACGGCCTGGAAGGCGCTGGCCCGCGCCCCGTCCCGCAGGGCATCCAGGCCCGGCCGGTCTAGCCGTGCCCCGCTGAAGCCGTCGTCGCAGAACCGTGCCGTGCTCACCAGTTCGTAGCCGTGGCTGGCGGCGTAGCTCTCCACGGCCTCCACCTGTGAGGCGATCGTCCGCTCCTGCTCCTGTTTGCTCGACGAAACCCGGGCATACAGTGCCGCGCGCATCCTCATCCCCACCTTCCCGAGACACCTGGCCTCAGGGGGCATCACCGTCGCGGGCCGCGCCACGGCCGCTGTCTACGACCGTCCGCCCCGGCCCTACCGGCAGCCGTGGGCGCAGCGGATGGCCGTGGGCCCGTGTCTCATCGACAGGCCCGAGGCGCTCCTGCTCAGCATCCCAGGCGGCCAGTGCCGCCCGCGCCCGGTCCTTGTACCAATCCGCGCACAACGACTGCTCGATCCGTTCCAACTGCTCCAGAACGTGCGTCATGACCCACTCGGCGCGGCTCACCGGGGGGCTGCCCCAAGGCACCTCAAGGCCGCGCAGCGTGTCCCACACTGCCGCCTCCGTCGCCGAAAGGTAGACCACCACGTGCCGCGTCCGGCGTCCGCGGGCCTCTGCCAATGACCACACCTCCCGCGTGCGTGGATAGTACTATCGGGACTCCGTCGATGGGCTTACTTCCGTACGGTTGCCTATACTGCTCTTGCCGGTGTCGCCGTCCCACACCAGCGTGCGGATCAGGCGGCACAACCGCTGCTCGCTCCGCTCCGCGCGCGGTGCCCAGGGTGCGTCTTCCGCCTGCACGCTCACGACTCGCCACTGCGCACTCCCCCGGCGGGCGCGCGGTGCCGACAGCCACCGGAGCCAGTCCGGCGCGGCGATCGCCGCTCCGGACAAGGCTCGCGCTCGCGCCGCTTCATACCTGGCCTGGACCGGATCCCGGCTGTCCAGGAACGTCCCGCCGCCGTGGGGGAGCACCCTTCTTCCGCGGACCTCGCGACTGCACCAGCCGGCGAATCGTTCGCGGATGCACCTGAATCCCGAAGCGCGCCGCTGCGGCCGCCGCCAGCGTGGCAGCGTCACGGTTGGAGTCCTCGCGCCACTGCGCCCGAACGAACTCCGCCATCTGCGCCGTGACCTTGCGTGGGCCCTTGGGTCCCGGGCGGGCGGGCAGCAACCCGAGCAGGCGCGCCGTGCGGAAGGCGGCGTCCACCAGATAGAAGGTCTGCCGGCTGAGCCCATACCGCCGCGCCGCCTGGCTGACGGGCAGACCGTCCTGGTAGTGGGCGCGCAGCATCTCGTATTTGACCTGCACCAGGTCCTCTGGGCTGAAGAAGGGTTGGTGCTCCCGGAAGCGCGGGTCTTGCACGCGCTCGGGATGCGGATGCCGCAGCCCGGCGGCTTGGTCGTCCTGGCCGGGGGGCGGAGGGTTGTCCATGGGCAGAAGATAGCCGAGGCGCGGCCGGGCGTCAACGAATATGTGTCCAGACTTCGCCTTGCGCCCCGCCTATCGGTCACGGGCCGGCCCCTCCCCGTCCGCTCGATGCATTTCAACGTGCCCCGCAACACCGCGGTCCAGTGCAGAAGACGCAGATGCCTTGACAGCGCCCGAACTTCCGGACACAAATCAATTGACACCTCCTGCTGGGCTCAAGGAGGCCCGCTGGCCGCGCCATGCGCGCAGACGCAACATGTTTGGCGTGCCGCTGAGGTCCTTGACGATCATGCAGCGGAGAAAAGTAGCGTTTGCGGCAAGACGTTCTCCAACGACTTCTGGGGGTGCCCGCCACGACGTGCCAGTCGGAAGCGGCGTGGTAACTCGTGAAGTGGCTGTCCGCCGATGTCACGAATCGGCGCTTCGTGATGCAGCCCTTCCTGTTCACCCCGGCGCTGAACAGCCTGTGGGCGGAGTGGGAGGGCATCGTGGAGGCGACGGCTCCCGCGCCGAACGGTACCGGGTTGCGCTACTTCTGTTGAAGCCGCGTGCCAAGGCTGGGGTACGCCGCAATTGCCGTTCCGCTACGGATCCTCTCAGGTGCTGACTATCGATCGGGCCTGGTGGGAGAAGCTGCTGGGGCGCACGGTGGACCTAAAAACGGCGCTTACCCAGGCCGACGCGCAGGTGAACGCAATGATCTCGACAGACGCCGGCAACAGACCGGTACCGCTGGCCCAGCGGGTGCACAGGCGAAGACCGCCCGACGACGGCTCGACCGGATGTTCGGCATCACCGCCGCCCCGTGAGAACCATCGGCGGGGGCGGCACGAGGACAGTCCGCATCTTTACCGCGGCCATCCCCCCGACGCGCTCCGCCCGGACGGGGCGGGATGCCGCATCGTATCGTGGCCCCCGACTTCTCGCGCGTGGCCGCCGCGGCTGTTACCGCCGACCCAACACGGACCCGGCGGCTGCGCGCCGTCTACGGCAGTAGTGCCCGCGCCCGCTGCAGCGCGGCTCTGAGCTGCAGCGTGGTGCGCTCAGGTGGCCAGTGTTCGGGCCCGTGGGCGAAAAGACAGAGGGGTCGGGAGTAACCGATCTGGCGCAGTGCCGCCGCAATCGGCGCAAAGTCGATGCGTCCGGTGCCCAGGAATTGCTCGCTGGGGTCTTTCCACTGGCGTTGCGCGCTTGGGCCCCAATCCCAGAGGTACATGAGGGCGATCGTCGCGCGGAGCGCGCGAACGGCGTCCGCCGTCTCCTCGCCGCGATTCCAGAGATGGATCGGCGCCAGCGCGATGCCGAGCCCCGGCTCCGGCAGGAGTTGCCCGAGCTCCACCATGGAGGCGATGGAGTCGATCGTAGCCCGTCCGTGGTTCTCGATGGCCAGATGCACCCCCAGGGCGGTGGCGCGCGCCGCCAGCGGGCCGATGCGCCGCGCGAACTCTGCCACGGGTACGTCCGGCGGCGTCGATCCGGTCACCAGGGCGTGCCCGCCGAGCTCGGCCAGCACCGGCAGGAGGCTATCGAGCTCCTCCAGGGGGGCGCGGAAGGCGGTGATGGCCTCCAGGTGCAGGCCGTGCCGCCGCAGCGTGGCGGCGACCGAGACGGCGCCGCCGGCCAGATGCTCGCACCAGCCGTGGACGTGCCACACGTCCACGGCCCGGATGCCGACCGAGGCGATCTCCGCGCAGGCCCGGTCCAGGCTCTGCTCGCCGTACAGCACCGTCGAGGTGCAGAACTCCATGCCTCACCCCTCCAACGCCGCGCGCAGGGCGGCGACCTCCGCGTCGCGCCTCGGCCCGCGGGGGTCGACGCGCCGCCGCAGCAGCGCCGAGCGCTGGGCGGCCATGACCAGGTCGAAGGAGATGCGGGCCGTCATGGCATGGGCCGGGTGCGTCTCCGGCCGGTCGAGCGCCTCCAGCACCGTTTGCGTCAGCCGGGCCTGCGCACGCAGGTCCTCCGGCGCATAGGCGGCTGCTTCGCCCTCCAGCCCGCGCTCTGTCTGGGCCCACCAGCCGTGGTTGGTGCTGGCGCCGGCACGACCCCGTTCCCCCACCAGCTCGAAGCCCTTGTTGAGCCAGTACGTCGGCTCCTGGCGCCAGGTTCCGGCGGGAGAACCGCATTCGAACGCCACATGCACCTCGCCGGGGAAGCAGGCGACGCCGGCACAGTAATCGGGCGCGCTGTGCGCGCTCGCATACCCCTTGGCTCCCTCCGCCTGCGCCAGCACCCATGTCACCGGCGCGTCGCCGAAGAGGAAGCTGAGCAGATCGAAGAGGTGCGTTCCCTGTTCGAGCAGGTTGCCGCGGCAACTGCCGCGTCCAAATTCGATGCGGCCCAGCGCGCCGCTCTGCACGAGCTCACGCACGCGGAGGAAGGGGCGGTGATAGCGGAGCTGATGGTTGAGGAAGAGCGCGACGCCAGCCCGGCCGCAGCCCTCGATCCAGGCGGCGCCTTCCTCGGGCAGCCGGGCCAGGGGCTTTTCCGCCAGCACCGCCCGGGGCCGCTCGCGCAGCAGCACATCCAGGACGGCGGGGCGGTAGGGGGGGGGCGGTAACCACGTGCAGCAGGTCGGGTCGGACGCCGCGGAGCATCTCCGTGAGGTCGGTATAGCGTTCGGGCACGCCGAAGCGCGTGGCGAACGCGTCCAGGCGCACCGGGTCCAGGTCGCAGCAGGCCACCAGCTGCGCCGCGGTCACGCCGGCGGTATAAGCCTCCGCGTGCGCCGCCGCGCGGGGCCCGCAGCCGAGGATGGCCGCTCGGAGAGCTGGCACGGGGCATCACCTCGTGATCGTCTATTCCCGGGGTGCACGCCAGGGCCTGCATCGGGCAGGGTGGCGTCATTCCGGGGGTGGGGGTGGAAGGGGCGGGTGGCGCATGCAGGGGCAACGGGGTGCGCGACGTGGTCGGGGGTGGTGCGGTCGGGGGTGTGCAGTAGGACGAGGGCTACGCGCAATACCGTTCAGATAGCGCCAAGGACCTGGACGGCCTCCTCGGGGGTGCGAGTAGGCTGAGGCCAACGACGGTGAGCAGCGCGCTTGACATGGAACTTGGACATCTTGCGTTTGACGACGCGGG
>JAJZMB010000187.1 GCA_021803205.1 Bacillota bacterium | reverse complement strand
CAGTTGGCGCTCGGCGGTGTCGCGCGCGGCGCGCACCTCGACCACCGCACACTCGCGGCAGATGGCCATGGCGTCCGCCACACAGTCGTCCAGGCCGGCCTCGATGCCGTCGAATTCGACGAGCAGCGCCGCGCCGACGTGCTCAGGGTAGCCCACCGGATAGGCTCCGCGCTCCACGGCGGTCATCGCGTGCCGGTCCAACATCTCCAGGGCGGCAGGCACGGCACCGGCCGCGGTCACCCTCTCCACGGCCGCCGCGGCGTCATCGACGCCGCGGAACAGGGCCAGGGCGGTCCGCACGCCCTCCGGCCGCGGCAGCAGGCGGACACAGGCCGCCGTGACGATGCCGAGCGTCCCCTCCGAGCCGCAGAAGACACCGGTCAGGTCGTATCCCAGACACCGTGGCCCAAGCAGCCCCGTCCGCAGCACGCACCCGTCCGGCAGGACCACCTCAAGGCCGAGCACGTGGTTGGTCGTCACTCCGTACTTCAGGCAGTGCGCCCCGCCGCTGTTCTCGGCCACGTTGCCGCCTATGGTGCAGGCGCTCTGGCTGGAGGGATCCGGGGCGTAGTACAGGCCGAGGTGCTCCACGCGCCGTGAGAGGTGGGCGTTCACCACACCAGCCTCCACCACAGCGGTCCGGCCGGCGGGATCGACGCTCCGGATGCGCCGCAGGCGCGCCAGGCTCACCACCACCTGGCCCTCGCCGGGGGTGGCCCCGCCGGACAGACCGGTGCCCGCGCCGCGCGGCACGAAGCCCACCCCGGCCCGATGGCAGGCGGAAAGTACCGCCGCCACCTCAGCGGTGGTGGCCGGGCAGACCGCACACAGCGGCATCCCCGCAAACATGCGGTTGGCGTCGGTCATATACGGCAGGAGCTCTGCGTGCCCGCGCAGCAGATAGCGGGGACCCACGATGCGCGCCAGCTCGTCGGTCAGGTCTGCGTGCACACTCACTGCGCCGTCACCCCGTACGCTTCAGCGACCAGTTCCGCCAGGGAGAGCACGCGTACATCGAGCCCGGCGCGGCGGCAGCCGAGCCGCAACTGCAGGAGGCAGCCCGCGTTCTCCGTGACCACCCAGTGCGCCCCGGTCGCGGCGATGTTTTCCATCTTGCGCGCCAGCACGCCCTCGGCCAATTCGGGCTGCAAAAGATTGTACACGCCCGCGCTGCCGCAACAGGCGTCCGCTTCGGGAAGTTCCACGTACTCCAGCCCCGGGATGGCGCACAGGATGTCCCGGGGCTCGCGCCGCACACCCTGAGCATGCGCCAGATGGCAGGGATCGTGCCAGGTGACGCGCACGGGCGCGCCCGCCGGGGGCATGGCCACCGGCCGGCTGTCGCATGTGCCCACGAACTCGGCGAAACCGCGCACCCGCTTGGACAGCCCCGCGGCGGCCCGGGCGTGAACGGTATCCGCCAGAAGGTGGCCGTAGTCCTTCAGGACCGCGCCGCAACCCGCCGCGGTAACCACCAGCGGCCGACCGGTCCCGGCGAAGGTGCGCACGTTGACCGCGCCGAGGCGCCGCACCGCCTCACGATCCCCGATGTGCGCGTGCAGCGCGCCGCAGCAGGTCTGACCGCCGCGCAGGTGCACGTCATAGCCGCAGGCGGCGAGCGCATACGCCGCGGCGACGTTGTCGCCGCCCAGCACCGCGTCCTGCAGGCACCCCAGGAACAGGTCCACCTCCCCTCGGCACTCGCCGCGGGCCGCCACCACCCGCGGCAGACGGCGACGGCCCGGGACCTGTGCCGGCCGCGGCAGAACGGGGATCAGCGCGGCGGGCCCCGGTGGCAGCCGCTGCGCCAAAAACGGCAGGCCCGTCGCCAGGCGCACGGCGAACGCGAGCACCCGCGGTCGGGGGAGGATGTGCCGGAGGCCGGAGCGCACCAGGCGCGCAGCCGCGGCAAAGGCGGGCCCCTCAGGGTGCACCGCCCCCCGCGCCCAGGGTCGGCGAGCGGGAAGCTGCGTCATCGCAGCCTCGAACAGCTGATGGTACTGGACACCCGATGGGCAGGCGCTCTCACAGGCCCGGCAGTCGAGGCACCGGTCCAGATGCAGGGACAGGTCCGGATCGTTCAGGGCCAGCTCCCCGCAGGCGGCGGCGGCCACCATGTCGATCCGGCCGCGCGGGGAATCGGCCTCCATGCCGAGTTCGCGATAGGTGGGACACGCGGGCAGGCAGAAACCGCAGTGGACACAGGCGTCCAGTTGGCTCTGCGCCTCGTCCGGAAGCCTGAGGCCGCCGCGCACCGGCGCGGCGGCGACGGCGGGCGGGCTCTCCGGGGTGGCGTGCGCCGTGGCCGCGCCTTCGCTGGCAGCGATTTCCACGCCGGGTGGGACTCCCATCCATCTCGTCTCCCCTCGCGGCGGGATCGCCGCCGCCGGTCGCACGGCGGCGGGGGCACGTCTGCCGCGTTGCGTCCGGATCTGCCGCCACAGCGGCCAGCACCCGGTCAGAGGTCTCCGAGGCATCGACCGGGTGCCAGGATGCCATCGGGATCGAATCGACCCTTGATCGCTCGGAAGAACGGCAGGAGGTCCCCCGGGTCTCCGAGTGGGGCGGCGCTTTGCCGAATGGCCCCCGGGGAGACGGCGACCACGGCCCTTCCCCCTGACGCCTCGGCGGCGCTGCGCAAGGCGCGGACGGTCTGAAGACAGGCGTCGGGAGCGGCGGCCAAAGTGGTCGACCCGTACGCGCACCAGAGGGCCCCCAGCCCCACCCAAGCGGTGCGCCTCACCGGCTGCGGCAGTTCGCCCGCCGCCCGGAACAGCTCCGGCAACGCCCCCTCGGGCACGTCGCAGCGCACAAGCAGCGTGGCTCCCTCCGCGCCCGCCGGGTCATGAGCGTTCGTCCACGCCTCCTCGGCGGGCAGGGCGGGCCGAGCGCCGGCGCTCATCCCCCGCAGGAGCTCCAATTGGCGGGCGACCTGGCCACGCGCGCCTTCCAGTCGCGCCGCCACCGTCACGCCCCCGCCCGGAGCGGGCAGCAGCACCACGCCGACGGCCTGAAAGGCGCCGGACAGGATCGCCTGGGCCACCCCCCAGCCCGCGGTGGCGTCGGGAAAGACCGCTGACCAGCACGCCGTCGCGGCGGCAAGCGGCCGCAGCTTCACGGCGACCTCGGTCAAAACCCCAAGTGTACCGAAGCTACCGACCAATGCCTTGCCGATATCCAAGCCGCTGACGTTCTTGACGACATGCCCGCCGGTTTGGAAGCTCCTGCCCGCACCGTCCACTACGCGCAACCCGAGGGTCCAGTCGCGCGGGCCCCCGAACAGCAAGCGCCCGGGACCCCAGGCGTCGGCCGCGACCACTCCCCCGACGGTCGTTGCCGCGGCTGACGGCGGATCGCAGGCCAGGAACTGGCCGAACGGACGCAGTGTGGCGTTCAGCAGGGCCAGCGGCGTCCCGGGTCGGACGCGCGCGGTCAGATCACCCGGAACGTGCGCAACCACACCCCGGAGCTCCGAGGTGTCCAGCACCACCACCGGTTCCCGCCGCACCACGCCACCCCATCCGTCCCGGCTGCCGGCCCCGCGCACGATCAGGACCCAGCCGTCGCGCCGGGCCTCGCCAACGATCGCGCAAACGGCCTCCTCGTCTCGCGGCAGGACCGTCGCCACCGGATCTGGTCCGGCGACGGCGTAACCCGCGGGAGCAGGCAGGGCCGCCACGGCGGCGTCCACACCCGCGCGACGCAGGACCCCGGCGATGTGCGCCCGCATCTCTGTGGCGGCCACGGCCTTCCCCTCCCCGCGTCCCCGTCCCGACGAGTGCGGACGCGCCTTCGTCCGCGGTGGGCCGCCACACCCACCCGCACCATGACCGCGGTAACCACGGAAGCCATGGCGTCCCGCCACCGCCGTTCCGTCGGCTGCCGTCGTGGATCGCGCGTGGTTTCCGTACGGGCATGGCCGTTCCTGCCCGGCGCCCCTGCGTTCCGGCGTTCCGTGAAGAGGGTCAGACCGGCCGGTCCGCGTCGTCCGCGTCGGCAGACGCCGCCAACCGACGCTTGCGGGTCCTGGCCCCCAGCAGCGCCCCCAGCACAGTCACCGCGGCGGCGACCGCGGCCAGCAGGAGCAGGCCCTCCGTGAGGCGGTAATACCGCCCATAGAAGTGGGGCGCGGCAGAGAACGCCAACCAGCCGGCGGCGGCGACAGCCGTCACTCCCATAGCCAGGGCGAACGCCGACGTCTCTGTCCGCGGGCTTGGACCCTCGGCTGTTGCCGTCTCGGGCTCGTTCCCGTCCCGGGACCCGAGACCACCCCCGGGAGATCGTCCCCCCTCCGGCCGAGGGTCGCCCCCCCCGCCGTCCATGCCGCCGCCCCCCTCGCTCATCCCAGCATAGGCGCCGAGGAGCGGGCACGCAACGCGCGACGGGGCCCCGCCAGTTTGACTCTGACCGCAAGCTTGTGCTCGCAGAGCCGTTGTGCCGTTCCCCGATCATCAGCCCCCGCCGGCCGGACCGCGATCACGCCGTCGATCACCAGCAGCACGGCGCCATTGCGGCGGCCTCTCAGGGGGACGGCGGGCGCAAGCGCGTGTTGTCGACCCCGCGAGTACCGGTGAGGGGCTGGAACAACCACCGAGGCGTGGCTGCTCTTCCCTCCTCGCCGAGCAGCACCTCGGTCACTCGTACGGCAAGATTGCCATCATCGCCGACCATGATCTCGCCCTTGGCGATCACGCGACTGCCAATGGCGATGACCGCTGGCTCACCAACCTCGGTGGTCAGGGGCAGGATCGCGCCGGGGCGCAGGGCTGAAAGCACCGCAAGGCGGTAGAGCCCGCCGCCCACATATACCGAGGCATCCACCTCGAGGTCGTCGACCGCCACCGCCCGACCCGGACCTGCAGCCGCGGCGGCCTCTCTGGCCTCTCGCTCGCGTCCCAGGTGCTCGGCGAAATCAGCGACATGCCGCGACTCGAGGCCGACCGTCAACGCCACGTTGTCGTTCGGAGTCACACCGCGAAACGGCAGGAGCAGCGCATCTGAGGGCAGCGCGGTCTGCGGGTCCAGGATCTGATGGGTGAAGCCCCAGGGGAGCATCGTGGCCATATCCGCGAGGAAGTGGTCCAAGACCCTGGAGGCACCCGGACCGGCCTCGCTCCACAAAAACCACATGCGCTGCCCGACGGGTGGACCTAGACGGACCACGGCCGTGGCCGGACCCAGGGTTTCCGGCACCGCCTCGCCCCGCACCACCAAAATCACAGGATTCTCGCGGCGCCAGGCCCCGTTGAGGAGATCGGTCAGCACCGTCGCAAGTTCTGTACCCACCGCTTCCCAGACGCGACCGGCCGCTCCCGCCTCCTGCGCATGGCTTTCGGAACCAGGCGATTGCCGGAGGGCATTGATCAACGCGTCCACTTCGGCCTGGGTCAGTTGCTGCTTCGACAATGCCCTGCTCCGTTCGTCCGGGCGCGGGTGGAGTGATGCGCCCCGTGTTGCCCTGACACTTCGGCGACGCCGCATGCAGGACCTCCCGCCTGCACCGGCTGTGCGGCGCCGGAGGGGAGGATGGGACCGGCGGCCTTAGGACTGACCATTACCAACTTGTGCTTCGGGGCGCGTAAGGTCCGGGTACTGCGGCAGGACGGTGGACCGCGGGCAGGTTCCGGGTGCGGGCGGCCGGCGGGGCTTGGGAGTGCGAGCGGGCAGGTGAGGCTGGAGCCTGCGGGAGCGCCGGTGCGAACGGCGCAGCAGCCTGCCAGAGTGCGGGTGGCGAGTGATGGCGAAGCCGGATACGGGCACACGGGCGATCGGGGCAGGCGGTGGCAGCGTGGGGGGTCGGTTAGCAGCGCATGCTGCGCCAGAGGGTGGCGCACCCGGCAGCGGATGGACGGCAAGGCCCTGGACCGGCTGCTGAACGACTGGGTGGCGAGCCGGTGTGCGCCCGGGCCGGGTGGCGGCGTGGCGGTGGACGGCAAGGCGCTCCGTGGCGCGCGGCGCACCGGCGGAAGGCGGGAACACGTCTTTGCGGCATTACTGCACGGGCAGGGCGTCGTGATCGCGAAGGGGTGCATCCCGCACAAGACCAACGAGATCCCGGAGTTTCAGCCCCTGTTGGAGCTGTTGGATCTCCGGAGAAAAGTGC
>JAJZMB010000042.1 GCA_021803205.1 Bacillota bacterium | reverse complement strand
GTAATCCCGGCTCATCCCCGTCTCGATACCCTATGTGCACCTCTTCCCGCCGTGCCGCTGAACGCCTGGCGCGCCCGGACCCCTCTTCTCCAAGCCGTTGGATGTACGCTGGTACCGGAAGATTGAAAGGGGCGACACGGTAATGACTGAGGCGCAGGCGCTGGCACTTCGGCTGTATATGGGGGACCAGGTGGACGACTGCTCGTTGTGCTACGACGGCCGGGTGGTGTGCCGGTCATGCGACGGCGCAGGCGACAGCCAGGACCCCGACCGCGACGTGTGCGACGAGTGCGGCGGGCAGGGGTGGGACTGGTGCACGTGCACGGCCGGTGAGCGGGGTCAGAAGCGTGAGGCGGAGCAAAGGGCCAAGGGGCTCACCACTCAGCGCGTGACGTTCAGCCGCGCCCGGTGATGTGCGTCAAAGGCTGAGGCCCCGCTCGGTTCACCGGGCGGGACTCTCCCGTTTCGCTGAGCACTTCGCATAACTCCACCTATCTATACGCGCTGGGGGCATCTTGAGCGATAGCGCGCGGCCCTGACACCTGTTCTTCGCGTAATGGTCATTACCCGAACAAGAGGCGACAACGCCCCTTGGGCCGTGCGGCTTCCCGGTACCCACGACTGGAGCGGATCGGCAAGATTACCCGAACTGGAGGCGATGTCCGTGGACATCGACGGTTTCCTCGCCGCGCTCCGGGTCGCTGGTCGCAGTGAGGCGACCTGCAGGAGTTACCGGCAGGACCTCCTCCGCTGGGACCGATGCGGCGGCGATCCGGCCGCGTACCTCGGCGGCGCACCGGCCAGCCGGGCCCGGCGGTACAGCAGCCTGCAGGCGTACTGGCGGTGGGCCGAGGCCCAGGAGTTGGGGCCAGGTCCGTTTCCCCTCGCCACCATCCCGCACCCCAGGGTGGATCTGCCGCCACCCCGGGCGCTTCCCGAGGCCGATGAGGCCCGCCTGGCGGCGACCGTCCGGGGGCTGTCGCTCACCTGGCGGACCCTGTTCACGCTGGCCCTGGACGCCGGCCTGCGGGCTGGGGAACTGACCGGACTGCGGGTGCGGGACTTGGAGTGGACGCCGGGGAGCGAAGGGCTCCGGGTACTCGGCAAGGGTGGCAAGTGGCGTGAAGTTCCGCTGCTGCCTGGCATGGCATGTCGGCCGCTGCTCCGCCGTCTGGCGGCGGGGAAGCCCGGCGAAGCCTTCCTGTTCCCTGGCCGAGGTGGCGGCCCGTTGACCGTCCGGGCCGTCGAGAAGCGGTTTGCGGCCCTGTGCCAGGCGGCCGGTATCACCGAAGCCCGCGTGCACGACCTGCGGCACACCTGCGCCACGAGGCTGGTGAACAAAGGCACGGACATCCTGGCGGTGCAGCGGCTGCTTGGCCATAGCAGTGTTCAGACGACGCAGCGATATGGAAGATTGAGGGACCGGGAGTACCGGAGGGCGCTGGAAGGCGGACGGTAGGGTTACTTGGCCACGTCCTCGTCGGTTTCGTCTGAAACAAATCGGCACGTCCCATCCCCGTCGCACTGGATATTGCAACGGTATCGATACTTGTGGCCCAACACGTCAGTGTAGTCAACCGCAAGTGATATACGGTTTTGCGCTGTGCTCAAGGACACCCCAGATCGGCGCAACTCCAAGACCAGAAAGTCATCGGGAGAGACGAGAAACCTTCCGTCTCCCCAGTACCCGCAATCTCCCTCGGGTTCAGTCACCACAACATTAAGTGCCCGACCCAAGCCGATATTTGTCAATGCCACGCGACAATCGACTTTGGGGGCCCTGGGGTTTGGGGCATACCCCTTCTGGGCTTCTATTGCATCGAAGGCTCGTGGGCGGAGAGATACCCGCACAACAGGTTTCACGAGAGCCTTCCGCAGGTGCTCGTTCTGCCGATTGGATTCCAGTAGGGCCCTCTGGCTCTGCCGAACGCTCACCAATGCCACGGTGACTGCGGCAAGACTGCCAACGGCGGCAATGCCCGTCCACTCCGGCTGACTCAACCCGACCCAAAACCATCGTGCCAGCGTTGAGACCCACAGCAAACTCACGCCTTCCAGCCCCCGACACTCCGGCGTTCGCTTCCCCAGACCCTGAGACCATACCTTATCCGCCACTCACCCACTCGCACAGTAAGGTACCGTCACCGTCCGTTACATGCTCGCCGACAGGCGGGCCGAAAGGGATGTCCCCACAGAGGCCCTCGAAGCCCTTGTCTGCGGCTCTTCCTGAGCCGGGCCAAAAGGAGGTCCTTTCGGCGCGGGCCCCGGCGCGTGGGACGCCGAGGATCCCGGTGGCGGCCGCCGCTGGCGGCTGCCACACTCCGCCACCGGTTAGAGTCCGAACTCTTCTCTAATGGCGGCAATCACGGCCTCGGCGAACTCGGTGTCACCGGGACCCGGCTCTGGCAACTTCTTGCGCAATGCCGCGAGGCTTCTCGCGGTAGCCACTGGGGCCGAGACCTTCCCAACCAACTTAAAGAACTCGACCCATAGCCAACATGGCGCCCCAAGGATCTCTTCCGCGAACGTGATGCTCTTGTACGTATCGAGCAGGTCTGTGCGGCCGATGCGCCCGAAGTTCCCGCCGTCGTCATGTACCGCTTGGTCGTTGAAAGTGTCGCGGGCTGGTGGATGATAAGTGATGGCACCAGTGGCGAGGCGCACTTGCCGATTCGCGGTGTCGTCTTTGGTGCCCCGAACGAACTCCCAATAATGGTTGCGGTACTCAGCGACGTAACGCGCCAAGTTTACCCACGGTGCGAAGACGCGGGGCGTGCCTGAAACCACCGCAGACAAGTACCAGGGCACCACGGCAACGAGATCCGCTGGGTGACACGCTGCAGGCGTGACCAACATGCGTAGACTCGGGTCTTTCTCTTGGGACAGGACGTACCAACTCTTCAGCTCTATGCCGAAGACGATTTCCAACGCACCGTCTGCCCGCCGGCGCGCGAATAGCACATCTGGGAAGGCTTGCGCTTGCCGGAAGAAGCCGTAATCCGCATAGCGGCCGTCTCGGTCCCAGAGCGTCCGTAGACCGTTAAGGACGCGCACCACTTCCTGTTCGATCTGCGAGCCAAGCGCGGTGTTGAGTGCGTGGATGTCGGTTACGGGCATGCCGGGCATGACCAAATCGGAGGAAAAGTGCAGGGGCAGAGCTGACAACGTTTCGCGAACGCGCTGCCACAACTCGCGATGCTCCCAGTCCTGAGCAGGCTCCTGCCGAGTTGGAGGTGGTGGGAAAGCCGGGGTAGGAGCAGGGGGCGGGGCTTGGAGATTCTCAGGCATGGTGTAACCGCCTCACTGCGGCGGCAAAGAACTCTGGCAGGATCTCAGCACTGTAGCAGTGCCGGTTCAGGCTGAGCGCGGCGATAGCACCGGAGCAAAGGCCGCCGAACGGCTCCCACACTACGTCTTCGGGATTCGACGAGACTTCGATGATGCGCCGCATGAGAGCCAGCGGCTTCTGGTTCGCGTGTAAGAATCCGGAACCGTGCTTCATGCGCTCCTCGCTCCGCAGTGCAGGTTCCGTCCAAACGTTGTTGACGCCGAACGGGCAGTAAAACTTTGCCCGTAGTGCCTCCCATTCCTCCCCACTCAGGGGGCGAGAACGGCCGGCGGCAAAGTAAGGCCGACCTTCAGTGCGGCCATGGATATTGGCGTACGCCACCAGCCGTTCGAATGCTTGTGCAGGTGGGAAGTACCACAGGTGGTCCTTCGTAAAGTATTTTCGGGTGGCTGCGTTGGCAACGCCGCATGCCGCGTTTGTCAGGGTAAGCGGCAGACCGGTCCGTTCCCATTCGTGCCGCAGCCACTCCTTCAACGGCAGGGGCTGTAGAACGCCTGGTGCCGGGAGCGTCACCTGGCGCACATACTGCACGCAGACCTCGGTAACCACGGGCAGCTTCCGAAGCGTCTTCGTGTTGGCGTTCCCGGCGACATGCGCACGGCCCTTGTTCCAGATGTGGCAGCCGCGGTACTCCCATCCGTGCTTAGCCAGCAGCGGGTGTACCGTAGCCCAGCCTAGTTCGCTATTCCAGAACCATAGGGTCGCAGATGGGAGGGCGTATTCAGCCCACGCCTTGACGTGCGGTTCGTAGAACTCCACCAAGGAGTCCACTGTCGGGGGATCACCTGGGAAACTGGCCAGCCCATACGGTCCATCCGAGATGATTACAGTTGGGCGCGGCCACTTGGCATAGTGGCGGCTGACATCGCCGCGGTAAATGCGGATCCCTTTCCGCGCGGCAATCTCAGCTTCTTGAGAGAACGCGACATCCTCCTCATGGACACGAACGGCGACGCTCACGAGCACTCCCTCCACCAAGCAGGCATACTGCGAGCCCACACCGCGCACTAGCCGCAACCTCTCTAACCACCGGCTTCGCCGACATCGGAGGCCAAAGGTCCGAATAACTCTTCCACCTTGGAGCCGAGGGTGCTGGCGATAGACAAGGCGATTAGGACGTTGGGGACCGATTCGCCCCGCTCGATAGCCACGATGGTGTTGCGCGAGACAGATACCGCTCGCGCCAAAGCCTCTTGCGACAAGCCTCGCCGTTCGCGGGCCTCGCGCACGCCTGAGTTCAATCTGGTTGTGTGGCGCGGGGTGACGCCTCTCGGGCGACCTTCCACCATGTCGGCAGTATAGGTTACGAACACGTCTTTGGACAAGCATAGTACGCCAAGAATAGTTGTCCACAGCCTGGTTGTGGACAACTGGCTGGCGCTCAGCAAGGAGATGGACATCGCGACCCCGACTCTTCATCTCCTCCCTCACCGGCACCGCCTCCACCCCCGGCACCAGGTGCGCCAACACGATCTTCCCGTCTTCCAGCACCACCAACCGTCTCTGGCCCTCTCCCAGCCCCGCCGCCCGAGCCGCCCAGGCCGGCAGCCCAGGACATCCTTGCCCTGCTGCCAAGACATGGGTATCCTGGCCTTATCGGGGTGTCGCCCAGTTGGCCAGGGCGCCTGCTTTGGGAGCAGGAGGTCGCCGGTTCGAGTCCGGCCACCCCGACCATCCCCCCCCTGCCAAAACCCAACCCCAAGTCGCCGTACACGCCAAAACCAGATCGGTCTCGGTCAGATCTGGCCGCGCCCACGGCCGGGGCCGGCCACGACGTAGACTTTGGTCAAGGGAGGCGATCCACGATGAGCGCGATGGTGACGGTCCTGGCGACGGCGGTAGGGCTCGTGGTCCTGGGGGCGCGCGAGGCGCAGGAGATTCGCGCGCGGCGGGCCGGGAGGCGGCGGCTGCGGGCGCTGGCAGCCGACGATGCCGCCTGGGCGCTACAGCAGCGGATTCGGGAGTTGCTGGCGGACTGAGCGAGGGGCGGGGAAGATCGGTATGCCGATCATCTGGGCGGACGGGCCGGGGATGCCAGGACTGCGTGACGCACCTCCGGCCTGCCAGGTAACCGGGGAAAGATCGGGTGGGGTTTCGCGCGGTTTAGGTGCTATCATGCCAGCAGAACAACACAAGGAGGCGACTGCGCACGTGGGGTACCAGCGCCGATTTGCGCCGGCCGGGCAGCGCGTGACGATGCGGTTCGGCGTAGACGAGCCTAGCCTGGCGGCTATCCGTGAGGCGGCCGGCGGGGGCAACGCCACGCTGAGCGCCGCCACCAACGACCTTGTACGTCGCGGCGCTGAGCGCTTACGGGCGCGGGGGTTGCCGGCGCTTGAAGATCGGCCCGCAAAGCGCGTCCGCTGGGAGCCGGCTGGCGCCATCACCTGGACGACGATTTCCACCGATGCCGAGACCGCGGACCTGGCGCGCAACTTGGCGCATCGGCTCTACACGACCCAGAACCACGCCCTCCACCTCCTTCTGCGGGAAGGGCTCCGGCCCGACTGAGGCTGCCAAAAGTTTTTCGGGATTGCCCCCCAAAAGGGCCGTTCGGCGTCCCGGTTAGTGTTATCATCACTGTAGAGACGACGGAAGGGCGGCGGGCAACATGGCAGATGCGGTGGCGGGGGTGCTGGACCTGTGGGGCCAGACCCATGACGTGGGCGAGAAGCCTGGCGAGGTCGTGGACCTGGGGGCGGCGCCCGTGCGCTGGCGCGAGCGGGCTGCCGAGGAGGTGCGGGCCGAGGCGGCCCGGCTCGCCGCCGAGCGGGCGGCGGCTCGGGTGAGCATCACGGCCCTGCGTGTGGC
>JAJZMB010000011.1 GCA_021803205.1 Bacillota bacterium | reverse complement strand
GGACGGCCAACCGCGGGCGCACCTGGACCCTGGTGTGGTCGAGTCTTCCCCGCTCGCCGAGGTAACACCGGCGCACGGCCGCGGAGGGCGACCACCGAACAGCCCATGCCACACCGCCGCTGTCCCGGTTGTTTGTCAGCGCCGGATCCCGCGGGCGCTTGGGTACGCGACGATCGATGACCCCGACCACATCGAGAGGCTCCGCCTGGCGGTAGACGGCGGCGACGGCGCCATCGGTCCCGACGATCGCCCTGTGTGGCCGGATGCCGCCGCGTTGGGTGACAGCCCGGGCGAGATCGGCGGCCTCACCCAGCTATTGCTGGTAGACGATACGGGAGCGGCCGTCCTTCCAGGCGGTTTCGCTGAGGTAGTAGTGGGGATGGCCCCTGATGCGCCCGGTTGACGATGCTGGGCACGACCCCCGCCTCCCGCCGCTGGCCATGTTGGGCAACAGTGACTTCGGAGAAGGCTCTTCGCCCCCTGCCACGGATTGACCAACAGCGCTGTACCAAGCCAATGGCGGAGGATACGCCGAGGGCGCCTCCGCCACATTACCTTTGGGTAACAGGATTCATCCCCACTGCGCCAAGGCCTTACGGCTCACTTTCGGCCATAACCAGGAAACCGCCTCCGGGACGGCGCTGCAAAAGTCGCTTTCTGCACTGGCCGCGAATCGTGGACCCTCGCGGGACAGGGGACACCGGAGCAGTGGCCTCGCAAAAGCGCACTTTGCAGCGGCCAACTAGCCGATCTGGGCCAGTGCGGCGGCCACGGCGGCCACCGCCTTCTGCACCGCGGGCGTCGGGTCAAGCTTGTCCGCCTCATATTCCAAGACGTATGCCGTAGAGAACCCGACCGCCCGCAGCGCCCGCAGGGCTGATGGCATGTTCAGACGGCCCGTACCTGGCAGCACCTCGGTGTGCTCATCGGTGAAGTCTTTGAGATGGACGGCGTGGACCCGCCTGCCCAGGCGCTCGATGGCGCGGGTCGCATCCTCGCCGGCGCGCAGGAAGTGCCCGGTATCCACGCAGGCCCCGAACAGTTCGGGCTGCCCCGCCAGCACCGCCTCAACCGTATCGACGGTACTGTAGTGGTGGCTCGGACCGTGATTGTGGATGCCCAACTTCAGCCCCAGGTCCTGCGCCAGCGTGATGGCCTCGGCCTGGCTCTCCCTGTCCGCGGGGTCCACATTGATGGATACGTAGTCGCAGCCCAGCCGCTTGGCGTAGCGGAGATGCGGTGCGGTGCGCTCCTTGGCGAGCCCGACTACACCGTACCCACAGATCCGCACTCCGTTGGCGCGCGCGTGTTCCAGCACCGCCGCCGTCTCCGCTTCCGGCGTGTCCGCCGGCAGGTGGCGTGGCCACAGTTCCATGGCCGTGGCGCCCGCCTTGCGCGTCTCAAGGATGGCCTGCCGCACATCGAACTGCCGATAGGTGAAGCTCTGGACCCCGATTTCGCCGCCGATGATCGTCGCCCCCTTGGAAATATGCGTTCATCCGACCGCCCGCTACCCTGAGCCTGGCCCCGCAACCCGCCGCGCCGGTGCCCCGGCAAGTCTCCGCGCCGACTAAATCTCCGGGATCTCGACCTGCGCACCACGACCGCTCTCCGACGAGCGCAGGCTGCCGTGGTGTCAACTGCTGCCCGATTTGCTTGACAAACCCCGACAGCCGTCATTCGCGCCGCCCCAATCCGGCTTGCGCCGGATGCCCGTGGTTCCTTCCCGCCCAGCGGGTGAGGAGCCGGCCCTATACGCACCAGAGGGGTCGGCGGGCCATTGGCAGTCGTCCCGCGCCTCTGGCGGCAAGCCGCCGGCGACCGCCCAGGCGACGACGGCCGCCACGCCACCGCCGCATCCAGGCCAGCGATGCATCGTCAGAGGCCTGCGTTGCTGTGCCCGCCCTTGATCGGCCGCCCACTCCGCTACTGCCGTCGCGCGACCTTCTGCGGCACCTTACCCCGCTTGGCGCTCTCGCGCGTGCCAGCGGTGCGGATACCCCGGCAGCGTCCCCCTTCCCAGGCGGCTGCCGCTGCTGAGTCCGCGTTGAGGTCGATGCTCCGCCACGCCGCCCTCCTCCTCGCCGGCATCTCCCGCAGCGCCGACGCCGAACGAGCCCTTGCCGCCGTGCCCCCGCGGGCCGCAGAGCCTGCCGTTGACGGTAAGCCGCGGGCAGGACGGGGAACGCACCACTCCCGGCCCTGCCGCGGACCGCGGCACCGCCTCAGAGCAGGCGGCGCCCCAGGGCCCGGCGCATCTCGGCGAGAAGGTCCGGCCGCTCCTCGGCGAGGTTGTGCAGTTCGGTGGGATCCGCCTGCAGGTCGTAGAGTTCCGTGCTGTCGTTGACGTTGTCGATCAGCTTGTACCGGGCCGTGCGCAGACAGCGCGCGGTTGTCAACTGGCTCAGGGTGTCCGCGCGGTGCTCCGCCGCCGGGTCGCGCAGCACCGGGCACAGGGACCGGGCGTCCAGCGGCAGGCACGGAGTCAGCCCGGCCAGCTCGAGCAGCGTCGGGTGCACATCGCTCAACTCCACCAGCGCACCGCTCTCGCCGCGGGGAATCCCGGGCCCGGCCACCAACAGGGGCACCCGCACGGCAGGCTCGTAGAAGACGGACTTCTGATAGAGTCCGTGATCGCCCAACATCTCCCCGTGGTCCGAGGTATAGAAGACGTAGGTATTGTCGGCTGCGCCACTGCGAGCCAGGGTGTCGAGCAGCACCCCGACCTGGGCGTCGATCAACTCCAGGGCCGCCGTGTATTGGCGGCGCACCGTGGCCACTTCTTCCGGGGAGGCGCCCGCCTGGCCTCGGGCTTTGCGCGCGATCCAGCGCGGCTTGCCGTCCAGCGGGTCCGCGACGGGATCCGGTACGCGCCGGCCGCGAAAATGGTCCGCATACTCCGTCGGGGGGTCCCACGGGTCGTGGGGGCCGACGAAGCTGACAAACAGGTGCCAGGGCGACTCTCCGTCCTGGTCGGCGATGAAGTCGGCCGCCCGGCGGGCGATGTAACAGTCCTCCCAGTCTTCGGTCGGCAGCACCGAGTCCGCCGCGTACCAGGCCGGGGCACGGCCACGCTTGCGGTAGTCCTCGCAAAACGCCTGTAGGCGCCCCCGTTCCTGCAGGTAGCGGTTGTACGGGCCATGCGGTTCGGGCCAGCCGGTGCCGGCGTGCATCTTGCCCTCGCACTCCACGGGATCTGTGAACCCGTAGCTGTAAAGCAGGGGGAGGTTACCGCGGCGCCCGTTGAACGAATCCGGCTTATGCAGGTCGAGCTTGCCGACCAGGCCGACACGATAGCCCGCGTCGCGCAACTGCTGATAGTACGTGGGCACGTGGCGGGGGTAGAAGGCGTTGTTGCCCATGGCGCCCACACGATGCGGCTGCAGGCCACTGGCCAGGCTGATGCGGGAAGGGGCACACAACGGTGCGTTGCACGTCGTCTGAGTAAAGCGCATACCGCGCGCGGCCAGCGCATCCATGTGGGGCGTCCGCACCCAGTCGGCACCGCCGGCGCCCAGCCAATCGTACCGGTGCTGGTCCGCCATGATCAACAACAGGTTCGGCCGCCTGTTCCGCGTCCGTGGCACGGTCCTTCCCCCTCCGACCGGCGGGATGCCGCCGAATGTCATAGCATCGACGACGAGACAGATACGCGCTGCATCGGTGGCAATTCCCCCGCACTCGCCCGCATCCTTCCGCGGAATGTGCGATTGCCACGCCGCACCCGGAAGGTTGCGCGGCACATCGGTGAGAATCCCACACCCGGCAGCGGGCGGCGAGTGTGGGATGTCATCCCCATGGCTGTTACAACTCCCAGCCGAACCCCTTTCCCCCGAGCCCGGCTGCGGAACCCGCTTCGCGGCCCGCCGCATCCTCGGCGTGCCGATGTCCTTCCGGTTGTTGTTCAGGGAGGCGACGGCCACGGGCGGTTGCTACGGCCGCAATGCCCCGTCCTCACGGAAGCGGCGCGGCCAACCCCGCCCCGGGCAGTGGCCGCGCCGGACCACGCGCCCCCCGCCCGGGCCTGACGGCGGTATTCCGCAGGCGGCCGTCTTCCCCGGGCGGCCGCGGAAGGGTGGGGACCTTGGGCGCCTGGCGTGACATCGTGCGTGCGGTTCGCGAGTTTCCGTTCTGGAACGATCTCGGGGCGGTGACCCCGGAGCCCGCGGTGCGCGGCAGGCGTGCCGATGCCTGGCGCCGGATGGCGCCGTACGTCCTGTTGCAATGGCCGCTGATTGTGCTGCTCCTACTGTTCATCTTTGTATCCAGCGCCCTCGGCGTCATCCCGGCCCTGATCGTTCGTCAGATCGTGGACGCCGGCATCAAGGCCCACCATCCGGCGGTGCTGACGCGCGGCGTGGTGCGCCTGGTACTGGTCGAGTCCGCGCAGAGCCTGGTGGCGGCGGCGACCAGCACCGTCGGGGCCCTGGCGAGCAACGACATTGTTGCGCGCATGCGCCGCAACGTGGTCGGCGCGATGGCCGGGGCCCGGCCGCAGCAGATAACGGAGGTCGGCGGCGATACCCTGATCACCCGGGCCATCAACGACGTCGGCATCGTGGGCGGCCAGTCGACCGTGTTCGCCGGCATCATCGGCCTGTTCAACACCGCGGTGTCCGTGGTGCAGGCCGCCAGCCACGTGATTGCCACTGTCGTCGCCCTGATGCTGCTGGCACCCGGTTACGGGGCGATGCTCATCGCCCTCGCCCTGCCCTTCCTGCTGCTCACACGCCTGGCCGCTCGCTGGATGTATTGGTTGACGCGGCGCCAGTATGAGGTCATCGGTGAACTGAACGGCGTACTCCACCGCGCGGCCGGTCCGGACTTCGAGGAGGGGGAGGGCGCCGGAGGCGGCCACTTCGCCGTGGCCAACCGCCGCCTGGCGGACATCGGCACCGCGGTGCGCACCCTGTCACGCGACTACGGCAACGTCTGGGGGTTGATCCCGGGGATCGGCGTCGCCCTGATCTGGTGGTTGGGCGGCCAGCAGGTGATGGGCCACGCCCTGCAGATCGGGACGGTGCTGGCGCTGGTGGCCTACGTCGCCCGGTTGGACACGCCCGTCAACACCGTGGCGACAACCTTCATCTCTTTAGGCAGCATGGGAGCCCTGTTCGACCGCCTCGGCCATGCCCTGGCCATGGGCGAGGGCGCGCCCCCGGCGCGCCCTCGCTGGATGTGGTGGCTGCGGCGCGACCGGCCGTCGCACCCCGAGGTCTCCCGCTCCCTGGACTGGAGTGGGCACGCGGCGGCCGGCGAGGGCGGCCGGCCCTTCTTCCGGGTGGTGCTCAGCTTCTTTCTGCCGTACTGGCCCTATTGGGCCTGGCAGATCTTCAGCGTGACGATCACCGGGGCGATCGTGGCTACGGCCGGCCCCCTGTTCCTGCGCATGATCGTCGACAGGGCCCTGCCGCAGCACTCGACCCGGCTGCTGCTGATCGGCGTCCTCGGTATGCTGGCCGTACCGGTGGTCCATCAGCTCGCGAACCTGACCACGGCCTGCCACGAGATCATGTCCAACCGCGCGCTGCGCGACCTGCGTCTGGCGGCCTTTCGCCACTGGCGGCAATCGGCGGCGGTGCGCGGCACCGAGACGGCGACCCGCCTCCTGAACGACGTCAACGCCCTCTACGTCTCCACCGCGACCATCGCCGACGCCACCTTCCAACTGTGGCCGGTGCTGCCCAAGATCGGCGTGATGCTCGCGCTGGACTGGCACCTGGGCTGGATCGTGCTGGCCCTGATGATACCGTACGTGCCGTTGACACGCTGGTTCGGGCGCATGGCCTATGCCCTGACGCGCCGGATCTATGAGACCGTGGGCGACACTTACCACACTCTCGAACGGATCGTCGAGGACGCCGCCGCCGGGTGCGGCGCCGATCCGCAGGAGGTGGAACGCTTCGCCGCAGACAACGCGACCCTCGCCCGCCTCGGTCTGACGGACACGCTGCTGCGGTCCTACTACCTCACCGTCTTCTCCTGGAAGGCACTCGCGGTGCGCGCGCTCTTCTGGTGGCTGGGGGGCATGGCGGTGCTGGCCGGTCACCTGGCACTGGGCACGCTGCTGGCGATGCAGACCTATGCTGGTGTTGTGGACAACTTCGGCGGTATCTTCGGGATCTACTTGAACCTTCGCTCCATGCAGGCGAACGGCGATCGGCTGGCCGACCTGCTGCCCGCGCGGCCCGTGGCCGGGCCGGCCGCGGGGGCGGCGTTCGGCGGCTGAGGCACACTCCGGGAAGGTGGCTACCCGCCGGCACCGCTCCATACCTCGCGTTTGCTGCAGACCATTCGGCCGGCGCGTTTCGTACAAATTGCCACATGGACGGCCCGCGGCCACGCGAATGGCCCGAGGTCCGGGGTTGTGATATCCCGGCAGGCCGCGCGGCGTCTCCGGCCTGCCGGCTGGACCGGGGCCGCGACAGGGGTGTGGGCTGGCCCGAACTGGGGGCCGAGGGTATGTGGGCGCGCATGTCCGAATGGACGCGGGCACCCGTGGTTGCCTGCGGAACTTCCCGGACACCGCTGGGGCGGAGAAGGAGCGACTCGGGCGCCGCGGTCCGGCGAGGTCGCCACGGTGTGCTCCGAACGGAGGACGAATCCGGTTGTCGCCTTGCACTCACCGGTGGCGAAGGCGCACCAACGGGTTCCCGCACTGCAACACTTGAATCTGAAACGGTGGGACCGAGACACTCCCAAGACCGGGGCCGCCGATGGCCCATCCAGAAAGGGGCGAAGGCCTGGTCGGGCCGACGGGGGGCACACCGCGGCACCGGTGGACACCCCCTGCTCCGGACCGGGCGTCGGACGTGAACCTGATCGTCATCTGCATCGACAGCCTGCGCCAGGACCATGTGGGCCACTACCGGGACGCCGGGGGTCCGGCGACCATCTTCCCGGGCGTGCGGCCGCCGCGGACGGAACACCTGGACCGCTTCGCCCGCGGTGCGCTGTGCCTGCACAACGCCTACCCGGCGAACATGCCGACCATCCCCATCCGCCATGAACTGATGACGGGATGTTTCGGCCTCCACGAACGTCCCTGGCAGCCGCTGCAGCCCTCCGATCTCACGATCGCGCAGATCCTCGGACGGCAAGGGTACACCTGCGGTCTGATCAGCGACACCTACCACTACCGAGCCCCCGGGATGAACTTCCATCGCGGCTTCCACAGTTACGAGTGGATTCGCGGCAACGAGTACGACCCATGGGTCTCCTCCGGGACGCGGCGGGAGGTGCAGCAGTATGTCAACGCCCACTACCCGGCGGAGTGGCGGGCGCGCATAGCGCAGTATCTCGCCAACACGGACGCCTTTGGGCGCGACCGGCCGGAGGACTGGTTCACCGCACAGGTGGCGGAGCGGGCCGTCGCATGGCTGCGGGCCCACAGGGAACAGCGCCGGCGCGGCGTTTTTCTCTGGATTGATTCGTTCGATCCCCACGAGCCCTGGGATCCCCCTGACCCGTTCGACACCTGCCGCCCGGCGGATTACACCGGTCCACGGCTGATCATGCCCATGGGGGGCCTCGCCGCCGACTGGGCCACGCCCGAGCAGATCGCGCAGATCCGCGGTCTGTACGCGGGCGAGGTCGCGGCGGTGGACGCCGCGCTGGGACCGGTGTTCCAGGCCCTGCGCGACTTGGACTACATGGAAGACAGCGTCGTCTTGGTCCTGGCGGACCACGGGCACCCGCTGGCCGACCACGGCAAGTTCCTCAAGGGTGCCGATCGCATGTATTCGGAACTGCTCAAGGTACCGTTCATGCTCCACGTGCCGAACGGTCCGGGGAACGGCCGCAGCAGCGACGCCCTCGTCCAGTATCCCGACGTGCTGCCCACGCTCCTCGACCTCCTGGGACTGCCGCAGTATGCGCAGACCATGACCGGACGGAGCTTCCGCGGCGTTGTGGACATGCAGGCGTCCGAGCACCGGGCCATGACCGTTTCCGGATACTTCGCCGCCGTGGACCGCTGCCTGCGGGACAGGCGGTGGTCTTACATCCGTCGGCCGCAGGGACAACCGGATGAACTCTATGATCTGACCGCCGACCCCGGCGAGCAGCACAACGTCGTTGACGCGCATCCCGAGGCCGCGGCCCGCTTGCTGGGCTCGGTCGGGCCCCAGTTCCTGCGGGGGGTCGTCAGGCAAATCAAGGGGGTGCAGGGCCAGTACGAGATGTCCTCTGCCGCGGTCGATTAGCACCGGTGTCTAGTGCTGCCCTCCGCACTGGCAAGGCCTGGGCCGGGGTGGGGACTCATGAAGCGGCGAACCGGGCCTGCGCGTCCGTTCACGCCGTTTGGGGCCGCCCTTCCGACCGCTGCGCTGATGTTCCGGACCGTCGCCGTCGCCAATTGCTACCAGTGTGGAGGACAGTACTAGGACGGCTTTGCAAAAGTCGGTTTCTGCACCGGCCGAGAATCGTGGACCATTGGGGGACAAGGGATATCGGAGCAGTGGCCTCGCAAAAGCGGACTTTTTGCAGCGGCCACCTGGAGCTGCGCGTCCAGCTACCAACTGCAGGGGCATCCGCCTTCCGCGGCACACTGCCGCCGATAGACGTGGACTGCAAACCTGACTGCGGTGGCCGGATTGGATGGCCGAGGCGAGAGCCGGCCTCTGCGCCCAATGGCGTCATTGCGGTGGCAGGCCCCAGGCGGCAAGACCGGACAGAGGGGGTGTCGGGCGATGTCGCACCCGCGCGGAACGGCGGAGGCCCCATCGCTTGCGGGGCAAGGGCTGTGGCCGCAGGATCCACCTGGCCCCGGCGTTCGGATGCGCGCTGGCGGACGTCCGCCGAGATTTTGCGCCGCACCCGCAATCACCGGCGGGCCAATCTGTTCGTCAACACCGACGCCGCCCCGCCTCTTTGCGCGGCCACTGCCCCAGTGTACATTGTCCCCCACTGCTTCAGGCTTTGGAACAAGTCGGAGACCAGGGCGCAAGGCACTCGGAGCGACCGGGAGGCCAGATGCCGGGGCCCTCGGCCTGACGATCCGAGGCATACGGCCGTGCGCGCACCGACCTGACGCGGCGCGTGGACGGCTGATCAGAGGAGACCGGCGGGCGGACGTTCCGCGCGTATGAATCTCGGGAGTTCAAGGGTCGAGGCGCGGCCACGTTGGAGGGCGCACCTCCGGGCGGCGGCGCGCCAGGAACCGCCGGGCCTAGTGCGGTGTACCCCAGTTGCGCCAGCGGCCCGCACCCGGCACAACCGCGTCCCATTCGGAGGATGATCGCCACGCCAGCCGAGAAAACCGCATCCATCGCCCCGGCCAACGAGATCCACTCCGCCGCCGGCTCGGTGCCGGACCCGTCCGGTGGCGGCACTGCACAGATCCCCTCCCGTCCCGTTGGGGCACCGACTCCGGGCCCCCGGCGCCGGTCATCAGAACCTCTGATCGATTCGGCCGCCCCTACCCGGCGCCGCACCACCTCGCGGCATCCAGCCGTCAATATCGTGCTGATCATGGCCGACCAACTCGCAGCCTCGGTCCTGCCCTGCTATGGAAATCCGGTGGCGCGCACACCGCACCTCGACACCCTGGCCGAGGCCGGCTGCGTCTTTGAGCACGCGTACTGCAACAGCCCCATCTGTGCCGCCTCGCGCGCGTCCATGATGACGGGCCGCCTGCCTTCGGAGATCGGCGTCTACGACAACGGGGCCGAACTGCCCGCCGCTGCTCCCACCTTCTGCCACGCTCTGCGCAGGCACGGTTACCGCACTGTGCTCTCCGGAAAGATGCACTTCGTGGGTCCCGACCAGCTCCACGGCTTCGAGGAGCGCCTCACCACCGATATCTATCCCTCCGGATTCGACTGGACGCCCGACTGGAACGACGGGTGCGTCCACAACCCCGGGGCGAGCGTGCGCGACCTGGACGCGGCGGGCCTGTGCGCAGGGAGCCTGCAGATCGACTACGACGAGGAGGTAGCCTTCCAGGCCGTCCGCTGCATCTACGACCACGCTCGGCAGCCGGAGCGGCCACTGTTTTTGTGTGCCTCCTTCACCCATCCCCACGACCCGTTCATCATCACCCCTGAGTATTGGAACCTCTACCGGGACGGCGACATCCCCCCGCCCAGGACGCGGGCCCTGGCACTGGAAGCCATGCATCCCTATGCCCGCTGGGTCGGAGTGCATCACGAACTGGACCTTTTCCCGCCCACGCCGGAGGTGGTGACCCGGACACGCCACGCTTACTACGGCATGGTCAGCTACCTCGACGCCAAGGTCGGGCAGATCCTCCGGGCGCTGCGGCAGGCGGGCCTGGCGGAGCGGACCGCCGTGCTGTTCACCTCGGACCACGGTGAAATGCTGGGTGAGCACGGGATGTGGTACAAGCGCGTCTTCTACGAGGACGCCGCCCGCGTCCCGCTGCTGCTACGCTGGCCGGAACGGGTCAGGGCCGGGCGCGTGCCCCAGGTCTGTTCTCTCCTCGACCTGGCACCCACCCTCTGCGCCATCGCCGGGATCGGCGGATCCGGCCGCGACCCCGTCGCGGCTCAATTCCACGGCGCAAGCCTTCTGCCGCTCGCCGCCGGCCAGGTGCGAAACTGGAGGGATGAGGCGTGCGCCGAATACCTGGGAGAGGGCGTGATCCAGCCCTGCCGCATGCTGCGGCGGGGACGGTATAAGGCGGTGTTCGTCCGGGATGAGCCGGGGCAGCTCTTCGACCTGGAAGCGGATCCCCTGGAACAGCACGACCTGGCCGGTCTCCCGGAGGTCGCCGCTGTCGAAGCGGAACTGCGGGCTGCCCTGGTGCGGGGGTTCGACCCCGACGCCGTGAACTCCGCCGTGCGTCAGAGCCAGGCCATCCGGCGCGCCCTGGCCAGTGCTCTGGCCTCGGGGCGGGCTCATCCCTGGGACTTCCTGCCCGCCCCGCCGGAGCCCGGCCGGTACGTGCGCCGCGAGACCGTCCCGTCAGCGGCGCGCCGACGCCACCTGCCGGTGCCGGACCGCTCCGCTGACGAGTAGGAGGCGCCAGATGCCGGCCGCATTACCGATACGCTCTGCGGCGGCGAGACTCTCGCCGACCACCGGCCGCTCCCCTGTTCACGAGATTTCGTCCTGCGGGGCTCCGCACGGCGCGTCTCCCGGAGCAGCGGCCGGTCCCCGCTGACGCATTTCGCCACGCCGACGACCTCTGGCTGCCATCCGCTGCGGCGTCGCGGGTCGTCGGCCGACCTGGGAGCGGCGCGGGCCATCCCGGGCCCCGCATCCGCGCGGACGCCCAGCCACGCTGGCGCCGCTCGCGGTGCGCATGCCTGCGGTGGCATGAATCCTCCAGATGCCGCACAAGCATCCCCCGTGTGCCAGACGCCTACGTCACCCGCACTGGGGAGGCGTATGGCCGGCGCGCCGGCGGGCGGTGCGCAGCCAACTACGCGCCGGCGCTCCCCGGGGTCGTCGGACCGCTGGCTGCTGCAAACATTTGCTTCAGGCGCGCGGAGTGCTTTTGGTATGCGGCCACCTCGCTCGCCAGCGACGGCATTTCTCCCACGGAGGCCTGAATGGCCGCATTGACCTGCTGATCCGCCTGGGCCAAGCCCGCCTGCGCACTCAGCGCGCCCTTCAGGATCTTCTGCCATAAACCGCTGTCTACCGTCAGCGCCTGCGCATTGGCGTATAAAAACCACGGTTCTGCCTGACCCCAGCCATTGTCGCCGCTCTGGGTAAACCACCGCAGCCCGCGGTTTTTCAACCCCGGGGCGACCGCTTCCGCCGTGGCCTCCCACTCCGGCAGGAGCGCATTGAGCGGCGGGGGAAACAGGAACGTCTTCATGAGAAACCTCTGATAGGCGTCCTGCGTGGACATCCAGCGCAGAAGCGACCACGACTCCTCAGGATGCTTGGTCGTGCCGGAGATGGCCCAATAGTTCGCCGCCGCTCCCCCGAAGCGCCCGCGGGGATACACCGGCGGTGGGTAGAGGACCCAGTTGAAGGTGTTCTGCCACTGCTGGTAGTCGCTGAGCAACTGGACCTGCTGGATCTCCTGGATGCCGACCGTCTGCCCGTAGAGGTTGGCCGAGCCTTGGGTTTCGACTCCTACCGCCGGCAGCAGGAGATCCTGGAGGAGCCATTCCATGCCGGCAAGGCTGGCCGGGGAACTCAGGGTCTGAGCCGTGCGCGTCCCGTTGGTCACGGCACCGCCGAAGCCAGCAACGACTTGGGCGGCGGTCTCCAAGAAGCCTGCCGGTCCGCCCTGAAAGGAGACGCCATAGCGGTGCTTGCCGTTGGAAGTGCTGACGATGGCCTTGGCCAGAGCCGCGAACTCTGTGTGGGTCCAATCCGTCGAGGGGTAGGCGACGCCCAGCGTGTCGAGCAGCGTGAGGTTCAGCGCGAAAAGATAGGCGTCCAGGCCGCGGCTGACCGCGTACGTCCCGTTCCCGGTTTTCAGCGCGTCCATCACGCTTGAGGACCAGATGGCCGGATTGATGTTATCGCGCGTGAAATAGTCGTCGAGCCGCAGCAGCAGGTTCTGCCCGACATACTCGGCGTAAGAGGGCGCGGCGTCGGCGAACACGTCCGGACCAGTGCCGCCGATGATGGACGCGGCGATGATGGCAGTGCTGGTGTAGGGCAGCACCCGCACGGTGATGCCCCGGTGCGCGGATTCGAAGTCCGCGAGCACTTGGGCGTACAGCCGGTTGCGCTCGCTGAGGGAGCCGAGGTTGTCCGACGCCGGAATATCCAAAATGGCGTCGAGGACGATCTTGGTCGCGGCGGTCTTCGGGCGTGCCGCCCCGAGGGGACCGCAACCGGCGACGGCGGCGACTGCGCCGGCGGCAGCGATGCCGAGCCAGCGGCGGCGCCCCAGGCAGAGGGGTGGCTTTGGTCCTACGGCCGCATCCATGGTCATCCTCACTCCCGTATGACGCGTCGTGGGTCGCGCGGGCGATTGAGCAGGGGAATCCGGCCGAAGGATGTTCGGCGGACGAGCGATCTGCCCTTTCCAGACCGCTGTGGGGAAGAAAACCAGCCGCGGCGCGGCGCGCCCGGCCTTCCCCCGGCGTCAACGACCGCCTGCGCCGCGCCGCCGTCCGTCCGGGAATGCCCGTTGCGGGTTGAAAGCTGTTCGGAGGGGGGACGCAGACTTGGACCCCTCCACGCTCACCCGGGATCCCGTACGACGCGGCACGGGCGGCGGGCACGCCGCACATCCGCTACAGACCGGGCATCACCGAGGCGATGGCCCGGTCGTGCACGGCCGGGAAGACTTTCACAATCGTGCGCTGTGTTTCGTTCAGCGTCGCGCCCTGCGCCTGCAGGGCGTCGATCTGCGCGGTGGCCTGCCTGCAGGCCGCCACCACGCCCTGCGGATTGTTCCACACCGGCGCCAGATCGGCTTTGATGGTTTGGCCCGACGCCTGGTCCTGATATTTGTAGAGCAGCCCGAAGTACGGCTGGTTCTCCACCATCTGCCGGGTGAAGACGTTGAGGTCGATGTCGGCCAGCCGCGTCGCCACCTGCTTCACCGTCTCCTCCCAGAAGGGGTAGAGCTGCTTTTGGTTGGGACCGTTCAGGGCCAGGTGGACCATCCACTTCTGCCAGTCCGACTCCACGGTCAGGTACTTCATGAACGACCAGGCGATGTCCGGGTTCTTTGTGGCCGCGCTGACCGCGTAGAAGTCGCTGGCCGCATAGGCGACACGGCCCCGGGGGAACGCCATCTCGTCATACAGCTGCCACTTGAGCGCGCCGCCGTTCTGGGCGATGGGGATGAGACCGCCAGCGGTGTTCATCCAGGTGATGGCCTGCTGACCGGTCACGAAGTCCAGCGGACCGGTGCCGGCCACCCCGTCGGCGATCAGGCCGGCGATCCAGCTCAGGCACTGCTCCGTGCCTGAACTGCTCAGATAGCTCTTGGCCGGGTTGCCCGGATCGACGTACTCACCCCCGAAACCCTTGAGGTAGTAACGGGCTGGCGCTCCCCCCCAGTAGTCATAGCCGCCCCAGTTGAACCATCCGCCGCGCCGCTGCTTCTTCGGATCCGAGGACTTGTTGGTCAGTTGCGCCATCAGGGCGCCCCACTGCGCATAGGTCCAGCTCGGATCAGGGTACTGGAGCGCCAACTGATCGAGCAGGCCCAGATTGACCGCGGGCGCCTGGAGGTGGAGGTAGGATGGCAGCGCCCACAGCCCGCCGCCCTGCCGGAACACGTCCATGTCCAGCGCCGGGAAGATGCCGAGATCCACGTTGTCCTCCTGGACGTACTTGGTCAGATCCAGGAGGAGATGCTGCGCAAGGTACAACGGCAGCACCCAGTCCGCGAAGACGTCCGGCCCGGCGCCGGCCAGTATCGCGGCCGCCGTCGCCTGGTGATATCCCATGTAGGTGATATTGACCTGGACGCCCCTGTGCTTGTCCAACCACGGTTGGATGCCCTGCATGAGCAGCTCATGTCCGGTCGCGCTCGTCGCGCCTGAGAAATTGTACCATGGCCGCCAGAGAAGCGTGTACACGGCGGCGGCCGCCCTGGTGGCGGTCGGGGCCCCTTTGCTCGCCCCGCAGGCCGACAGCGCCGCGCCCCCGAGCACGGCGCCCGCCGCCGCCACCCCGGACCTGAGCGCGAAGCGCCGTGAGACGCGTGCCTCCGCCGGTACGACCGACATCCACCCGTCCCTCCCGTAACGCCCGCCGACGCTCGGGCCGCGTTCCCGCGCGATCACACTCGGAGGCTACTTTAGCCGCGACACGGGCAATCCCTCCACGAACGGGGACCGACCTCTCCTGTGGGGGCGCGGGTGCAGAATCACTCGTGAGCCGGCGTTTGCCTGATTCGCGGACCGGCAGTGAGCACGTTGGCCCTCCAGACGCAGTCGCTGCACGGGGGGGCTTCAGACCTGGTGCGCCGACGGGCAGCTGATACAGCCTCCCCGCGCCACCAGGACGGCACCCCAGCCCCAGGAGCTTCAGACCCGGTACGCCGACCGACAGCTGGCACAGGGGCCTAATACCGCAATCAGGGATACGTGTTCATCCACCGTCCGCTGTGGTCGCCGTAGTCGGCGCCCCACCACATCCGGCGGCCGGAAGCCAGGAGCCTGATTGCAGTCCCAGGGCACCTGCCCCGGGTGGCGCGGCGCGCAGGTCTCCCCCGCCGCGCAGTGCCCGCTTCAAACCTCGGCCACCACCACTGAAGGTCCAGCGCCGCGCTCGCGGATGCGGCGGCGGTTCTGGACGTATGTGCCGGAGCGCCGGAAGGGGGCCCGGCCATACGCCTATTCGTGGTTTCTGGATAGTCCCCCAGCGTCGCGGGAGTTGGAGAAAGCCGTCAGATTCGCGCCAGCCATACACTGTCCATGGACGGTGTTCGACAATCTTCGTCGCGCAAATGTCCTAGTCTGTGGGTATGTGGCGAAACGACAACGGCGGCATCTACCTGGAATCCGGTGAGGTCGCGGTACTGGCCGATGTGGCACGTCGGGCCATACCCCCCGGTCCGGCCACACACCCCAGGCACCTACTGCTCGCGGCTCTGGCCACCGCACTCGGCGAGATGGTAGAGGGTCCCGGTGCGGTGCTGACGCCTGCGCCGGCGGCGGTCGTCCGGCGCGCCGCGCAGGATTACTTGCGGCAGCCCACCGGAATACCTCCTAACATATGGAGGCGGCATGCATGCATGGGAGCCCCGTCCATCCTGCCGGCGTAGGCCCGCGGCGAGAGACGTCGAATGAGCCCGGCATGAGTGCCCAGGAATCGGCCTCCCTCGATGTTGGCGCAGCCCTCTTTGACGGGTTTCCCGTCCCCCTCTGCCTTGTGGATCCGGCCGGACGGCTCATGGCCATGAACCGCCGAGCGATCGCCTATCTGAATGTGGACCCCGACACAGTGCTGGGGAAGCCGGCCATGCGCGCGCTCGGCATCGTGCCCTCCGATGGCGGGGATGCGTGGGCACGGCTGTCCCCGCCGGGCGCCCGCCCGCGGCTGCCATGCCGGATAACGGCCGGAAACGGGCCGGTCCGCCCCGCCACGGTCATCTACACCGCGCTCGACAGCACAGCCCCGCAGTTGGGCGCGTTGTTCATCATCGACGAAGCCACCGCTCAGGCCCTGTCCGATCTGCCGACATGGGCGCTGCGCGATCCGGTGACCGGTTTGGGTAACCGGCATCTCTGGGCACTTGAGGTACCCAAGTGGGCCGCCTGTGCCGGCTGCGTCGCCTTTTTCGATCTGGACGACCTGAAGGAGGTCAACGACCTCCACGGCCACGTGGCGGGGGACAGGACGCTGGCCGCAGTGGGCCAGGCGCTCTCCGCCGTGGCCCCGCCGGAGTCCCTGACCGTGCGGTATGGTGGGGACGAGTTCGTCGTCGTGCTGCCGGAGCCCGACGAGGCGGCGGCTGAGGCTTGGGCGGAGAGCGCGGTCGGCTACGTCGCCTCTTCCGCGGCGTCGGCCGGGTTGCCCATCGTCCCCCGGCTCAGTCACGGCGTGGCGGCATTCTGGCCCGGGGGCCTGATCCCGGCTGTGCAGCGGGCCGATGACGTGCTATACGAACGCAAGGGCGTGCTGCTGCCCGGGAGCAATGGCGGGCGGATCATCCTGACGCGCGAGGGTCGGACGGCCCTGCGCGGACCCGGCGACGACCGCCGCCAGGATGTGCTGGGTGCCGTCCAGCGTTTCGGACCTGATTTCGACGCCTGCTTCCGCACAGTCTACGCCCACTCCGTGGCGCAGGCCGAGGGGTTTATCCGGTTTGTGGCCCCCCGCGCCGGGGATGCGGTCGTGGAGGTGGGGGCCGGCGCAGGGAGGATCACCTTCGACGGTGGGTTGGCCGAATGCGTGGGACCCACCGGCCAACTGCTCGTGACCGACCCCTCCGGCATCCAACTTCAGCAGGCCCGCCGCCGTGCCGCCGCTCTGGGGCTCGACTGGGTGCGGTTCCTGCGGGCTCGCGCCGAGGACCTACCACTGGCCTCGGACACAGCGGACCTGGTTCTGGGCTCGACGTTCCTGCATTTCACAGAGCCTGTGCGCACCCTGCGGGAGATGGCGCGGGTGCTCCGCCCCGGTGGGCGGGTGGCGGTGTCGGCCCCTCTGGCCCTGCCATGGTCCGCGCTCATGCAGGACAGCCTGTCTCCGGTATGGGAGACACTGGCCCGGCATGGGCTTGGCCCCCGCCACTTCCTGCTCACCGGCGAGGAGTTGCTGGCCGCACTGGCCGAGGCGGGTCTCCATGTGGAGCGGCACGCAACCGTGGGACCGGAGGAGATTGTGCTGCCCAACGCCGACACGGCACTGGCGGTGTGGCGGCAGGTCGGGTTGGTCCCACTGCTGCTGCGCGACGTGGCGGTACAGTGGCACGACGCTGTGCAAACGGCGTTTGAAGAGCGCCTGCGCAGCGCCTTCCAGCATGCATCCCCCGCCGAGCGCACGCGCAGCCTGGCCTGGATGCACGTGGCGGCCGTCCGCTCCGCATAGGTGACCGCCGGTGTGAGAGATGAGCCGACCGTATCCGGCGGGCGCGCTGCGGGCCGCCGATGCCCCGGCCACTCATGGCAAAGCGCGTGTTGGGCTGCCCCGGGACGGCGGAGGCGCGATTGGGGAATCGGGTCGCCTTCCTGAACGCCGAGGGCCCCGGCCTGGCGACAAGCATGCCAGGAGCACGCTCCGGGTTGTCTGCCGCGGCGACCGGCCCAATGGCCGGCCCGGTGTCTTCCACGGCGAACGTGCGCCACAGCCCCGGACAAACGGTCAAATGGCTCTCCGCAGCCAGGGCGAATGGCAGGGGATTCCCAGCCAATGGCGTCGCAAGATCCGGGGCCTGGCGAGCGGAGCAGGGAACAGGAACGAGGACCGGGTCGTGACCCGCTGGGGTTGACAAGACTTGGCGCGCGACCGGCCGGGAGAGGTCTGCCCGGGCCTCGGCGCGGCGGGTGCCGCGCGTGTGTGCGACCTCTCGACGGATGCGGGCGAGACACGCGCGGTCGTAAACCGGATGCCGGATGTGGCGGCGCGCATGGCCCACTTGGAGGCGGTGCGGGGCGGCGCCGGATCCCCTGCCGGATCCCCTGAACAGTCCGTCCGTTCCGCCGCGGCACCACCGCCACAGGGAGAACCGCGCCATGGCGACGATACCGGCGTGGCGCCGGCGGTTGCCGGCATGCAAGGGAGGAGATCCACGGTGCGACTCGGGTTCTGTACCGGCGGTCTGTCCCTACCCTGGGCGGAAAAGCTTGCTCTGGCTTTGCGCCTCAACTTGGCCGGAGTGCAGGTGGGTCCGGCCGAATTCGGCGGCGGTGCCGATCCGGCCTCGGCCAAGCGGGCACGGGAAACCGCGAAGGCGCACGGCCTGGAGATTACGGCAACCACCGCCGGGCCGAACCTCGTCGACCCCGAGGGCCTGGAGGAACGCATTCAGCGGTTCCGGACGTTCTTCCGGCTGAGCCTCGCCCTGGGCTCCGGCCTTGTGACGGGCGAGGTGAAGGCCAAACCGCCCCGCCTGACCGAGGCCGCGGCCTGGGAGACGGTGCTGTACGCGGTCGGAGCCGTCGTCCGCATCGCCGAAGAGGAGGGTGGCGTGTTCGCCCTGGAGGCGGGCCCCGGGTGTCTGGTGCGGACAGCCGCCCAGGTGGAGCGAGTGCTGACCGCTGTCGCGCACCCGAGGCTGAAGGTGAACTTTGACGCGCGGAATTACTACGTGGCCGGGGATGACCCCGTCGAAGTCGTTGTCCGGCTGGGACGGGAGATCGTCCACGGGCACATCAACGACGGGGTGCGGACCGGTCCGGACGGAGCGTGGGCGCCGCGGCCGGTCGGCTCCGGCGAGGTGGACCACCCCGCCGTCCTGCGGGCCCTGGAGCGGCAGGGCTTCGACGGGTGTCTGTGCGTGGAACACTGCCGGTCGGTGGCCGAATTGGAAGCGTCGCTCGACTACCTGCGTCGCAACTATTCCTTCGGCAGCTCCTGAAGGCGCCGGGGACGCGGGCGGCTTCGTCGTCACAGGCAGGGGCGGGCAGCGGCGCGCCCGTGGTCGATGTGCGCAACCCGCGGGCAGGCGATCCTTCCGGGTATGTGCGGGTGCGACGTGAAGGGATGGTGTGCGGGCATTGAAGAAGGGCGTCTGCTACGGGTGCATTCGGGTACAGGGCGGCGCGGCCGACAGGCTCGCGGCCGCGCGAGCCGCCGGTTTCGATGGCGTGGAACTGAGCTTTGCGGCGCCTGGCGCCGGGCCTCTGACCATGGAGATGGAGGACGCCGAGATCGACGCCCTGCGTGCGCAAGTGCGGTCTCACAACCTGCAAACCCCGAGTCTGATGTGCGGGGCGCTCCTGCGCGAGGCTCCGCTCCTTTCCGCCGATCCCGAGGTGCGGGCGCAGGGAGTCGGAAACCTGCGCCGAGGCCTGCGCGTCGCCTCCCGAATCGGGGCGGACACGATCCTGGTCCATCCGGGGCAGTTGCGCCCGTCCGCCCGCTACGACGCGGCCTTCGACGCACTGGTCGCGGCGCTGCGAGGTCTGAGGCCCGATCTCGAGGCCACGGGGGTCGGCCTGGCGATCGAGAACGTATGGAACAAGTTCCTGCTCAGCCCGCGGGAGATGGTCGAACTGGTCGATGCGGTCGACCACCCCCTGGTCGGGGCCTATTTCGATGTGGGCAACGTCATGGCTTTCGGCTACCCGCAGCAATGGCTGCGCATCCTCGGGCCGCGCGTCCGGCGCGTACACCTCAAGGACTTCCGCGTCGCGGGCGGCGGTTCGGCTGGGTTCTGCCAACTGATGGACGGGGACGTCGACTGGCCAGAGGTCGCGTCCGCCCTGGTCGCGATCGGCTACGACGGGTATCTGACCTCTGAGGTGGGGGGCGTCGGGTTGGAACAGACGGCGGAGCGCATCGACCGGATCATGGCCTTGCTGCGGCCCCTCGCCTGACCACGGCGGCACGTGCCCTGGCAGCCGTGGGCGCGCCGCCGTCCAGGCACGCCAGCCCCGCTCCGGATATGGAAGTGGACGGTGTCTTGCGTGCACGCCGGCAGCAAGCCATCGGTGCGTTGGCCGGCGGCTGCCCGGCTGGAAGCGAACGGGCTATCTGGTCAGAGCGTGAACGAGATACGCGTCCGCGAGGCAGCGGAGTCCTGCCCCTGCCGGGGAGTGGTGGGTGCCGTAGGCTGACCCACCAAGGTGGCCACAGAGGCTCGCCGGCAAGAGCACCGCCCGGCATGGGGGGAATCGCCTCCCCCATCGGCGCATGATCCCGGACAGCCGTGCACCGCCGCGCGGCAAGCAGCCCTGGCCAATGACGAGAGGCCCGGCCGGCACGCGCAGGGTGCGGTGAGGCGACCAGCCGGACCGACCTCTTGCTCAGGACCGGATGGACTGCCCCGTCCGTACGAATGACCACTGGACCGCATCAGGGACGGGCCGGTACCGTGGCCTCTTGGCGTCCCTGGGGTTGCCGCATCCGTCGGTGGTGGCCTGTGGCAACCCTGGGGACGCGGGAACCGCTGTGACCGGCGGCCTGTATGCACACTCGCTTCCAATGCTGGCGGCGGCACAGGGCCTGGGCATCCGCGTAGCCATCAGCTTCCACTCGCCCGCGGCCGGTCCAGACCCGTATCGCCACCGCTGGCGCGACCCCAGGCGCGCTGAGTCAACAGAGCACCCCACGGCAGCCCGTTGCAGTGGCGCGCTGGAGCTTGGGAGCGAGGATCCGGGGATGGCGGCGGGGAGGCCGTTATGGGCGTGAGCAGGGCATGAAAGACGAGGAAACAGCCGTGCAGCCGGGAAGCGTCGATTCGAGGATGCGCAGACGTCTGCTTCTCTTCACATTGCTGGCCACCGTCTTCGATGGCGCCGAGTTGACGCTGCTGGCCTACTTCTTTCCAGAGCTGGCACATAACTTCCATGTCGGCATCCCCGGGATTGTGGCGATCAATACGCTCCAGGGTCTCGCCTCCCTGGCGGGAGGCCTACTCTTCGGTCCCGTCGGCGATCGGTTAGGGCGCAGGGTCACGATGCTGATGACGGTGTTCCTGTACGGTGCGGCCACCCTGGCCGGTGCCTTTACCCACAACCTGACGACATTCACCGCTACGCGTGTGATTGCGGGCTTCGGTATCGGCGGGGAATTCGGGGCCGCCTTCGCCATCTTCAACGAACTCTGGGCGCAGAAGGGGCGAGGACTCCTCGGAGCGCTGGTGCAGAACATGTTTGTCGTGGGGATTGTGTTCACGACACTCGTCGGCTACCTGACGGCCCATTTTTCGACCGGTGGCCTGCAGGGCTGGCGCGCAGCCTACGCCGTTGTTGGATCGTGCACTCTGGCCACCTGGCTGGCGGTGCTGCTGCTGATGCCGGAGTCACCGCTCTGGTTACAGTACGCGGCGGCGCGCCGCCAGGGCCAGCTGCCCCAGGAGTTGGCCGTTTCCGGTTCCACCATCAGCCTGTTCCAAGGTCGCCTCACGTCTCGGACGCTCATCGCCTGCGTGGTGTCCACTGGCATCTTTTACGTCACCTATTCGCTGGTGCTCTATGAGCCCACCCTCCTTTCCCAGGTGTATCACCTCCCCTCGGGAGGGGTGACCACCACCCTGCTCATCGGGTATGCGGCGCTGTTTTGCGGTTCGCTGACGGCTGGCGCGGTGGCTGACGGCCGCGGCCGGCGCGCCGCCGCTGAAGCGCTCTCCGTCATCGCCCTGCTCGGATACGGGGCCTACCTGCTCACCTGGCGTTCCCCCTTTGGCTCCTCCTTCTGGCTGGGGCCGTTATTTTGGGCACTGCTGACGATCAACTTCGGGTGCGGCGCGATCGGGGTGGTGGGCGTCTGGCTGGGAGAACTCTACCCCACCCGGCTGCGGGCCACAGCCGAAAACCTTGTGTATTATGCCGGTCGGGGCTTGGGCGGTAGCCTGCTGCCGCTTTTGGCCATCGATTTGGCCGGCGGCAGCGTGGTCCCCGCGCTTGGTCTGGGTCTGGTCGGCGCGGCCGTCGCCGCCCTCTCCAGTCATGCCCTGGCGGAGACCCGCGGGCGCGACATCCGGGCAGTGGAATGACGGCGGGACGGGCAGGATTATACGGGCCCTGCCGTCATCCGCCGGTGGGGCCCCTACCGGTGGATGACGGCGGCCAACGTCCGCCATCGTAACGCCGTTGATCCGACGCCCCGCAACCCCGGATGGGATCCCGGTCCGCACCCAGTGCCGCAATCGACCACCGCGGCGCCGTCCCGGAGCGCGGCCCTGGACATCGAGCACCAAGTGCCGTGTGCCACAACCCCCGGCATGCCCGCGCCACATCCGACGCCATCGCCATAATGCACGCCCCCGGGTCGACGCCCCCCACTCCTGGCCTGCGGCGGGAAGCGTGGTCGATCGGCAGGGGCCTGGCCCCGTCGCCCGGCACTGCCCGATGGATGGGGCTCCGCCACGCCACGATTGACACGCGGGTGTTGTCGGCCTAACATGCGCACGGAAATTCGAGACGCGGTGCTCGGTTTTTCCGGCTCGCGCCGCCCAAGTCTTCCACCAATCTGCTCCCGGAGGCACCGCAACCGGAAATGGACGGGGGTCCCCAACCGTGAGCCGGGCTCCGCGCGATCATCCTGCAGCGGCCGGCCGTGGACACCAGCGCCGCGATCGCCGTAAACGTCTCGGTCATCGCCGCCGTGTGGCTTGGATCATCGCGCTGCTGGCTGTTCTCGGGATTGCGGCCCTACTCAGTGCCGTGGCCGCACAGCGGCGCCCGGGCGAAGGCATCACCGCCTCGCTCGCCACCACCGTCCTCGGCCCGCAACCCACCAACGTTCTCCTGATCGGAAACAACGCCCGCAACGCATCGTCGCCGCTCACGCCGGGCCAGGCCGACCTGCTCTTCGTCGTCCACATCGACCCGGTCAAACACCAGGTGGCGTTCATATCCATCCCGCGCAACGTCATGGTTGCCATGCCCGGTTGGCGAGATCCCGTGCCCAAGATCAAGGGTGCCTTCTTCATGGGCGGACCGCAGTTGGCCATGCGCGAGGTGTCGCGCCTGGTGGGTATGCCCGTGACCCGATACGTCGTGGCGGATTTTTCCGGATTCGCACAGGCCATCAATGATGTCGGGGGATTGACGATCGATGTGCGGCAGCGCATCTACGACCCCACCCACAGCCACGCGATCTTCAATCCCGGAGTCCAGCATCTGGATGGCGCCCAGGTGCTCGCCTATGTTCGGGTCCGTCAGAACGAAGCATCCGACAGCTATCGTGTCAACGACTTCCAGCGCATGTCCGCTGCCTATGGCGTGCTTTCGGCCCTGCGGCAACAGGCGCTGAGTCACCTGAGCCCGAGCGAGGTGCTGAAGCTCCTCGCCCTGTGGCATCAGGCCGTCGCCACCAACCTGAGTCAGGCGACCATGGCCGCCCTGGCGCTGGCGTCGCTTCACGCTTCGTTCGTTCATGTCACGGTGGGCACGCTGGCCGATTCCATGGTCCTGCCGCCGACGTCTCTGCCCGGAGTCAACGCGGAGGGGTTCATCGACGGGGCCTATTATGACGTCCTGACCCCCACCCAGATCCTGTCGGCGCTATCGCGCTACGGAAGCACCGATCCCTCCACAGGACTCCCCCCCCTGCCCGCGCCGAGCACGGTTCGGGTGCTTGTGGGCGGTGGTGCATCGACGGCGGCCTCCGCGCTGACCGTGGCCGGCATCCATGCCACGCTGGCGCCGCTACCCGCCTCGACGGGCGCCACTCAAGTCCTCTATCCGGCGGGTGACCTCCCCGCGGCCGAACTTGTGGGGCGGATCATCGGCCAAGGGAACGAGCAACTGAAACCGGCAGACGTTGCGACCATCGAGCTGGAGCCGGGCACCTGAACTAGCGCGCGGCCGGGCCGCGGCGACGATGCCGCCGCAGTGGGGGACGGAGCTGGCGCACCAGACACGGCAGCCCGCCCCGCTCGGGGAACGTGAACCGGACGCCGTCCGGGCTCTTGGGAACGCGGTCCCCGACGCAGACGCTATCACGCCGGACGCGCGGTTGCAGGGGAAGGAGCGGGGTGGATGCGGCCAATCCCCAGCGGGCCTGCTGAACCCACCAGGATCGCTCGCCGGTACAGACATCGGCGCCGCCTGTATCGACGCCGGCTCTGGCGTCTCATCCTCCTGCCCGCTGTGGCCGTGATCGGCCTGCTGCTAACGCATGCAAAGCCACAGATCAACCTGCGCGCTTCCGGTTCCACCTTGGCGCAACTGATCGCGCGTCCCGCGTCGACGCGCCTGCTGCGCGCCACGGCTCGGGCCACGGGATGGAGCAGCGAACTGACCTGGCGGTCTGGCGCCCTGTGGCCCCAGCGGCCTGTGCCGCCCAGTTCTCGGGTGACGGTTGCGGTGACGATGCGCGACGCGTCCTGGGTGGGCGATCTCCCCTGGGGCAGGGCGCATTCTGTCGCCCTGCGCCAGGCACCCCCCGACCCGCGCCTGGACGCGCACACGGAAACCCTGCTCCCCCGCATACCGCTCCTGGTCCGCCTCACGTCAGATGCGGCCGCTGTCAGCGTATCGGGGCCGGACGGCCCGCTAACGTCCGCCCAACCGGTGCGCGACCGCGACGACATCTGGAGCGTCGCGCTTCCTCAGCAACTCGCGGCCAGCGGCGGCCCGGTCTGGGTCAGAACTCAGGCCCTATCCTGGGAAGCCCCGTCCCCACCGCAAGCCCTGCGCTGGACCGTGGCGCCGCTCGGATCGCTACTGCGCCTGCAACAGATGTTGGCCCAACTGGGCTACCTGCCCCTGGCCTGGCGGCCGGCGACGGCGTCGTCTTACGCATCATGCCTGTGCGCGCTGGCGCTCACCCACCCACCGGCAGGACGCTTCAGCTGGCGCTGGCCGACGCTTCCCACCGCCCTCCGTCGGTTATGGTCGCCCGGCACCGACAACGTCATCACCCAGGGCGCCGTCATCACCTTCGACCGGGTGCACGGACTTCCCATCCTGCCCTACGCCACGCCTGTCATGTGGCGCGATCTCGCCGTCGCGTGGGAGGGCAAGCAGATGGATCCACACGCTTACACGTATGTGCATGTGTCCGAGGTCCTGCCGGAAACCGTCGTCCTATGGCGCGACGGCCGCGTCGCACTGCAGTCTCCGGTCAACACCGCCAAGCCCCCGGCCCACACCCACCTTGGCACCTTCCCCGTCCACCTCCGCCTGCGCCGCCAGTCGATGCGCGGATTCGGTCCAGACGGGCGCCCCTATTTCTATCCTGATGTACCTTGGGTCAACTACTTCCAGGGCAACGACGCGCTGCACGGCTTTGTGCGCCAAGCGTATGGCTTCCCGCAAAGTGCCGGTTGCGTCGAGCTTCCGCTCCGTCAGGCGAAGCGCCTATGGCAACTCATCCACTACGGCACGCTTGTGACTGTGGCGGACGCATGATGCCCGCTCCCTCTGCGCCCGGACCGAACGAGGCCCCAGGTCATGATCGGCGCGCGCTGACCCCAGGTGGCGGGAGATCAAGCCAACAATGACTTGGCCGATCGGCGCAGGCTCCCGGTGACAGGAGTTGCCGTTCTTGGGGGCCCACCGATCTCGGACGAACTGGGTTGCAGGGGCGCCATTGCCGTCGTTTGGCCCATTTGCCTAGTTGACTTCGCCCGCGGGCAGGCATATCTTGACTGCAGTTCCGATAGTCGCACCTCGTTAGGCGAGGCGTGCACGCAAACAGAAGCCGCTGACCGGAAACGTCGAGAGACGCCAACGGTCGGGACAGGAGAAACCGGATTAAGGTTTTTCCCCAAGCGGCTGGGTTATGTACCCCACGTTGCGTGCTGCTGAAGCTCAACCAGAGAGGCAGCTGCCGTTGCGGCGTGCATTCTGGAGGGCTTCTCGTCAAGGCGAGGAGCCCTTTTGCATGTGGGGGTGATGCGCGGATGAGCGCCGACAGTACGCATAAACGTCCATTCCGTCTGCGGGCCGCGCACGCCAGGAGTACACGCGTCTGGTAAAGCTGCGCAGTTTGGGCGTAGCAGTCCGGCGTCGTGATTGCCCCCGGCCGCGCGGCCGGGGGTTTTTTGTTGCGGAATAGAGCACGGTTCGCCAAAAGGGGGGACAGCCATGAGCGGCGGGGGCAGTACGAGCGGAACCGGCAGTGGCCGATGTCGACACGGCAACCGAAAGAAGGTGGCGAAATGGCTGTCCTCCGTGAGGCGTCCCGGGACACCGACCTGCGCCGGCTCGACCGAGAACGCGTCCTGAGGGTCCGCTCGCGGTCCCGCTCTCTGTTGCAGAACCTGCTCCTCTTCCTCCTCCTGGCCGGTCCCGGCATCCTGGTCATGATCGGCGATAATGACGCGGGCGGCGTCATCACCTACGCGACGACCGGGGCGCGGTACGGCATCGGCTTCTTCGTGCCGTTCCTGCTACTGATGATTCCAGTGGCCTACGTGGTCCAGGAGATGACGGTGCGGCTCGGGGCGGTCTCCCAGAAGGGCCATGCCGAACTCATCTTCGACCGCTTCGGCCGTTTCTGGGGCATCTTCTCCATGGCCGATCTGGTGCTCGGCAACTGCCTGACGCTGGTGACGGAATTCATCGGCATGGCCGCGGGTCTGAGCGTGTTCGGGATCGGGCTGCGGCCCGCGGTAGTCGGCAGCGCCCTCCTGGTTGCGGCGCTGGTCTCGGTCCAGCGCTACCTGACCGCCGAACGCATCACGTTGGTCTTCGCCGCCGTGAACCTGGTCTTCGTGCCGCTCGCGATCCTGGCGCACCCGGATCCCGGAGAGGTCCTGTCCGCCCTCGGGCACTGGAGTCTGCCCGGCGGCTTCACGCACGCGGTGCTGTTCCTGATCATCGCCAACGTGGGTACGACCATCGCTCCCTGGATGCTCTTCTACCAGCAGGGCGCCGTGGTGGACAAGGGACTCACCCCGCGGGACATCCGGCAGGGCCAGCAGGATACACTCCTTGGGAGCCTGGTGATGGGGGCGGTCGCCGTGGCCATCGTACTGCTGACGGGGACGGTGCTCTTCCCGCGGCACATCGACATCGGCAACCTCAGCCAGGCTCAGTGGGCCCAAACGTTGGCGCCGTATCTCGGCCCGGTGGCCGAGCGACTCTTCGGTGTGGGACTGTTCGAGGCCGGCCTGGTCGCGGCCATCACGATCTCACTCTCCTCGGCCTGGGCCGTGGGAGAGGTCTCCGGCCATCGCCACAGCCTGAACGCTTCGGTGCGTCAGGCCCCGCTGTTTTACGGTATCTACGCGGGCAGCATCGCCGCGGCGGCTGCCGTCGTGCTCCTCCCCGGCGCGCCGCTGCAACTCATCACCCTGACCGTGCAGGTCGTTGCCACGCTGCTGATGCCGCCGGCCCTGGTGTTCCTTCTCCTATTGGCCAACGACCCCGAGATCATGGGCGAGCACCGCAACCGCCTGGGAGCCAATCTGTTCACCGGCGGCATCGTGGCCATGATCCTCATCCTGTCGACGCTCTACGGGATCGCCACAGTGTTCCCGCACGCCCTCGGAGGCTGACGCCGGTCCGAAAGGAAGGTGGGTCCATTGCCGCTGCACAGCGTCGATGAACTGGAGGAACTCGAAGAACGGGCCCGGCGTGTATACGGGCCGGCGCGCCTCAGCCGCGGGGCGCGGACGCTGATGTGGATGCTGCGGATCTACGTAGTCGGCATGCTGGCATTGGTGGTCTTTGCGTTCACACGACAATTGGGCTGAACAGCGACGCTCGCCCACGGAGGCGGCCGGCAGGTAAGGTCACCGCCTCCGCACTCCCTCCGTCGCCGCTCTCTGCGCGCGTGTGATGGGGGGGCCGGGTTCCACACCGGCCGTGCAGCGTGGACGCCGCTCTCTGCGCGCGTGTGATGGGGGCGGTCGAGCGCATCGCTGTGGCCCTGGAGACCCGCCGCTCTCTGCGCGCGTGTGATGGGGACCGCCGGGTGGGGGTTGCAGAGAAACGCGCCGTTCCCCGCTGCGATGATGACAAGGCTGATCAGGACCCTCGAGAGCATCGTGGTCACCACCCGGGCCAGAATGTGGACAGACCAGATTGTCAAGAACCGACCAATCTAGTATCCTCCACGCGATTGCAGGACTGTGGTCTGGCCCCATTCCGCGGCGTCCGTCCATGGCGCGGTGCGCCGGTGCCGGCGGGCGTGGGGCATGCGGATCAATACCCGGGACCGCGTCGTTAGAGTCGGTGTCTGCGCCCGGCCCGGCAGGCGTGGGGTGCTGGGGACACGGACAACGTGGTCTTCTTCAGGAGAAGACTTTCGTGGCGGCGCCCCGCTGAGGAAGGTGCCCACCGTTGCAGTCCGATTCGCCGCGCCCGCGACTCCCTGCGGACGTTTCGGAACAGAACCCTTCCGCCGGCGGTGTCCCAAGGCCCACCGCCGGCGGAAGGAGGGAATTGGGCGCCCCGAGCGGTCGGTTGGATGAAGTGGTCAGGCATATTCGCAACCTCCTGCGGGATGGTCGGTTGCGGAGCGGTGACCGCCTACCCTCGGAGCGGACGCTGGCCAACGACCTCGGCGTGGGACGGCCGGTCGTCCGCGAGGCCCTGCGCATGCTGGAATCCACTGGTCTGATTGAGGTCCGCCGCGGCAGCGGCGCTTACGCCAGCAGCCATGGGCGCGCGTCGCTGCTGCAAGGGCTGCTGGCTGGTGGCGAGCCCCGCCGGAAGGAACTTTTCGACCTGCTCGAGGTCCGCCGTGCACTCGAGATCGAGATAGCCGGCCTCGCCGCCGAACGCGCGGACGCCGACGCACTGACCCCACTGGCGGACAACCTGGACGCGTTCGAGCGCCTTGTGGACGCGCTGAACCCTGAGACGCACTACGACGCCATGTTTAAACTCGATCTGGATTTTCACGTGCTGCTGAGCCGATCCACAGGCAACCTCTTCTTCACGCACATCCTGGAGTCGCTGGTGGAACTGATGCTGCGCAGTCGGCAGGTGACGATCAGGACACCCGGCGGTCCGCGGCGCACACTGGCCTTTCACCGCGCGGTTTTGGCGGCCGTGCGGGCCGGGGACGCGGTGCGCGCGCGTCGAGCCATGCTGGAGCACCTCGAAGACGTGCGCATCCTGCTGACCGTCTATGGCACTTGAGGCCCGAGCCTCTCGCTCGTTGCCGGCGCACCGGACCGGCACAGGGCATCGGGGACACACCCCGGCGCTTCGAACCCCGCGGGTCTCCCTGCGGCGCCGGAGCGCGCCAGCGGAGTGCTCTCTGTCCCGTCCACCGGCCGCGGGTCTGTCTGGTCCGCCCATGGCGCATGCCCACCGCCAGTCTCGGCGACTCGTCACATTCAATGGTAAGTCCGGTTGACAAAAATAGCTGATAACTGGTAGTACCATCATACGGTTGGCCATGTCTGAAATCACGGAAGATTTCCGGGCACGCCCACAGCCGCGGATCGTTCGCGACGGTGGGGGCGCCGACCCCGGAACGGGTCCGGCCAGAGACGGAGCAAAGGTGGGACGTTACCGTGAGTGCTCGGCTCCTTCCCCCGGATGCGCAGGGAAAGGGCGTCAGCGATGCCCTGGACGTGCCCGGTCTGAGCACCCCGGCCGCCGGTGTGCTCTTCGGACCGCGCGATACCGGACCCGGTGTTCCGCTGGGCGGCTTGGGCACCGGCTACATCGCTGTCGACATCGATGGCTCCTGGGGCCAGTGTACCTTCGCCAACGAGTTCTTAAAGCCGCGGCGGCCGGAGGGCTCCCCGTTTCGTCTGGAAGTCGACCAGGTCTCCTACGCGTTTTCCACGGCTGCGCGCGACGGCATCGTTCCCGCTCTCGGCGTCCGCTACTTTGGCCACTATCCCGTCGCGGACCTGGAAGTCGAGCTGGCCATACCGCTGCAAGCAAGCGTGCGCGCCTTCAGCCCTCTGATTCCGGGCGACGCCGCAGCATCCAACACGCCCGCCGCCGGTTTCGACGTCCGCCTGTCCAACCCGTCTTCGGACCGGGTGCACGGTCGACTGGTGTTTGAATTACCGCTGGACATCCAGAACGCGTCCGCGCCACAGCCTTGGGAAGGCGATGGGCTCGGCGGCGTCCAGGTCTCCGCCCCACGGCACGGCCGCACCTTCGGTCATGTCCTGGCCGGTGCCGCACGGGGCGGACAGACCGCCCTGCCGGCGCCGGCCGCCCCCGCGGCCGTTGCCTTTGCCGTGGATCTGGCGCCGGGGCAGCAGATGGAGTTTCGCTTCATCCTTTCCTGGTGCTACCCATATCTGACCACCAGCGACGGCCACCCGCGCCTGCATCGCTACGCTACCCGCTTCGCGTCGGCGGCTGCGGCGGCACAGTACTTGGCCCGGAACTTCGACGCGTTGCTGGCGCGCGTGCTCCGTTGGCAATCCGCCGTCTATGCGTCCTCTGAACCGGGATGGCTCAAGGACTGGCTGGTCAACAACCTATACACTCTGCCGAAAAACACCTTCTGGCTGGCCGACGAACACCCGGACGCGTGGTACGGGCCTGATGGACTGTACACTCACAGCGAGAGCCATACCGGCTGCCCCATCATCGAGACGATCGTCTGCCGGATACACGGTCACTTCCCTGCACTCTTCTTCTTCCCGGAACTGGAGCGCACGACGCTGGACGCGTTTCGCCACTACCAATTGCCCGACGGCGAGATACCCTTTGCGTTTGGGCAACCCACGGCGATCGACATGCCGATCTACCGGCGACAGCATCCCATCAACTCCACCGAATACGTGCTCCTGGTCCACCGCTGGTATACCCGCACCAAGAGTGATGTCTTTCTCCGCGCGTTCCTTCCGTCGGTTCGCCGGGCGTTGGCCTTCGCCGCCTCGCTAGACAAGGACGGCGACGGCCTGGTGGACGACCATCCCCACAACCTGCCCGGAACGTACTTCCCGGCCAATCAATTCTACGACTGCTGGCCGTGGCATGGCGCAAGCGCTTACGTGGCCGGGATCGGCCTGGCCGCCCTGGTCGCCGGGGCCGCGTTGGCGCACGCGGCTGGCGACGATGCGTTCGCCTCGGAATGCCAACGGCGTCTCGACGACGGCATGCGCGCCTATCGAACCAAGCTGTGGACGGGCAACTACTATCGGGTGTACACGGAGCCGGAGACGGGCAACTCCTCCGATGCGGTGCTCTGCAATCAGCTGATGGGTGAATGGTGCACACGCGTCGGCGGCCTTGGCCCGTTGTTCCCGCCGGCGGACGTGGAGCGGGCCATCGCCACCATCGAGCGCCTCAACGTGGCGGCGACCGCGCACGGTGCCGTCAACAGTATGCTGCCCGATGGTACGCCGGACGTTTCGGGCGGCGCCGAGTTCGCCCCCAACATTTTCCTCGGTGAAGTGACGGCGGCCGCCTGTACCTGGATGTATGCAGGACGGCAGGATCTCGGCCTGGAGGTGGTGCGGCGCCTGCACGGGGCACTTGTCGCGCACCGTCGTCTTTGGGACGAGCACTGCCTGCTCCGGGCGACGGACGGCGGACCCAAGTGGGGGCGGGAGTATTACAGCGACGCCATCGCTTGGGCGGTGCCGATGGCCAGGATGGGTTTGGACGTGTCACAGTTCATGACCTCAGGCCACCTTGGGCACACCGTCCTCGCGGCCGGCAGGGCCACCGGCTAGGCATCCGTGGCAAAAAGTCGTCTTTTGCGGCGGAGTCAGGCGCCGGACCCTGTCCCCCAAGGGCTTCGAGATCGGGGTCGGCGCCGAAACCGACTTTTGCAGGTCCCTGGGACTGCAATCAGGGATGCAGGTTCATCCACCGTCCGCTGTGGTTGCCGTAGTCGGCGCCCGACCACATCCGGTGGTCGGGCGCCAGAAGCCTGATTGCAGTCCTAGGTGAGTGCGCCAAGAGTCCGCTTTCGCGAGACCCCGGCTCCAAGGCCCCTTGTCTCTCAACGTTTCCGGAGATGAGCCCATCGCCAGCAGCGGGTTTTGCAGCACCTTCCTGGGTCCCGCGAGACGGCACGACGGGAGTGAGCGGGCATGCAGAGGCTGGGGCAGATCACGCGGCGGCACCTTCTCCACGGCGCGGCCGTGACGGCCGCCCTTCTGACGGAGGACATGCTCTCCGGATGTGCGACACAAGGCGCGAGTCCACGTCCGGTCAGCCGGCACGTGCCTACGCAGATACCCTTCCAGCTCTATACACTGGGAATTCCGACAATGACCAATGTAGCGGCATCGCTCATCCAAGACTTCGTCGACACCACCTTTAACAGCAAGCATCCCGGCATTCAGGCGTCCTACCTACCTCCGCTCGGCATGCAACAGGTCATCGCCCAGATTCTCGCGGGTGAGCCGGCGCCGGCCGTGGTGGCGAGCAACAACTTCGATTGGCCGTTGATCGCACCTTTTCTGGAACCGCTGGATGCTCATTTTCAACAGCACAACATCCGCACATCCCTCTGGGCCAGCAAGCAGTTGGCCCAATACCAGACCGGAGCCGGCCTCCTCGCACTGCCCGAGGATGCGGCCGCCCAGGCGTACATCTATCGCCAGGACGTGTTGGACGAACTCGGCATCCCCTATCCCGATCCGGCATGGACTTATCTGGACGCGCGCGACATCTGGACACGCATCGCGTCGACCGGCGGCGCCAAACCCCGGTACGGCGCCTCCATTCCCTGGAATCCCGCGAACCCGTTCCCCGGCGTCTGTATTCTGGACGGGTTCGGCGGAGGCTTCTCCGACCAAGCGGGCACCAAATGCCTCTTGGACGAACCCGGCAGCGTGCGGGCCGGGAACTTCGTCTTCGAACTCTTCTGGAAGAACGTGTGTGTTTCCGGTGACGGCTACCCGGTCCCGGGGCTGGCCACCGGGCAGGTGGCCTTCAGCCAGGGCGCCGATCCCTCCCTGCTCTGGGCGGTCCAGAACCTTGGCAGTTCCGCAAAGTGGGACTTCATCCCCTATCCCCGCTGGCCGGTCAGGCCGGCCACAGTCAGCATCACAAGCTTTTACGGCATCAATGCCTTCACCCCAAATAAGGAGATCGCATGGGACCTTTTGGACTTCGCCGCCATCGGTTCGGAATGGCAGAGGTTCTACATGCGCCTGTCTCTCGCGCCACCCAACCAACCGCGACTTCTGGAAGAATGGATGTCCGTCGTGCGCTCCGTGGCGCCGCTACTGAAGAGTAAGGCACTTCAATATTGGACGGAACCGGCCCTGAACGATCAGATCTACCCAGCGTTTCCGGCTTTTCGTTACGACTCCAGCCAGGCGACCGCCCTCCTTTCTCCGACCTGGGGGCAGATCTGGTCGCAGAAGCTGGACGTCCAGTTGGGCTTCAAAGATATAGCAGATCGGATCAACACGCTGGAGGTGCTTGCGGCCCATCGGCCCGCCGGACCCACGGCCGCGCAACGGGTGGCCGTGGCACGGCAGGCCCGCGCGTTGTTTCCGGCAAATGGGCCTGCCATTGCCACTGCCGTGCCCGGAATATGAGCGCGGCGATGCCGGAGATCGGCGGAACGAGCGGGAGGTGGGTCCGGTTTTGGTTGCTCCGAACATTCTGCTGATCATGTCTGACCAGCACAGGTTCGATTGCCTCGGGTGCAACGGCCATCCCTTCGTGCGCACGCCACACCTGGACGCACTGGCGGCCGCCGGGGTGAACTTCACCCGTGCCTTC
>JAJZMB010000123.1:24532-33656 GCA_021803205.1 Bacillota bacterium | reverse complement strand
TGTGCTCGCTCAGGTCCAGAAGAGCAGCCAATCAGCCTTGCTCCGGTTACATCGATACCCCACAAGTCCGCTTTTGCGAGGCCCTGTTGCAAATGCCCCTTGTCCTCCAAGGGTTCGCGGTCGGGGGGGAAACGATGTTTGCAGCGCCAGCCCAGCGCTGAAGCATGAACGCACGGCGTGGAACAGGCGACCGTTCTGACCGAAAAAGCGTGTCACGACGGGCGGAACGACCGTTACACCCCACGCCGTTCCGGTTTAACGGTGGCGTCAGCCCGGTGCCCGGCGCGAGCCCTGGACCTCCGCGACGATAGGCCACCAAGGGATGCGCCGCTCGATCCAGGCGTCGACACTATAGCGGCTGGTGCCGGCGGTCGCGTTGATCGCAAGGAGGAAGACTGCCGCCATGGTGTAGATGATCCCCGTGCCCACATCTGTGGACCCGGCCGTATACGGGCCCCCAAAGCCTTCGGCGGTTGACCAGATGAGCAGGCCGAAAATGGCGGTCAGCCAGTATGTGCTCTTGCGCGCAAAGCCCAAGATCAGCGCCAGCGCGATCACGGTCTCGATCACAGCCGTCGAATAGGCAAAGAAGCCGACCCGCGGCGAGATGAGCCACACCCAGAACTGAAACCACGGCTGCAGCCAGGCCGCCTGTCCCTTTGCCGCTCCCTGGACCATGTCCAGGTACTCCTTGCGAAAACCTGGGGTCCACTTGAGCGCGGCGTCGATGCCCCAGATGACACCGAATACCACGCGTGCGGTGCTCTTCTGCCATTGTGCACTGACATGCGGGGTCGGTTCCGTCGCTGCCATCGCGCCCAGCCCCTCCGCTCACCGGCATTCGATCCGGCACATCTGCCTATCCCCTGGACTTCATCACCCACCGCATGCGGCGAGGTGCTGGCGCCTGCATCCGTGCTTGCGTCGGACGCCGCGCGCCGTGGCGACCGACGCAAGCCATGGGACACAAGCGCTGGGCCGCCTCTCAGGGGAAGCGGCGGTCTGCGTCGGAGTCCCGGCCGCCCACCGGCTTCGGACGGACGTCATGCGGCACCACTTGTGGCATATGGCCTTTCGGACCGCGCCCCAGAACGGGATCCGGAAACCGAAGGCCAGTGCGGCTGTCGGCTGAGCCCGATCGTGTCATATGCCCGCAAGGGCTACCAGCGGCCGTTCGGGCCCGCACGCCCGATCTAAGGATCCACGGTCCAGCCGGCGTGGCCGGGGCAGCCGCGGCCGCCGGTCACCGGCGCGCTCGCGCAGGGACAGGACGGGCAGCACCACCACCGGGATCCGGCCGACCCCCTCCACCATCGTCTCGACCGCTCCCGTTCTCCCGCCCACACGGGACTCTCGTCTGTGCCGCCAAGGCGGGGGGGACGCGCCCGCGAACCGGTCCGGCACATGTCCCGACCGGTCACAGAAGCCCCCAGTGCCGGTCTATCGGGTCCTGATAGGTGCTCACCCGGCCGTCCAGGATCTCCTGCAGGGTCACGCCTCGGCCGAGCAGCGAAGACTCGATGGCCGCGTACGCCACCGCCATGTTGCGCAATCCCTGCTCGCCGTCGTTCTCCGGCAGGCTGTGCCTGACCACCGCTTCCAGGAAGTCACGCAACTCAAGCGCGAAGCCCTCGGTCACGCCCTGGGGAAAGAACCGTTCCCGCAACGCCGGATCGGCCTCCCGGTGGAACAACGCCGAGGCGTTCTCGGTCCGCCCGTCGTCCCAGGCCAGGAGTCCGCCCTCCTCGGTGTACTGCAGGGAACCCGCACTGCACTGCAGCGCCAACCCTCCTGCAAAGCTGGTGGGACGGCCGTGCCCGCCCCATCCGGTGCCGAACATGCCGATGGCCCCACTGGCAAAGGTCAAGAGCACCAGCGCCACGTCGTCCACCTCGCTGACAGCCCGCTCCACCACCTCGCCTCCGGGACCCCGGCGCAGCCGCTCCGGTACCAGCTGCCGGGTCAGCGCCGAAACCTGGACCACTTCGCCGCCCAGCGTACGCAGCGTGTCGAAGCTGTGGGAGCCGAGGTCCAGCACGGCGCCCGCGCCGGCCAGCAGTCGCTGGTGACGCCACGGGGTGTTGGCCACGATCTTGTCGGGAAACCACGCGGCGGTTCCGGTGCCGCCCATGACGATCACCTGCGGGGCGCCGATGCGCTCCTGCTCCAGCACCCAACTGGCGATCCGCTGGCGGGGTTCGAAATGGACGTTCTCTGAGATCGCCAGAACCGCACCCGACCGGCGGGCCGCATCCACCATGCGCCGGCCCGCCCGCACCGTTACCGCGAACGGCTTCTCCACAGTGACTCCGATCCCGGCAGCCAGCGCCGCGACTGCCACGGGATGATGGGCGAACACCGCGGTGCAGCAATCGATCGCATCCACCGTGCCGGAGGCCACCAGATCCGCGGGATCGGTGAACACCCGGGGCCGATCCTCACCCAAGGCAGAGGCCGCCAGATCCGCGACCGCCTCGGCGCGCCGCCCGTCCACGTCGCACACCGCGCTGAGGCGGAAATCCGCCAGACCTTTCTCCCGCAAGAGGCGGTAGCCGCGTTGCACGTGCGCCCGGCTGATCCCGCCGCAACCGACGATCCCCACTCGAACGGCCATCTCTCGTGCCTCCCTCGCCGCTGACCATGGGGCAGGACCTCACAGCCGGCCCCGCAGGATCGTTTGGATGCGCGTCTTGACTATGCGCACAAAGCGACTGGTCCGCCGCAAGGCCCGACCTCGATGGAGAGGACACCGTCATCACCGCAACCCGCACCACGGCCGGCACGGGCCCCATCGTCGTCGCCCCGGCTCGTCCACGCCTTGGATGTTTCCCTCATCCGCAGCAGGGTCACCGCGATGCGCGCGAACGCCTCTGGCGGGCTGCCGACAAAGCCGAGGGCCCCAGCCTGGTACCGCCGCCGCACGACACCCAATCCGCGGACATGCGCCGCGCGCTGGCCCCTCCAACCGGCTAACCCCTTCTCTGTCAGGGTGGTGTGACCCTGCAGGCGATGACTCAGGGGCAGGCCGCATGATGAATAACATGTTCACAAGGCAGGATCTCCTTCCTCCCGGCCGCCGGTCTGGGGTTGCGGGGGTGGGCCGTGTCGCTGCCCGGCTCCCACCGGGCGCTCTTACTCAGGCGAACCCCAGGAGTGGACACCCCGGGTCCCCGTGGGCTGCCCCCCTGGCCGGAGTCCACGGCTACAGCCCCGGTATCACCGGCGCAATCCCGGGGCCAAGCGCGGGAAACTTCCGGCGCACCGCGGCCGCCGCCGCCACGCGTTGCGCCGCCGTCGGCTGCGGGGACTCCGCCGTTCCCGAACCCTGCAGGGCGTCGATCTGCCGAGCGATCGATTTGAAGCCCTCCGACACGCCGAGTTGCTGATTCCAGATCTTCCCCCAGGTCTGGCTGACGAGAGCACCGGCCTCCACGGGCTGGTACTTGAAGAACTCGAAGCCCGGGTATGCCTCCCCCGCCTGGGCCGGTCGCACCCAGTACCTCAGGGCTTTCCCGCGCAGGATGGGCGCCACGCTGCGCACGACGGTTTCCCACTCCTCCAGCAGGCCCGGCTGATTCGGCGGCGCCAGACCCAACCGCATGTAGAATCGGGACCAGGCGGTGTCCACCGCGGAAAACTTGAAGAGTTCCCAGGCCAGTTCCTTGTTCGGCGCGAAGCCGTTCAGGCAATACCAACTGCTCTGGCCGACGGTCGCCGGGCGCACCGGCCAGCGGGGGTAGGGGATGAAATCCCACTTCGTGGCGGTTCCCAGGTTCTGCACGGCCCAGAGCAGGGACGGGTCCGCCCCCTGGCTGAAGACCACCTGCCCGGTCGCCAAACCTGGAACCGGAGTGCCGTCCCCCTGCACGCAGACCTTGCGCCACAGAAGGTCGAAGGCGAACTCCCCGGCGGCGATGCTCCCCGGCTCGTCCAGGAGGCAGCGGGTGTACGTGCTGTCCAGATAGGCGCCGCCGAATCCCGCCAGGAGCGCGATGCCCGGGAAGGGTCCGCCTGCGCTCCACGGGATGGTCCCGCCGGAGCGTTGTTGGCCACCCTTGACCGACGTGCATCGGCTCCACAGCCGTTGGGCATCCAGGTACGTCCAGCCGGGGTCAGGATAGGGCAGCCCGAGTTCGTCCAGGATGTCCTGGCGGTAAAGGTAGGCTTGGGACGCCGCGTCGACGGGTACCGCATACAGGTGGCCGCCAACCCTCAGTTCGGCCAGCAGGTTCGGCGGCCAGATCGACGCGTCGACGTTGTCCTGCCGCAGATAGGCATCGAGCGGTTCCAGGAAGGGGAGGATGATGGGCCAGTCCGTAGTCAGGCTGGCGAGGGACACCGGGGCCGGCGCACCGGAGAGGATGGCCGCGACCACGGCGGTCATGTCACCGTCTTTTTGCCACGTGGCGTCCACACCTTTGTGTTTGCGGTTGAACTCCTGATCCACAAAATCCTGAATGAGCTTGGTTGTTGTCGCGTTGATCGGAATCCCCACCACATACAGTTGAAACGTCACTTTGGTGATGTTCGCCTGCGCCGCCGGGCGCGCTTGGGCCTTCTGCCCCGCGGCGCAAGCGCCCAGGGCCGTCCCGGCGGCCACCATCGCCGCCGTGGAGCCCAGGGCTCGCAGCATCGCCCGCCGCGTCCGCACTTGCAAGGCACCCACCCCCTGCCATCGAACTGAGGGCTCCGCCTCGGTGAGCCAGCCGGCGGCGACAGGTCCTTGCCCAAGGTGCGCTCGTCCTCCGGCAGCGCCAGGTCGTTGGCGGGAGCACGCTGGGCCAGCGGCTAAAACGGCTCTGCCAAAGTCTGTTTCCGCACCGGCCGAAAATCATGGACCCTTGGGGGACAAGGGATATCGGAACAGTGGCCTCGCAAAAGCGGACTTTTGCGGCGGCCGGCTAACGCGCGGTGATCCCGGCGCCCCGGGACGGGGTGCACACCAGGCAGTTGGCGACCGCGCACCCAAAGCGCATGCCCAGGGACACCAACGCGTCCAGGCATGGGGTGCACACGGCTGGGCAGCCAGCGCACCCCATGGCCTCCGCCCGCAGCTGGTCTGGAAACGCCAGCAACAGGTTGGGCCGGCTGCCGCGAGCGCGCTCGGCCACCGGGCACTCCCCCTTTGCAACAACGGCAAATAACCGGTCCCGTGCGCGGCTGCCCCTCATCTCCCGAGGGGCACGGTGGCGATTCCGGACCCGCGCGTCGGGAACCGCCTGCGTTCGGCCTGCACCTGCGCGATGCGTTGCGCCCCGGTCAGCGGTGGCGGCTGTTGTGCGCCCGCTGCCTCCAGCGCATCGATCTCCTGCGCCAAGGTGCGGAATCCCTCGCTGACACCCACTTGGCGATTCCAGAGGCGCGGCCAGAGGCTCCCCACCAGCGTATTGGCCTGTACGGGGGCGTAGCGAAAGAACTCATACTGCGGATACGCCTCCCCACGCAGGCTGGGGTCGACCCAATACTGCAGGCTCTTGGTCTGCAGGATCGGGGCGATGCTGCGCAGCGCCGCCACCCACTGGGACAACAGCGGCAGTTGCGGCGGCGGTGACAGGGTGAGCCTTGTGGAGAACTCTTGCCACTGCGTCCCGATGGCCACGAAGTCGAGGATCTCCCAGGCCAGGTCCTGTCGCGGGGCGAAGGCGTTGATCGCGTAAAACGCGTCGTGCAGGATCGTCGCCGGCCGCACCGGCCAGCGCGGATACCCGACGAAGTCCCACTTCGTGCCGGAGCCCAGACGCTGCACCGCCTGCAGGATCGTCGGCACCGCCCCCTGGGTGAACACCAGGCTCCCGTCGAAGATCCCCGGGTTGGGGCTGCCGTCCCCTGTGGTGCCGACTCCGCTCCAGACCAGGTCGAAGAAGTATTCCCCGCATTGGATCGATTCGGGCGCCTCCAGCAGGCAGTGTGTGCCGTCCGAACTGGTATAGGCCCCGCCGAATCCCTGCAGGACCGCGGGCAGTCCCTCGGGTACACCGGCACTCTGCCATGGGACGGTGGTACCATAGCGGTGTTTGCCGCCCTTGCTGCCCGTGCATGCCTGCCACAGGCGGGATGCGTCCTGATAGGTCCAGTCCGGAGCGGGGTAGGTCAATCCCAGTTCGTCCAGGATATCCTGGCGGTAGAGGTAGGCTTCGATGGCGGAGTTGGCGGGCAGGCGCTGCAGCGCTCCCGTTCCGCCGATGCGGCCCGCGGCGAGGGCGGCCGGGGACCACAGGTTGAAGTTGACGTTCCGCTGCCGCAATTCGGCTTCCAGATCCTTGGCGAAGGGCTGGAACAACGGCCAGTCGGCGCAGCACCCCGCGACGACCACGGGGCTCTCGCCGCCCGCGGTGATGGTCGCCGCCAGCGTCGCCAGATCGGGCTGAGGCTGCCAGACCGCGCGGATCCCCTTGTGCCCGGCGTTGAAGCTGCTGTCCACAAAGTGCTGAATGAGTGCCGTCGTCTCCCGGTTGATCGGGATCGCCACGACCCAGAGCGCGAACGGCACCATCAGAACGGCGTGAGCGCTGCCTGGCAGCGCTCCGCCGCTCCGGCTGGCGCAGGCGGCCAACGCCGTCCCCCCGACCGCCGCCGCCGCGCTGAACCCCGCCTTCCGCAGCATCGCCCGGCGCGGCAGCATCGAACCGGCTCTGGCGCGGCCGCCGACGGTCAGCCGAACGGCAGCCGGCGGCCACCATCGCCTGCCGACACATCTGGATGCCGGTGCGCCGCCCACGACCGCACCCCCTCTCACCCTCGGCCGCTCCTGCCCGCAGCGGCGAACAGGGCGGGCAGGCGGCGGCGCGCGGTGCGCTCCGCCGCCTGCTCCGCCTGGAACGCCCGCGCCTCCTGCGCGACCTGATCCTGTTCCGCCGCTTCCAACCCTGTCACCTGTTGCGCCACCTGGGTCAAGCCCGCGGTGACCCCGACCTTGCGCCCGATGATCTCTAGTTCTCCCTGCTGCATGATCGCTTCGGCCTGCACTCCGGCCACCGGCAGGAACGGGTTGGGCACCGCCCCGTTGTTCCGGATGTAGTGCGTCACCGCTTGGAGATTCTTGCGCTGCAAGGGCGGCACCACCTGGCGCAGGGTCTGCACATACTCCTGCTGCAGGGACGTCAGCGCCGGCGGCTCCAGGCCGTAACGCATCAGCACCCGCTGGAAATCCGGCTCGAAGGAGAGCCACTCCAGCAGTTCCCAAGCCGCGTCCGGATACCGCGTCGCAGCGTTGATCGCCCGGAAGTCGTGCTGCGTGTACGCGAAGTTGCCCCTGGGCATGCTGGGCATCAGGAAGAAGTCCCACTTCGGCAACTGGATCAGGCTTTCCACCTGGGTGATGATCGCCAGCGCCGGGTTCCACAGCACCGCGGAAACAAGGCTGCCCCCCACCAGCGCCGGCAGCCAGCCCATGCCCCCGGTCCCATGCAACTGGCAGATGCCTTCGGTCAGCAGGGGAAAGAGCGCATTGCCCGCCGCCAGGCACTCGGGGGAATCGAGACGGCACCGGGCCGGGTCCGCTTGATCCATGATCTGCCCGCCCCAGCCCGAGAAGGTGGCCTGGGGAAGGCCGGTCGCCGTCCAGTGCAGCCCGCCGCCCACGCGCGGGTGGCTCGGATCGTGACTGGTGGCCGCCTCCCAGAGCCGCACCCAGTCCGCCAGCGGCATTTCCACGGCAGGGTAGCTCAGCCCCAGTCCGTCAAGCACGCCGAGATTCACGACCTGGCAGGTGGTGGCGATGTAAAAGGGCAGGGCGTACTGCCTGCCGCCGACATTGTAGGCCTGCACGGCGTAGGACGGCCACACCTCCAGCGAGCGATTGCTCTGTTGCAGATACGGCGTCAGATCCACGAAGAGGCCGCGATGGACCGCCCAGTCGAACCATGGCGCGGTCCAGGACATGAGCACGTCGGGAGCCGTGCCCGCGGTCAGCGCCGTGACCACCGCCGGCGGGCCGCCGGCGAAGGGCGGCTGCATGCTCAACTCCAGGGACGGATGCTGCGCGCGGAAACCCTCCGTCGCACTCCAGAGGGCCTGCATGACCAGCGTGGTGCCGGCGGTGCTCCACAGGCCGGCGTTCAGCGTCGCGAAACTCAGCGGGGTACGGGTGCGGGTCGCCGGCGGGCGGGCCTGCCCGGATGTGGTCGCCGCGCATCCGGCAACCACCGCGGAACCGCAGGCGGCCACCATGGCACGCAGCGCCGAGCGCCGGCTCAGCGCGCGGGCGCGGATTTCCGGTCGGGGAGGTGTGGCGGGCGGATCGAGGCAACGCACCACGGGCGTGGTCTGGCCGGCGGTCACGGGCATGTCCGCCTCACCCGCCTCTCCGCGTCGACGGCCCCCCCGTTGGTGCCGGGCGCGGGGTCCCGCCAGCGCTTGAACAGATCCTCAACCGTGGCCGTGGTCGGCACCAGCGCGTCGTCCAGAATGCTCCGCGGCGGCGCGCCCTCCCCCAGGGCCGACCGCGTCGCCGCCGCCGTGCGCTCGCCCTCCCCCACCGCAGTCCGCAGTTCTTCCAACGACATGTGCTGTGGGCACGCGGGAACCCGCCCCGCCAACCGCCGCCTCCCCCCATTGGACTACATCTCACCCGTTCGCGTTGCACCCGGCCGTCCCTCCCGCTCCGGCGTCCGGTTCGTCGGACTAGGTGCCGTCATGCCGCCGCCCGCACCCACCACATCTGGTGGCATCTCCAGGGGCTCCCCGTCAGGCGCCGTTATCAGGAACACATTCAGGGTAACTGTTTGCGGTTATCCGGCGGCCGCGTGGTGTCCCCCGGCCGACCACAACGGGTTGTGGTCGGGACGGCGGACATCCGCTTCGCGCGGAAGGACTGGACGGGCCATCCGGCTGGCACTACCGAACAGCCGCAGGAGCGTCGGACGATCCCCCAACCCGTCCGCATGACCGTGGCTGACGTCCCTGCCGAACAAAAGTCCACACAGCCTGACCAAGGTGGCGCCAGAAGCGAGAGGACGGCACCCGTGCCCTTATCCCCCGGTCAAGTGCAATATCCGACCGAATGGAGGAACCGAGGGCCCGGCGACCCGCGTCCATTCCGCGTTCACGACCGCGCCGCCACCGGTCCCCGCGATCACCGGAGCCACGGCCTTCGTCACCACGTACATGCCCTTGAGGTTCGTGT
>JAJZMB010000123.1:0-24522 GCA_021803205.1 Bacillota bacterium | reverse complement strand
GCAAGGATCTCGCCGCTCTGCACCTCTACAAATGTCCTCATCACGTGCGAACCCGCCGGTTCATAGCGGATGTGGGCAGGCATGTAGTGCACCGCGATGGCCCGGCGCTTGCGCGTGCTACGGTTGGGCGGGCTGCCGTGCCAGGTCAGGCAATGGTGATAACCCACCTGTCCCTTGCGGATCTCGAACGGCACCGCCTCGACGCGAGCACCCGGCGGGAGGCGGTCAGGCTCGCGATGGCTTGGCATGTAGTCCGGGGTGCGCGTGATGTAGCCCTTCTGGTTCCCCCAGCGGTGGCTGCCCGGCACCATCCACATGCAGCCGTTCTCCACCACGGCGTCGTCCAGCGCCACCCATGCGCTCACCAAGTCCGGCGGCTGGAGGACCGGCCATGCCGGAAAGTCCTGGTGCCAGCCTCCCGGCCCACCCGTAACGGGTGGCTTGTACTGCACTTGGTCATGCCAGATGCGCAGCGTGTCGGTGCGGCACAATTGCGCCACCTCTTCGCAGATCACCGGGTTCCGGGCATGCGTGAGAAAGGCGTCACTCGCCATCCACATGTTCACGATCTGTACCACCGTATCGGTCTTGGACATCTGCATCCCGTATGTCTGATCCCCGTTCAGGAGATTCCGGTTCAGCACGGGTGGGCGCACGCTGCGGCCCTCCATGACCGCGTCCAGCTCGCTGCGCAGCTTCTCCACCTGCCCCTGGTCCAGGACGACCGGGCCCTTGACAAACCCTTGCTCATCGAATTCGCGGATCTGCTCCGGCGTCAACATCATCCATTCCCCCCTCGTCAGCCGCTCACTCCACTCGCCCGACCCCACCCTGCGCGGACCCACCTGCCCGCAGCCCCCGCCCCGACACAACCGGCCGCTGGGGTTCATCCTGTTGCTTTTATCGCTGCCGGCAGTGGCGGCTCCCTCGAAACCCCTCCGCTTCAGGGTCCACCCGAACAGGCCCCTGGTCCCACCAAACAGACTACACTCGTGTCTGTCAAGGTACTGCAACACCTCAGAACTTCCTGCAGGGTATCTGGAATAAGCTGTCAGCTTCAACCTATACGATATCCGGCAACGGCTCGCCGGCACCCGTCCGGAGTGAGTCGGACAATGCTGCGGTGCCGGTGGATCAAAGGGCACCGGCCGGCGAGCCGTTGCCAAAGACGGTGGCGGCCGTATGCGCGACGAAGGCATCGTTGACGACGACCACGCGGCGCCACGGGAAGCGCGTCCACAGCGCAACCCACTCCGGATGCAGGCCGCGGGCGAAGGTCAGATAGAGATGCCCACCCGGCAGCGACACCTCGCGCCCGTGCCGCCAGCCTCGCAAGCGGGCCCCTCCCCAGCCGTGGCGGTTGCGGGTCGCCTCCGCGAGTTCAAGCGTCAGTCGGTTGCCCTCGCCGTCCACGTAATGCAGGAATCCCTTCTCATGTTTGGAACGAACCTGCGGATAGCGGCTCCTGAGGTGGAGCCCGAAAGTCCGTTCCAGGTCCTCCAGGTCGTCGCGGTAGGCGCCCGCGAGTTCGTCCCAGGCCTTGTCGATGCGCCTCTGCAGCGGGGCCATCATGATGAAGAAGATGTCCACCATGACGAAACCGGGTGGTGCCCACCATAGCCAGCCCCACCTGGAGAACCTTCCGGTGAAGTCGGAGCCCGATTGCCTGCTCCCCAATGGTGCCCCCTCCCGGCCCACAACCCCATTCGCCGGCAACGGCAGGATAATGGTGCAGGGCGCATACAGCCGTCCACCGTCTTCATTCCACAAGGAGGGGCATCCCCCCGTGCAGGTCACCCGATTGTGTTACGAGAACGTTACGGCGAGGGTCGGCCGCAGCGAGGCCGTGAGCGCCGATCGTTCACCGCCAGCGCAGGTGGCGGCGGTCGGTCCGGTTGGCGCCTCACGGCCTACGAACAGGCGGTGTGGCGGAGACCGGACCGCGCCGCCGAAGCGGTTGCCGCCGGCCAGGCCTCCGGTGGAGCCGAAACGGACGCACTGGGCTCGCCGCAGGCGGGGGCGCTCCGGGTGGCGTCGCCTGCGGTGGCGCCTTCCTCTCCGAACCGGCGCATGGCTTCAGTTGGTCCGCTTGAAGACAGGCGCGGCGCTTCCAGCAGTGCTGCGGGTCTCTGGAGGTGGCGCAGGTGTCCGATCCAGTCATCGCCGTTCGGGCCATTGCCAAGACGTACCGCACGGGCTATGTGACCGTCACGGCTCTGGCGTCCGTTGATCTCGATGTGGAGCCGGGGGACATGGTGGCGATCATGGGGCCCTCCGGCTCGGGGAAGTCCACGCTGATGAACCTTCTGGGGTGCCTGGACCGGCCGACCTCCGGAGAATACCGTTTGGCCGGCCGAGCGGTGGCGCGGCTGAGCGACGACCAGTTGGCGGATGTCCGCAACCGCTTCATCGGCTTCGTGTTTCAGAACTACAACTTGCTGCCGCGCTTGAGCGCCCTGCAGAACGTGGAACTACCCCTGATCTACCGGGGAGACGCGGCGAAGCGCCGCCGTCAGATTGCGCTGGAAGCCCTCGCTGCGGTGGGACTCGCCGACCGGGTGCACCACCTGCCGGCGCAGTTGTCGGGAGGTCAGCAACAGCGGGTGGCAGTGGCGCGGGCTCTGGCGGGGCATCCCCAGGTGCTCCTGGCGGATGAGCCGACCGGGAATCTGGACAGCCGCTCCGGCCAGGAGGTCATGGCAATCATCCAGGGGCTGAACGACGGGGGGATGACCGTGGTGATGGTGACGCACGACGAACGCATCGCCCACCATTGTCGGCGCATCGTCCGTCTTCTGGACGGGAGTGTGCTCGAAAATCAGGTACTGGACGCCGGCGAGCGCATTCTGGCCTTGCCGGCGCAGGCCGCAGGGGCCTGACGTGGCGTGGGTGAGCCGCGTGGCGTTGCGCTGTGCCGCCACGGGTTTGTAGTAGCTATGGCTGACCACAACTATTTGGGAGCAAACGTCTGTACGTGGCACCAGGGACGTGGTAGATAGACGGCATGGAACGGATGCTTGTTCATGGTTCCTGCGGCACCAGCCCGATCACCTGATGCAGGGACTGCAGCGAGTACGCGCGCAGGTCAACACCATCCAAGGTGGCCCGACCGGCGCTGGGGTCGTGGAAGCGGGGCATCAGGTGGAGCATGGTCGTCTTTCCCGCACCACTGGGGCCCACCAAGGCGCAGAGGCCGCCAGCGGGTACGGCGAACTCCACGCCCCGCGCAGCCAGCTCGCCGCCCCCCGCTCCTGCTGCGCCCAGGGCTCCCTCGGCCGTTCGGGCGTGCGCTCTGGGATAGGGGAACCAGACACTCTCGAGGGCCACCGCGCCCCGAACCGTGCCGGGCAGGAGCACCATCGGCCCGTCGCGCACCTCCGGCTCCCGGTCGAGCAGGGTGAAGATGCGCCGGTAGAGAGCCACCGGAGGTAAGGATATTGACATGCAACTGCGCCAACTGGAAGAGCGGGCCGTACAGGCGCCCCAGATAAGCGATGAAGGCCACGCTGGCACCGTTTCCGCAACTCCCCATCCCCGTGGTCATGCCAGCGCGGCCCCACGCCCATGCCCCGCCCCACCGGGTCAGCCCCTCCGGCAGATTCGCGCCCACATGCGGCGCACCACCACCTCCCCAGGGCGTCCCGCAGTGTCGATCTGGTCTTGGGATCGACGTTCCTCCATTTTACGGACAGGCCTGCAGCGATGAGCTCCATGGCCAGCATTGTGCGGCCGGGCGGGCGGGTGACCCTCGCGGGCGGGTTGGACCAAGAATGGGGACCGGCCTGGGAGCGTGCCTTCCAGCCGATGCGGGCAGCGCTCCGTGCTCACCGCATTCAACCTCGTCAGGTCGATCTCGCCTGCAAACGCGATGCCCGCCACCATGGCTCCGGCAGGGGCGCCGCGGGGTCCGCCGAACATCTCCCTGCGTGGGAATCCGCGGTCCGTGGAGCCCGGACGAAGACATGGTGGCTCGGCGCCCGCCGGATGATCGCCATATGACGGGATGCGCCGCGCGGAGGGCCGAGACAATCGGCAAGGAGGGCCTCAGTGGAGGCCGGTGTTGCGGCGTCTGCGGTCACGACGCCCGAGCCGGGCTTGACCCGACAACTGACCTGGTGGGTGCTCGTCCTGCCCGCGGCGGCGGCGGTGGCGTTGGCCACGCGCTCAATATTCCTGCTCGACTGGGCCCACGTGATGTCTGGCGCGATGTGGACGGGCTCCGATCTCTTCCTCGGTTTCATCCTTTCGCCCGTGATGCGGCGCCTGACGCCCGACCAACGCCGGGCGGTGATCGCATGGCTCGTACCGCGCACCCTGCTCTACATGCCCGTGCTGGCCGCGACCACGGGGACGGCGGGATGGTATCTCGCGGTGCGGCTGGGTTTGCTTGCGCCAGGCAGCCCCGAGCGGCTGTGGGTCTTTCTGGCGCTTGGCGTCTTGGCCGTGCTCACCGTCCAGGGCCTGGGCATCCTGTTGCCCAACAGCTTGCGCATCTACCTCGAATTGCGCCGCCCGCAGCCGGATATGGGCAGGATCCTGCGTCTGAACCGCATCAACCTGCGGCTCTCGGGCGTGCAGGGTCTGTTCCAGGTCGGCATCATCCTGATCATGGCGCACTTCGTCACGGGCTGACGGCCGGGGACGGCGCACGCCGTGGAAACGCGCACACCCGGGCGGCCCGACAGATTCCGGCCGCCTCCCCGCCCGTCACCGCAGCGACCCGGGGGCCGCTGTGAGGGCGGAGAGATATGGAGCGGGCAGGTGGGCGGATCCCACTCGTCGACCCGCTTATTCCGGCCAACCGGGCCGCACGCGCAGGTGGCGGATACTGGTGCGCTCGTGCGTGTACAGCACGTGTAGGCCGCCGTCCGCCGCGGGGATGACCGCCGGGTAGGAGTACTCCCCCGGGCCCTCGGCCAGAATGCCGCGTCCCGGCCAGGTCGGTCCGCCGTCGCGCGAAACGCGCAGGGCCAGCACTCGGCGGGCCGCCGGCTTCGGCTGGTCGTTGCAGGCCAGGAGCCAGGAGCCATCCGCACGCGCCACCGCGTCGCAGCCGCTGTTGGGGTTGTGCAGGGACGTGGGCGAAGTGGGCGACCATGTCGCCCCGCCGTCCGAGGATCGGGTGATCCACAGCGGTCCACCCCCCTGGCCGCAACGCAGCAGCGCGGTCAGGGCGCCGTCCGGACCAGGCAGTAGCGTCGGCTGGATGCACCCCTGTTCGGAGACCATCCGGCCGCCGGGGGTCCAACTCTGCCCGTCGTCCGTCGAGCGCAGCACGAAGCCCTCCCAGGCGATCTCATCGTATACCGGCAGCAGCCAGACCCCACCGTGCACCACAGGCTTGTTGCGCACCAGCCAGCCGACTTCCCCGCCGGGGAGGTCCTCCGGCTGGGACCAGGTCACCCCCGCGTCGATCGAGCGCGCGCGCCGCAGGTGGCAGGAGCTCCAGCGCCTGCCGGTAAGCGTGGCGAAGATCAGCCACAGGACGCCCCCCGGCGACACCCCGAGAACGGGGTTGCCGTCCGGCCGGCCCGGCGTGTCCACGACCAGCCGTGCCGCCGACCAACCGCCGCGGTCGGTCCAGGTGGCGGAGAACACAGCCACGTCGGGATTGCACTCCGCGCTCCCGGCGTACCAGGACGCGACCAGCCGCTCCTCCCCGGCGCCCGGCAGCGCCACCACTGTCGCGCAGTGGCACTCCGGGTGTGCCGCGTCCACCGCGCAGACATCCGCAGCGGTGCCGAACGGCATCGCCGTCTTCGGCAGCCGCACGGCCGCCGGGCGGTCCTCCTCGGCCCACACGCCCATACCGACACCCCCGTGCATGAAATGGCTCCTTCCGGTCTTACCACAATACCGTTTGCTTAGGGCCCGCACACACGGGCTCACGACCACATGTTGCGATGAGTGGATCCAACCGGCTACCAGGGATGGTGGGTCGTGCACCGACCGGGTGCGTATCCTAACGGCATTGGGTCTTACCAGGATCCGAGACGGCGTCTGCGCAGGAGATGGCCGGGGGCTCCGGCAGCGTAGAAGCCTGAAGGGTGGAGGGCTCGGCTGGGAACTAGCAGGGACCTTGGCCGCCTGCCGGCGGCCTGGTCCCTAACCCTCCGAGCGTGGAGCTCCCCTCCTGGTAGCTCGTACCGTAACCGGTATCTCTGCCCCTTGACGGGCTCGTCTTGCGCTACCCTGCAATTCACCGTAGCCTGATGCTGGGCTGCGGTGGGAGCGCGTCGGTCTCACGACCGGCCGTGAGGCCAGGTCGCCACGCCCCCGTTGGGAGCACGTCAGCGGCATATTAGGGCGGGGCCTTCGGGTCCGCGGCTCACTTGTTCCCGACCAGGCGCGTCCTGGCGGGGCCCAAAACGGGCAACCATGCCGCACTTTGTTGACCGGCGCCGCATCCCGCTACCGCCCCGCAGACCTCTTCAAAAACGGCACCGACAGGTGCCTTGTTTTGTTGTTGCCTTGCTCCCAAAGTTGACTCAAAACTCTGGATCTTCCGGCAACACGTTACCTAGGGCCGGGAACGGACTGCGGAGGTTTCTTTGCGCGCCGTCACGTGTCCTCCAGGGGCGCTACGGTTCGGGCCACCACCCCCCCCGGTCCGCGTCCATGCGGCCACGGCGTGGCCCCCGACTTCTCGGGCGGACGGCGTCGGTTTCGTGCTCGGGCGGTGGCCGGTGACCGCTGGGCCGCGCACCGGCTACAACAGCAGCGCGTGCGCGCGGCCCAACGCGGCCCCGAGTTCGCGCGTGGTGCGTTCCGGGGGCCAGTGTTCGGGCCCGTGGGCGAAAAGACAGAGGGGTCGGGAGTAACCGATCTGGCGCAGTGCCGCCGCAATCGGCGCAAAGTCGATGCGGCCGGTGCCCAGGAATTGCTCGCTGGGGTCCTTCCACTGGCGTTGCGCGCTCGGCCCCCAATCCCAGAGGTACATGAGGGCGATCGCGGCGCGCAGCGTGCGCACGGCGTCGGCGGTCTCCTCCCCGCGATTCCAGAGATGGATCGGCGCCAACGCGATGCCGAGTCCCGGCTCCGGCAGGAGTTGGCCCAGTTCCACCATGGAGGCGATGGAGTCGATCGTCGCCCGCCCGTGGTTCTCGATGGCCAGCCGCACGCCCAAGGCGGTGGCGTGCGCCGCCAGCGGGCCAATGCGCCGCGCGAACTCTGCAACAGGGACATCCGGCGGCATCGATCCGGTCACCAGGGCGTGCCCTCCGAGCTCGGCCAGCACCGGGAGGAGGCTGTCCAGTTCCTCCAGGGGGGCGCGGAACGCGGTGACAGCCTCCAGCCGCAGGCCGTGCCGCCGCAGCGTCGCGGCGACCGCGGCGGCCCCACCGGCCAGATGCTCGCACCAGCCCCGCACGTGCCACACATCCACAGCCCGAATGCCGGCCGAGGCGATCTCCGCGCAGGCCCGGTCCAGGCTCTGTTCGCCATACAGCACCGTCGAGGTGCAGAACTCCACGCTTCACCCCTCCAACGCCGCGCGCAGGGCGGCAAGTTCCGCGTCGCGCGCCGGCTCGCGGGGGTCGATCCGCCCCCGCAAAAGCGCCGAGCGCTGGGCGGCCATGACCAGGTCGAAGGAGATGCGGGCCGTAGTAGCATGTGCCGGATGCTTCTCCGGGCAGTCGAGGGCCTCCAGCACCGTCTGCGTCAGCCGGGCCTGCGCGCGCAGATCCTCCGGCCCATAGGCGGCTCCTTCCCCCTCCAGGCCGCTCTCCGTCTGGGCCCACCAGCCGTGGTTGGTGCTGGCGCCGACACGGCCCCGCTCCCCCACCAACTCCAAGCCCTTGTTGAGCCAATACCTCTGCTCCTGACGCCAGGTTCCGGCCGGGGAACCGCACTCGAACGCCACATGCACCTCATCGGGGAAGCAGGCGACGCCGGCACAGTAATCGGGCGAGCTGTGCGCGCCCGCATACCCCCCGGCCCCCTCCGCCTGCGCCAGCACCCACGCCACCGGCGCGTCGCCGAAAACGAAGCTGAGCAGATCGAAGAGGTGCGTGCCCTGTTCCAGCAGCCTGCCGCGGCAACTGCCGCGTCCGAACTCGATGCGTCCCAGGGCGCCGCTCTGCACAATCTCCCGAACGCGGAGGAAGGGGCGGTGATAACGGAGTTGGTGGTTGACAAAGAGCGCGATGCCGCACCCTCGGCAACCCTCGATCCACGCGACACCCTCTTCGGGCAGGCAGGCGAGAGGCTTTTCTACCAGCACCGCCCGGGGCCGCTCGCGCAACAGCACGTCCAGGATGGCGGAGCGGTACGGGGGCGGCGCGACCACGTGTACAAGGTCCGGACGGACGCCGCGGAGCATTTCCGCCAGGTCGGCATAGCGCTCGGACACGCCAAAGCGCCCGGCGAAGGCGTCAAGGCGCACCGGATCCAGGTCGCAGCACGCCACCAACCGTCCCGCGGTCACGCCGGCGGCGTAAGCGTCGGCGTGTGCCGCCGCGCGAGGGCCGCAGCCGAGGATGGCCGTTCGCAGGACTGGCATGGATATCACCTCGCGATCGTCGTATTCCGGAGTTCCGGAGCGATGCGTGGCCGGAGACAGTGCGGCTCAGCGGGTCGACGGGCCAGGGGGGGGAGTCCGTCCGCGGCCCGCTGAACTCCCCCGCGCTCGTTGGAGCGGTGCGGGACCCTGACGCCGCCGCTACCATCGCACCCTTGCGCCACAAGTGCCGCCGAATCGAGTGTGCGATGCGCGAATCTGCGCGGCAGCTGTGCGGTCATCGGTCCTCGCTATCCGGCTTTGGCACCCTGTGCACGCAGCCATGAGATCAGCATGTCCCACCGGGTGGCCGGAGCGGCCGCAACAGCCAGCGCTGAGTCCTTGGCGTAGTCAGGAATCCAGTTGAGATCCGCACCGTGCGCCAGGAGGTATGCCGCCGTCCGCCGCTGCCCGCCGTGGCAGGCCTGCCAGAAGGCGTCGTTGATCTCCACGGGCGTGGGGCCAGGGGTTGCGTCAAAGCGCGAGTGGCCCCGGGCGGCCGCTGCAGAAATCTGTTCTTGTGAGGGCCACTGTTCGTCGCCGCCGGTTTGGAAACCGATTCGGGCAGCGCGGTCGTGCGTGGAGTGAAGAAAAGAACTCCCACCGCTTCGAGGCAGCGGATCTGGCGCGTTTCCAGCCCACAGAACACTTCACGGGCACCGGGATCCGCCTCCGGGATCGCGAAGCCGCTCCGCCTGCTGAACGCAGGCACGTGACTCGCCGCCGTCCCGGGGGAGACCGGCGCCACCGGCAAGCACCGGAGTTTTGAGCTCGGGACCGGCCGCGCCGGAACCTGCCGGTGGTGGGACCCCGCGCCAGGTGCTGCACGCCCTGTGCACGGCAGCGGTATCGGACCTTCCGGCATCCCACCACCGCCGCAAAGCAGGCCGCCCGAGCAAGCCAACTCGGACCAACACGGCGGGTCGTGAGCGCCTCCGCTTGGCCGGGGCTGCCCCGGGCGTGATCGCGACTACGGCCGGCCGACCTCGGCTTTGAGGCGGGCGAAGTCCGATTCCACGTTGGCGGCGGCCGATATCTTGTTGAGTTCCGCGGCAACGGGATCACGCTGAAGCGTGTCCGGCAATGTCCCCTGCTCGACCAGTTCGTCGATGGCGGAGGCGCGGGCGCGCATGGATTCGGTCTTGTCCTGGGCGCGCTGCACGGCGCGGCCGACGCCATCCATCTCCCGGCCGAGACCGGAAACGGATTCACCGATTTTGACGGTGGCCTGAGCGGCGGTGTACTGGGCCTTGATGACCTCCTTCTGGGTGCGGAACGATTCAACCTTGGTGGTGAGCAACTGCTCGGAGATGGTGAGTTTGTCCTGTTCCTTTTGGAGGTCGTCGATCTGGTGCCGCAGGCCATCCAGTTGAACGGTCGATGCCTGCTTGCGCCCCAGGGCCAGGCGCGCGAGGTCCTCACGGCCTGCGGTCAGGGCCTGTTTGGCCTGCTGCTCCAGGGAGGCCACCTGGGCTTGCAGGGTGTTCGCCTGAAGTTCCAGGCGCTTCTTGCTGACCACGACATCGGTCAGCCCACGCTTCACGTTGTGTAGGAGTTCGAGTTGCTTCTCGTAGGAGGAGTCAAGGGTCTGCCGCGGGTCTTCGACAGAGTCAAGCACATTGTTGACCTTTGACTTCACAATCATGGAAACACGCGAAAAGATGCCCACCTAAACTCGCTTCCTCTCTGGTTGTGTGGCGGCCCCTTCGTGGACGAAGTATAGCGCTGAGGAGTCACGGCGAGCGGAAGAACGGCGACATCGTTTCGGTATTGTGCGCGCGACGCCGGCTCGTGCCACGCGCGGGCCGCGCCGCCGGGCATCCGCCCGCAAAGAGGGGTCTCTGCGCAGCGCCGGTTCGCGCGTCGGATTCCCTGTTGGCGCCCATTTGCTGCCCGGTCTCGGCAGCGCGGGGCGCGCGGGCTTGTGCTGCCCGGTGGTTGGGCGGCCGTTGGTCTGCGTGTTTACCGGGACGCCTGCTGCTCCAGGGCATCGATCCGGCGGTCGTGATTGGCCGCGCTGTCCTTCAGCGCAGTGATCGCCCGCATGGCGTCCTGCCGCAGAACGCTTGTTTCGGCACGGGCGCCTTCGGCAACGGCCGCCACGGCGGCGATGGCTCTGTGGGTCTCGACGAAGCGCCGCTCCGTGCGTTGGTCCATGGCTTCCAGGTAGGCGCGGAGTTCGTCATCCACGGCGACACCTCCAGCAGGAAACGGGATTCTCTGGCGCAGGGGCGGCGTCCTGCCGGGGGCGGAAGTACTCCGGGCGGCTGACGTAGACCTCGGAGACGAACATGACCCCGGGACGATCGGCGAGCCAGCGCCGCACCCCGGCGACCAGGGCTGGCGCCGCCTCCTCCGGCAGCACGGTGAAAAGGAGCACCTGGGTGTCCCTTTCGTTGAAGGCAAGGCGCCCCTGGTGTAAACCGTGATGGCCGAACCCCGAGACGCTCGACATGGCGGTGTAGCCGACAGCGCCCGCAGATTTGAACACCTGCTGCAGCAGCGGCACGTCCTGCCCGGTGGTCACCACCTCCACCCGAGTCATGCGGCTCAGGCCTTCCAATTCCATCGCGCTACCTCCCCACAGGACATCGCCGGCTCCCAGGGCCACCAGGAGCCAGCGCGGCGCGTGTGCCACCCCGTCCCGTCGCCCGACTCGGCCACCAGATGCAGCCATTGCCCGTCAACCAGCTGACCAAGCACGGTGTTGCGCGCGATCACGATATCCAGCCGACCAAGCGGCGCCTGGACGATGGTCAGAAGGCGCATCGGCTCGTGGTAGAGTCGATTGCCGACGGCCACCGACTGCCAGGGCAAGCCAACCCGCAGGTCCCTGCCTTCGCCGCAGAGCACGCCGATCCCGCCGACCGGGTTGTGCAGGGTCTTGTCCCCGGCGCCGAACACCTCGGGCGCCACAGAGGAGAAGTAATACTGGGCGCTGATCCATTGCGCGACCACGAGCGGGCCGGTGAGGATGCTCTCCAGGACCAGTCCGTCCGGGTCCAGGTCGGGTTCGTAGGAGTGCAGGAACACCCGTCCCTCCAGGTGGATACCTGATGTCAGCGACCGGGGACCGACGACGAAGGCGGCGTTGCGCGCAAGCCCCCATTCGGGGCGGATTTGGGCCCAGTCGGCCGCCCGGCGCGCCACGTGCGCGACTGCCACCCGGGCGTCCCGGACCGCCGGGGCGCCTGGGAGGCTCGGGCCCCGCTCGGCCGCGCAGCGCCGTCCCGCCTCTGCCAGGTCCGAGGTCAGCTGCGCCAGACGGGCCCCGTGTCGCGCGGGAACCAGGTGCCAGTCCAGGATGGTAACGTCATCGGTGGTGGTGTTGTGCTCGGCGGCAACAAACCACGTGTCATCCGGGACGCGGATCCCACGCTCGACCAGGGCCGCCCGGACGGCGGGCTCATTCAGGGCGGCGGCGGCCAGCCGCGCGCTCGGGCCTCCGGGCGCGCCGGCGCAGGCACCGCAGTCCAGGGCTGAGGCGTGGGGATTGGCGGCCGTGCGTCCGCGATGGCCGCAAAGCACCACCAACGGGGAGAAGTCCCGCACCAGGCCCATGGTGACCAGCGCATTCTCGGCGAACAGGATGCGCTCATCCAGCGCCAGCCCGCCGGCAGCCCCCGGATCCAGCACCGTCGGGGGCGCCGAATGCCGGGAAAGTCGCGGCCAGACGGTGCGCAGACCGGCCGCCGGCCAGAGCCACCAGCCAAGCGCTTCGGCCAGCGGGAAGGCCGCACCGGGCGCGATCTTGGCCACGTGCCAGGCGTTGTGGGCGGCCGCGGCCCGCGCGCGCGATCGCAGGTGGGAGACGGCGGCCCGCGCCCGGCCGGGAGCAGGCCGCTCGCGGACGATCGCGCGCGGTGAGATCAACACCGGACAGCGGGCCGTGCCGTACCGGTCGCCCAGGCCGGCGACGGCGACGGGAAAACCGAAGAACCCGGCGAAACCGAAGGTGGCGTATGGTCCCAGGGCCTCCAGGCAGCGGCGCAGCCGCTCCGAGCGGGCGTCGATGCAAAAGACGATCTGCGCCTCCGGCTGTGCGTCCCGTTGTATCCCCCGCCCCGCAGACAGTCGGCCGAGGATGTCGTCCCGATAGTGCCGCTCGTACGCCTCCAGCCAGATGCCCGCCCAGGGCCCGCCGCCTTCCGCCGGGACCGGCGCGGAGCCCGGGGCGGTCCCGGTCGGGTCGAAGAGGAGCGCCTCGTAGCTCATCCGCACCGCCAACAGATCGAGCACGCCAAGCGGTGGAGAGGTGCAGTCCGGCCCGGCCCACTCCTCCCGCCAGCGGGCGTAGCTCGCCCATCCCGGCAGGCGGGTCAGTTGTCTGCGCAGTTCCTCCACACGGTGCTCTGCGGGCACGCCCAGGCGCACCAGAGCCTCCAGGAGCGCATCCTCGGGATCGGCCGGCAAGGCGGCCACCGCCCGAGCCGCTCGGCGCCGGAGCCGGCACCGGAGCAACGGATCGAGGGCGGCCACCGCGCGCCAACAGTGGTAGAGTCCACCTGATCTGTCGCCCAGGGCCCAGCCGGAGGCGCCTTCGTCGGCGAAGGTGGCGCAAAACGCCGCCAGTTGAGCATCGGTCGCAAGATAAGTGGTCAGCGCGCGGCGCCGATCGGCCAGCTCGCCCGCCGCGCCAGGGGACGGGCCAACGGCACCCTCGGGATGCTCCAGCCACGCGCGAAGCGCCGGAAGCGTTTGGTCGGCGTCCAGGTGGCGCTCGGCAAGCACGGCGGCCAGATCCGCATCCGTCACCCGGCCCTCCCCATACGCCGCTTTCATGAACGCTGGCGACGGGTAGCCGGTGAGTGGCAGCCACCGGCTCGCCTCGCGGACGGCCCCTTCGAACCGGAGTTCAAGTAGCCCCATCAGAGGATTCACCGCGATGAAGCTTTCCAGCGGCCACATCGGCGCCAGGAGCCGCGCCGCCGATTCCACGTCGACCCTGAGCCGCGCCCGCTCGGCTGCCGAACTGGCGGCCACTCTCTGCGGCGCACTTAGATCGGTTGCTTCCACAACTCCACCTCCAGCCGGCGCCGCTGCTTGGCCGCCGACATTGCGCTCCGGGTGGGCGGCATCCCCCACGCGGCCCAAAGAGCGCGGGCATGAAGCCGAGCGGCCACCCGCGGCCACCGCCCCGCGTAGGCGACGATAGCGGCCAATCCACCAGCCGCAGCCAGGGCGCCAAGCAGCCAGAACGGGGAGAGGAATCCCGCGCCGACAGCGGGCAGTTCCGGCGTCAGCCAGCCGGTCACGGCGGAAAACCACAACAGATATGCGGCGCCGGCCACAGCCACCCCAAGAAAGGCCCACGGCGTCTGGCCAAAAGCCTGCCGCCGCTCCGCCCAGCCCCAAAGCAGGGCGCCGCTGGTCACCGCCGCGAACACCACCGTCACCTCGCCCCCCCGGTGCGCCAGCAGCGCCGGGTGGAGGAGCCCCGCGAGGGCGAGCAGGCCGAAGGCGCCGGTGCAGGCCAGGACGGGACGCATCCGGTTCGGGGCGGGAGCCGGGGGCGCGCAGGACCGCCGATCATGCACGTGCTCGCTGATCCCGTCGCCCGAGCCTAAGAACAGCGACGCCTTGTACATCCCGTGCGCCACCAGGTGAAAGGCGGCGGCGGCGAAGGCGCCCACTGCGCACTCGGCGATCATGAACCCCATCTGGCTCATGGTGGAATACACCAGTGCCCCCTTGACGTCGCTGCGCACCGCCGAGGCCACGCCACCCAGGGCGGCCGTGCCCAGACCGGCGGTCAGAGCCAGCACAGAGGCGGCGGGCGTCGCGGCGAAAAACGGGCTCAGGCGGATGAGCAGGAAACCTCCCGCGTTGACGACTCCGGCATGCAGTAGCGCCGAAACGGGCGTGGGAGCCGCAAGGGTCGAGGGCAGCCAACGCGGCCCCGGCCAAAGCGCGCTGCGCACAACGGCCGAGGCCACCACCAACACCGCGACGGCGTCTCCGGCAGTGAGCACAGCGGGCCCAAGCACAAAGCGGACCGCAGCCAAGCGCGCTTCCGCTTCGCTGAGCCGGAACAGGGAAGGATCGCCCGCAAACCGCCAGATCATGACGAGTGCGCCGACCAGTGCCCCGTCACCGAGCAGGAAGGCGGCACCCAGCCGCCGGGCCGCCCCCGGCGGCGCCCCTGTACCGGCCACGAGGGCGTAGACCGCCACGCTGGCCACCACCCAACCCAACACCAGGGTGCTCAGGGTCGCCGCCGTCCCGGTCAGGTCTGTCGCCGCCACCAGCACCTGGGATACCGCCGCGAACCGCCGGAACGCGCGGGGATCCAGGCAGCGTGCCGCATACGGCAGCACCGTCGCCTGGATCCCCGCCGCCAGGAGGGCGAACAGCACGCCCAGGCGGTCCGCAGCGAGGGCCAGGTTCCAGGGGCCCGGCACAAAGTCCGGCTTGCCGAACGTGACCAGCACCGCCAGTAGGGCCGCCGCCCCCAGGTTCAACAAGGCGAGCCCCGACAGTAGGCGCTTGCCGGTAAACGATTCCGCCGCCAACGCGCCGAGGACGGCTCCGACTAACGGCACCCCGAGCGTTGCGATAAGCAAGAGAGTTTCCACATGACGAACACTAGCGACTATAAAATCGTGTGTCAAGAGACGCGAATGCTATGTCAGTACATCGACAAAGTCGGCCGTTGCCAGCGGATCCCGCCGCGCGGGATGCGCGCCGGGTATTGAACGGGTTCCGCCACGGGTAGCGGGCCGTTGGTCGGCGTGCCTAACCCACCCTCGTCAGCCAAGAGTGCCGGAAGGATGCGCGCCGGCGGCAAGGACGGATGGCAGCAGCGACGGACGCGTTGGAAAACGGGGAGTTGACATAGGGCCTTGATATCGCCTGCCACTAATCGGATGATGCCTGCATGGCAGGGGAACGGGTGCTCTCGACAAGGCAAGCGGCGAAGCGCCTGGGCGTCTCTGTCCGCACGATCTACCGCTGGGAGGCGGAGGGACTTGTCGGCTGAGCCAAGGTGCGTGCCGGCTGTGCGCACGGTGCGCCTACGCATCGCCCCCTCCACCAATCCTGGCAAGATCGCGGCCCTGGCGGCCACGACCGAGGTGTGGGCTCGTGCCGTCGCCTTCTACACGGACATTTTCCTCGACCACCCCGGTGTGTTCGACGCCCGCAAGCTCCGCGTGATGCAGAAGGGCCCTGATACGAGCACAACCAAAGAAGTCGCATGGAGCGAGAAGGACCGGCTGACCTGGGCAGAGTCGGTGACGGTGGCGACCCCGGCGCATCCCGACATCCCCCCGGAGCGCGACTTTGAGGCAACCTGCCCGGGCTGCCCGAGGGACCTGCGGCGCGCGGCGATCCATGCAGCCTCCGGCGCCGTGCAGTCCTACCTGAGCAACCTGCGGCGATGGGAGAAGGCAAGCCCGAAGCGCAGGGGGCGGCAGCCCAAGCCGCCCCGCCCGCACCCCCACCTGACGGCCTACGGGGGAATGGCCAAGGTACGCCTTGGCGACTATCGCCAGGGTTTTGTGCGCCTGAAGGTCAAGGATGGGGCCCGATGGGAATGGGCCAACCTCCCCGTGCAGGCCCCACCCTACCTGGATGCCATGCTGCAGGAATCGGACCGGGAGCGGGAACGGATCTCCGCCGTGCGTGCCGAGCAGAAGCGCAGGATGGCCGCGGCAGGCCGGAAGCAATCCACCGACGAGGAGCGGCAGGCCCTGCGACCGACGCCGGGAGTCTGGGTGGCGCAGTCCCCAACGCTGATTCACAAGCGGGATGGCTGGTGGCTGCACCTGCCGTTCGAGAAGCGGGTACCCATCGCAGGCAAGGCCGAGGACCGCCGCTTGGCCGAGCCTGACCTGAAGGTCGGCACCATCGACCTGAACGCGGACAGCGCCGCCGCGGCCGCATGGGAGGGGCCGCGTTGCCTGGGCACCCGCACCATCTGGCACGCCCGCGAGAACGCCAAGCGGGAGAAGGTGTTGCAGAAGGTCGCCCGGAGGCAGCGGCGGAGCGGGCGGCCGATCAAAGGTGAGAGGAGCAACGCAGGTCTCTGGCGCTACATCGCCGGTCTCGATGCGGCCGTCGCGTGGCGGGTTGCCGCGGCCATCGTCGCCTGGGCGGTCCCCGCCGGGCTGCAGGTTCTGGTGTTCGAGCACCTGCGGGCCTATCGGCCCGAGCGCGGTCTCTCTTGGAGCCGGAGGACGAACCGCAAGCGCGCGTACTGGCTGCGGGGCAGGGTGCTGGCGCACGTGAAGCACCTGGCCCGGTGTCATGGCATCCTGGTTGTCGAACGGAATTCTGCCTGGACCAGTCAAGCCTGCCCGCATTGTAACCATCTCGGCGAGAGGTTTTCGCCGGATGGGCGCGGCTATCCAAGTCGCTTCCGCTGCGGGCACTGTGGTTGGACAGGCGATGCGAACATCGTGGCGGCCCTGAATCTGAAGCGGAAGTGGGACCGGACCTTCCGGTATCCCTCCGCCGCGGAGAAGCAGGCCGTCGAAGCAAGACGCCGCCGGAAGGCGGGCGCAGCCGCGAGCCGAGAGGGCTCACCCGAAACGGTGGGGGCTAACGTCAGGTCAACGACGGACGCCCCTGCGGCCTGATGCCCTTGCGGCCAGCACCGAAAGGTTCTGGCCAGTGGTGGGGCTGGTTGCTGGTCCTGCGTGAGTGCGCAAAGCGGCTTGCCGCGAGAGGCGCGGGACGACTCCCAATGGCCCGTCGGCCCCACTCAAGCGTATGGGGTCGGCTCCTCGCCCGACATGCGGGAAGGAACCAGGGGCACCCGGCGCAAGCCGGATTGGGGCGGCACGAATGACGGCTGTCACGGTTTGTCAGGCAAATCGGGCAGCAGTTGACACCACAGGCAACGAAGGTCAGGCCCCGAGCCGGACTGCCGCTGCAGCGTGGGCGCAGCGGACGGCTCATTCGCGCAGCGGCGCCCCCTCGGCCGCGAGGCGGTCGATCTGGGGGGCGGCCAGGGGCCGCCGTAGCAGCCGAGCCAGCGGGGGCTCAACTGGTCGCGCATGATCAGCAGGATGTCCGGACGCTCTGACGATCGCCGTCCCCGCGCACAAGCCGAAATCGAGCGGGGCCCGGTTGCGCCGTGGTGTCATTCCCGCGACCGACCCGGCCGCGGCGCTGCCCGGCGTGAAAGCCTTGTCCCGGCTTCAGCGGTCGAAACCGCGCCCCGCTGCCCTCCGGGGCTTCAGATCCCCGGAAGCACTGCCGCGACGGGCGGACCCTGCCTCGGGAAGGCCTGGGCGGAGGCGGCCGCCCGGGCCTTCCCCCCGGCGCCGGCCGCCTCCAGGGCATTCACTTGGCGGGCGGCCTGCGCAAAGGCCTGCGTCACGGATAGCTTCCGGGCCAGGATCTGCCCGTTGTACTGGCCGATGACGGCAAAGGCCTGCTGATCCTGATAGGTGAAGGATCCACCGTTGACGGCGACCACGCGATCCGCCACCAGGGGCGCGCCGAAGACCTCGACGTTCTTATTCCGCAGCACCGGCGCCACCGCGTGCACCTGGGCCAACCATTCGGGCCACAGCGCGCGCAGGGCCGGCGGCCATAGGAACAGGTGCATGAACGCGCGCTGGTAGTGTGGCTCGCCGCAGATCCAGTTCAGCAACTCCCAAGCCGCGGCGGGCTGCCTGCTGCCGGCGGTGATGGCGTAGTAGTTTTCGTTGGTGAAGGTGTACGCGCCCTCGGGCCAGGTCGGCATCGGGTAGAATCGCCACTTGTCCCCCTGCAGCATCCGGGCGTTGGCGAGCGTCTGCCCCTGCCAGACCACGCCCGAGGCCATCAGCCCGGCGTTGAACAGCGCCGGCTGGTTCAGCCCCGGCGCTGCCAGCCCTTCCAGTATCAGCGGATAGAGGAACTCGCCGCAGGCGACGGCTTGCGGACTGTCCAGCACGCAGCGCCGCCGGTCGGCGGGATCGATGATCGCCCCGCCCCAGCCCGCCAGGTAAGCACCCACCGGCACCGGCCCCAGGCGCACACTCCCGCCCAGGCGCGGCTTGCTCGCCCGCACCGCGGCGGTGTTGCGGACGAACTCCGCCCACTCCAGGTAGCTCCATTGCGCGGACGGGTACGGCTGACCGAGGCGATCCACCAGGTCGAGGTTGACCACCATCGCGTCGGTGCCCGTGTACTCCGGCAGGCCGTACAGCCGGCCGCCGACCTGGACCGCGTCCAACTGGCGGGTGGCGAAGATGTCCAGGTTCAGGTTCGACTGACGGACGTACGCGGTCAGATCGAGCAGCAGGCCGTTCTCCAGCCAGGCGCCGACCCCCCCGCCGCCGCCCTGCAGCTGGACCACGTCGGGCCCAGAACCGGCGATCACCTCGCCGACGGGGTTGACGGTCGTGCCGAAAAAGCGCAGGTCGATCCCCGGGTGCAGTTGGCGGAAGGGAGCCGTGGCCTGCCAGACCAGTTCCTGGACGCCGCTGATCCCCTCGTTGACGAACCAATCGCTCTGTACCAGGGCTTGAAACACCAGCACCGTCCGCAGGCTCGCCGCGCCCGGACGGGCCCCGGCCCGACACCCGCCCAGCATCCCCGCCGCCAGGCCGACTCCGGCAGCCGCCGCGCCCAGCACACGCCGTCTGGAAATCCCCCGCACCGTCGCGGGGCCCGATCCAGCGCCCGCCACGTTTGCCCACCCCCGTCCCGATCCCCGCACCACCTCACAGATCTCTGTCCACCGCGAACCCGGCCGCGGGATAGCGCCCGTACTTCCGCCAGCGCCCGTACTTCCGCCACTCCCGGTGAGCCGACCTGGATCACCCGCGCACCGTCAGCCACAGCCGCAGCGCCGCCATGCGCCTGGGCCCCAGCACCAGTCGCACCGCCCCCTCGCGGTCAGTGGCCAGGGCTTCGCCGGCGCTCCCCAGCAGATCGCAGCCGGCGGCCCTCGCGATACCGAGGGCGCCGGGCGCCACCACCGCTTTGGCAACGGCATCCGAGGCGTTCAGGAGCCGGAGCAGCACGCTGCCGTCCGCGGGGTCGGGCCGCAGGGCCAATACCAGCACGGGCGATTCGGGTAGGCGCAAAAGGCTGGCCCGCGCCGGCAGCAGGGCGCCACCCACCGGAGGCTCGCCCAGGTGCCCGATGACTGCGGGCAACGCCGTCTCCGCCCCGAAGCGGTGGGCAGCGGCCTCTTGGAAGGGTCCGGAGTACGCGCGGACGGCGAAACGGGCGCGGACCGCTCCGGGCTGACTCGCCCGAAAGTTGGTGTCCCAATAGTTGTTCGTGACCCAGGCCAACAACCACGGCGCGCCGAGACGGAAAGCCGCTCGGTCGGCAGCGAAGGAGAAGCTTCCAAGCTGGACGAGCGGGGTATCCGGGCAGGCGATGGTCGCCCCGCCCCCCACCCCGGCAAAGTCCACCCAGCGCTGCACCGTGAAGTAGTCGCGACAGGTCCCGGGGAGCTGGTCCAATTCCGGTTCAAGAGCCTGTCCCCCGAGGTCGAGCCGCACCCGCGCCTCGGCCAGGGCGAACGGAAAGACCAGATACGTGGCCTCCGGGGCCGTCTGATCGCTCATCCGCCAACTGGACTCGAACTCCACGCGATCCATTCCGTCCACCAGGGTGACCGTCTGCACCAGACCGGAAACGCCTGGAGCGTCCAGAACCTGAGTAACCTGCACCCCGGTCGGCGTGTGCAGAACCCGGTGCGACCGTACGGACGTTGGGCCGCGGCGGCACCCGACCCAACCTGGGTGCCAGTCCCGCTCCAGTTCCAGCGGTCCTCCCCGCCAGGGCTGGCGCGCAGACCACATCGCCTCCCGCCGCGGGGGATCGCCGCCGGGCTGTTCGTGGACGAAACCGTTCAGCGGCCAGGGACAGGTGGCGTCCACCAACTCGCGGGCCACTTCCCGGTCATACCAGGAACGGACCCCGCCGGTCCGGAGGTCGAACGTGAGGCGGTGGCGCCCGCACTCCACCGTCGCCTGGTCACCGCTGGTCACCTGCCCGGCCGGGCGCAGGGCCGCACGCGGCACCACCGCGTAGCCGTAGCCCGGCACCTCGGTCGGGGGTAGATAGGCCCACGCCGCGCCCGTCCGGCGGTCCTGGAAGTGGCGCGCCGCGCTGGGGTCGTCCGCACGCCCTCTCTGGGCCGCGGGTTCGACGTTGTGCACGGGCCCCGCCACGATGCGCGCGTGTGCGCACGGGTTGAAGACCAGCAGCGCATCGTCCGTCTTCCGCCGCACGCGGCGCGCCAGTTCGGCCGCGGCATCGCGTTGCAGCATCAGAGTCAGGCTGCGCGCGGTATAGGCACAGGCTGCCTTGTGGTACCACTGGGCCGCGGTGTCCTCGTTGTCCGGGTCGCGAACGCTGCAGTTGGCACCCCAGGTATGCTCGTCCCACAGGTTCAGGGCAGAGACGGCGCGGGCCCGCGTCGGCGCGGGCGCGGCCCTTTGGGCGCCCAGCTCGCCCCCGAAGGCCTGCATCGCGGCGGCGGCCAGGTCGGCGGTATACAACCGGCCGCGGCTAGCGCGGTTGATCGCCGTTTCTCGGGCGCTTGAACCGGCGCCGAAGTTCCAGAAGTCCGTCCAGTCGCCCCGCCACACCGGCAAGGCGTCCCGGCAGGGGACAACCCGGGCCCACCAGTTGGCGGGAACGGCCAAGACCAAACGCGGTTTCTGCCCCGAGGCGTTCCAGGCGCGGATGAACCCTGGCAGGTCCGGGTCCGGCGGTCCGTTGTCACCCGTCATGATCTGCAGCATTACAGCAGTCAGGGGCGACCCCGTGCCGGCCAGGTGCGCAGCCAAACGGGGCCACCACTCGGCGAAGCGCGCTGCGGACTGTCCCAGCCCGACGCGACGGGCATACCCGTAGCTCCACCCGTTCCAGGCCAGGATCTCCCGCCCGCTCGGCCCGACCCAGCGAAACGCGCTGGGCCGACCGGGGGGTGCTCCTCCGAAGTGCACGTTGATCGCCATACTGAAGGCCTCAATTCCGGCGTCCAGCAGGGCGTCGACCAGCGGCCAGTTCTGCCCGTTTACATCGCTGTTCATGGCGTGGCGCACCGTGGCGCCGAGTTCCTGGCGCACAAGACGCAGCGGTTCCAGAGCCTCGACCAGTTGAGCCGTGTCATAAAGGGGCGTGATGTTGAGCGGCATGGCCGTGATCTCGATGCGGCCCAACTGACAGAGATCGCGCAGCAGACGGCGCCGCGCGGGCGGCGCCGTCTCCAGCCAGTGCAGCAGGGGCAAGGTCGTCTCCACGGTCCAGCGGAAACAGTCATCCCCTTGGCGCTCCGCGTCCTGCTGGCAGAGATCGAGCGCCGCGTCCATGAAGCGGCGGTACAGATCCCACACCACCGGCTGGTCGTGCGTATAGCCGATATCGTGGTGCGTGTGATGGACCAGGAAGACGGTGTCGACGCCAGACAAAGGTCTCACGTCCCTTGCGCCGCGACTTGCGGGCCGGACCGCGGTAGGCTGCACCCGCCCGCTGGGCCCGCAGCCCAACGGACGACAATACCGCGACCCCAGGCCTCAACCGTCGAGCCAGGCATTCGGGCCACCGCGTCTGCCGTCAGCGTGGATGTGTAGCGATGATATCGCTCCCTGCCCGCCGCGACCAGGTCGAAGATCTGCTCCACCCAAGGGAGGGGATCGCCGAGCGCACCTGGGGCCACCGGCCCTGTCCCAACTCTCGCGTCCATTGGGATTGCAGGCACCAGGGATCCGGCCCAGCAGGCCGACCCGGGGAGAGAGCCGCCCGAGACGGGGAGCACGGCAAACTGGTCTGCGCGACAAAGCGCTGGGGGCACTTGCCCTGCCACCAAGCGGTCGGCACGCTGCGGGGTCGTCGCCAACTGGCGCACCCCGCGGCGGCGTGCCGCATCGGCACCGTCGGGCCCGCCGTGGCGGCATGGCGGCATGGGCGCAAACGGCGGGGACTCCGGCCGCCGCGTTCGCATCGCGGGCTCTGACGGGTGCACCCGGACGAAACCGCATGCCCTGTGGCCCCACCCGCCGCGCGGAGATCCCCCCGGCCTCCAGGTACGAGACAGGAGTCAAAGTATCGGTTCCTCCACTCCCTCCGTCGCCGGATCACCCCAGGGTCCGTAGTTGGCAGTGCCGTCAGCGGGGACAGCCACACCTGAAGAACCCTTACGGCGGCGTAACCACTCGGAGCGGCTGGGATCCTCGTGGGCCATGCGCCATTCCAGCAGTTCCAGCCGCTTGCGCGCGATGATGTCCGGATACGACCCACTTTGCGCCAGATCATGCAGTTCAGCGGGATCATTTTCGAGATCGAAGAGCATTGGGGGCAGATCGAGAAAATGGACGTACTTGAACCGATCGTCGCGGATCATCCACGCCCGGCGGCGCTGAGGCGGAATGCCGAGCCGTTCGCCGACGCCATAGAAGCGGTAATCCCAATCCGTGACGACCGCGCGCCTCCAATCCCCGGGCGACTCACCGCGCAGCAGCGGCACAAGGCTGCGACCCTGCAGGCGGTGACCCAGGGGAAGGCCGCATAGATCCAGGAGCGTGGGCACCAGGTCGACCGACTCGACGAAGGCCTCGATCGCCTGCCCGCGTGTGGCGTCGAAGGTCCGGCCCGGGCTGCGCATGATCCAGGGAATGCGCACGGCCTGCTCGTAGAACAACTCCTTCTCGAACAGCCAGTGGTCCCCGAGGTATTCTCCGTGGTCAGAGACAAAGACGATCACCGTCTGATCCCACAGCCCTTCCGCGCGGAGAAAATGGAAGAGCCGTCCCAACTGATCGTCGACCAGCGACATCATCCCGTAATAGGTCGCCCGCAGGCTCCTCCAGACCCATTCGCTGTCCAGAGGCCGGCTGCGCCTCTCCGTCCTGAACGGTTCCAGGAGGGGGTGTTCCAGTTCTCGCGGATGACGCTGCGGTTCGGGCACCTGGCCCCTGTCGTACATCGCGTGGTACGGGGCTGGCGCCACAATCGGCCAGTGCGGCTCGATATAGGAAAGCTGCAGCAACCAAGGCTGCTTGGCCTCCTTGATGAAACGCATCGCCAGGTCCGTCTGGAAGGCGGGCCGGCTGTGTTCCGCGCGGACGCGCAAAGGATGCGGCGCCGCACGAAAGTCCCACCCCGACAGCATCCGTCCGGAGGGCGTGATCACCGTATTGGCGAACTCGTTCACCGGGTCGGCGGAATTGTAACCGTGCGCGCGCAGAAACCCCGCGTATCCGCCCTGTTGCCTCTCATACCAAGCAGATCCGGGATGGGCGAGGCGATCCCGCGCTCGGTCGTATCCCGCCGCCTCCAAACTCGGCAGGCGTTCCCCGTCCGCTGGATACCCAACCTTGCCAATGCCGGCGACCTGGTAGCCGGCGTCACTGAAATAGTAGTCGAGCGTCCTCTCGTCCTCGGGAAGGGGTACGCCGTTCCAGGAGGACCGGTGCGCGTGCACATATCGACCCGTGAGGAAACACATCCGGCTGGGGCCGCAAACGGCAGACTGGACAAAAGCCCGGTCGCAGCGGACCCCCTGCGCCGCCAGCGCATCCAGGTGTGGCGTGGCAACCAGCGGGTGCCCCGCGGAACCGAGGCAGTCGGCTCTCCACTGGTCGGCCATGATAAACAGGATATTCATAGATCGGCTGTCCCCCTCCGCATGATGATCGACCGCCGGGTTGAAGCGGCCGTCCCCATCTCTGGCGGCAGGCGATCGAACTCCCGCCGCAGCGCCTTTTCGCCGAGGGGCAATCCCTCCGGAGGTGCGCACTGCTGCGACCTATCCGCTTGTGCCCGACCGCCAGCCTCCCCCAACCTTCCTGGCCGTCGCGGCCGCGGCGAAGGGATCGGGATGGTGCCTCAGAGGGGTACGGGTCGCCGGGGGGCGGGCCTGCCCGGATGTGGTCGCCGCGCATCCGGCACCCACCGCGGAACCGCAGGCGGCCACCATGGCACGCGGTGCCGAGCGTCTGCTCAGCGCGCGGGCGCGGATTTCCGGTCGGGGAGGTGTGGCGGGCGGATCGAGGCAACGCACCACGGGCGTGGTCTGGCCGGCGGTCACGGGCATGTCCGCCTCACCCGCCTCTCCGCGTCGACGG
>JAJZMB010000156.1 GCA_021803205.1 Bacillota bacterium | reverse complement strand
CAGCATACCCTGAGGGGGGGCGGTCCGGCCGGACCGCCCCCTCCTCACCCCCGCGCGTGACAGGCGCAGCGCCCACAGCCGCGGCAGACGCAAACGGCGCCGGGGAAGATCTCCTGCAGTGTTCCGAGCGCATCCTGGGAGAGCGCCACCGCCGCACCGTCCGGAACGTGCAGCAAGACTGAGCGCGGCGCCACCGTGATCAGCGCGCTCACCAGCAGATCCTCCACGCCCACCTCGCGCGCCGCCGCCTCCGGTCCGACCTCCTCGAGGAACTCGGTGCCGACCGCTTGGCCTGCTCCGTCCTCCAGGCGAAAGGTTCCGGTCGCGTCAAAAACGCAATGGACGAGTTCCGGTCGCTGAAGCTGACTCTCCACCACGTGCCGCAACAGGTCGACGAATTCCCTGTATTCACGCTCCAGCAGAAAGTCCTCGACCGCCCTGTCCACCGCGACGGCCAATTCGTGCACGTAGTCCTTGAGCCGAAAGGTGACGAACCCCTCGAGCACGAGGGTATTGTGGCGTTCCATGTACTCCTGCAACCGTTGCAGGATGGGGAACCTTCGCCGGGCCGTCTGCGTCTGCCGGGTTTCGGCCACGGCTTCGCAGTCCCCAAGTTCCGCGATGGCCATGCCGAGGATGACCTCACGCTCATCAGGGTTGAAATAGGAGTACCGGCTGTCGATCATCCGTCGCACAAGGTGCCGTTCGCCGCGTTCGACGATCCAAGCGGCCAGCGCCCGCGCCAGGGCACACCGAAATTCGCTCGCGGCCGATCCGACGGCATCCGTCTCCAGGCGGCAGCCGAGGAAGACGAGGGGACCGCGCTGCACCTCCTGGATATCCAGTCGCGCACCGTGCTTGCATAGCGGGCGCAGGGCCGCGTCCAGGAGCTGTCGGATCTCGGCTGCCTCCGCCTTCTCTGCCGTGGGCTCTCGCACGCCGATGGCCATGCTCTCCATGCAACGCGGCCCCCCAGATCTCTGCGGCCGTCCGGCCTCGGCCACAACGTGGCCGCTGCAAAGGGCCTCTTTTGCCAGGCCGCTGCTGCAAAGCCCCATGTCCCCCAAAGGCCCCGCGGCTGGCGCCAAAGTCTGCCCGCGCACGGCCCCTGCCTTCATGACCCCCGGACCCTGAGAGCCCTCGCTTCCGGTCCGGAAGCGTGCACCGACTTTTGCGGCGTCCTCCTAGGCTATGCCGAGCGCGATTCAGTATGCGCAGGGCTGGAAACTGCCGAGGGATTTGTCGCCAACTTTGCCGAAACGCGATCGCCAATCCCGCCCCCCACACCTCGCCCCTCCCTCAGCGTTTCCGGCGGGAAAACATCCACTGCGGCAAGAGCACAGACGGCAACAGGCGCCCTGTGCGCGGGCGCCCATCGCCGCAAGTTCCCCGGAGACGGAAGGCGCCAGCGCTGGCCGCTGCAGGGCGCGCTGCCAGCGCTGGCCGTCATCTCCGGAACCGGTGCGGGACAAGGGGCTAGGAGGCTGCACAAGCGGACTCTTGCAGCACCCTGCTAGCACTCTCCTCCACACTGGTGGCAATTGGCAACTGCGACGGTCCGGAATATCGGCTCAGCGGTCGGAAAGGCGGCCCCAAAGGGCGTGAATGGACGGGCAGGCCCGGTTCGCCGCTTCATGAGTCCCCACCCTGGCCCAGGCCTTGCCAGTGCGGAGGCTGGCCTCGCGCTGGGCGGAGGCGATGCCGCGCCGCCAATTCGGCGGCAACCGCCTCCGGGGGGATGCCCAGCACGGCGAGGGCTACCAGGCCGTGGAAGAACAGGTCCGCGAATTCACCGACCGCCGCCGATTGCGACGCGCGCACACGGGCGCCGCCAGAGGCATCCGCGACCGCGGCCATCCCGGCGATGGCGACCTCGACAGCCTCCTCCCCCACCTTCTGCAGGGCACGGGCCGGCCCGGCACGCAACACGCCCGCGACGTAACTCCCGGCGGGCATCTCGCGCCGACGCGCCGCCACCACCCGAGTCAATCCGTCCAGCACGGTTCCCAGCGTGCCGGCAGGCTCCTCCGCTCCGTCGCACTGGGGTGGCACCGCCTCCGCCGCCGGCGCCCGCTCCTCACCGCGGTGGAAGCAGCTTGTCGCACCGGTATGGCAGGCCGGACCATGCGGCCGGGCAACGTAGAGCAAAGCGTCCCCGTCGCAGTCCCAGCGGACCTCCAGGACATCCAGCGCGTTGCCCGAGGTGTCTCCCTTGCGCCACAGTTCCCCGCGGCTGCGGGACCAAAACCACGCCCGCCGCTCCGACGCGGTGCGCCTCGCCGCTTCGCGGTTCGCGTAGGCCAGCATCAGCACGCGACCGTCCAACGCCGATTGCACCACCACGGGCACCAATCCGTCCGGACCGTAGCGCAGGTCTTCCCAGAACACCTCGGTCCGGACCGGCGGCGACGACCCACTCAACGTCCCCCCCCTCCCCCGCCGGCCACAGGCCGCACCGGCACGCCGGTTCCGGCCAGGTAGGCCTTCAGCTCGGCGACGCTCAGGACGCCGCGATGAAAGATGGACGCGGCGAGCGCCGCGTCGGCCATACCCGCGGTCAGCACCAGCCGGAAATGCTCCGGGCTCCCGGCACCTCCGGACGCGACCACGGGAACACCCACACATGAGGCGACCGTCCGGCACAGGGGGATGTCGTAACCCTCGCGGGTCCCGTCCCCGTCGATCGAGTTGAGGACCACTTCACCCGCCCCGAGGCGTTCGCCCTCCATCGCCCACTCCACCGCATCGCGCCCCGTCGGCCGGCGGCCCCCGTGCGTCACAACCTCCCAGTGCGGCACGGGCCCGGGCGCCCGGCGAGCGTCGATGGACAGCACAATGCACTGGCTGCCAAACTTGTCCGCGCCACGCGCGATGAGTCCAGGGTCAGCCACCGCGGCGCTGTTGACCGACACCTTGTCCGCCCCGGCGCGCAGCAGGCGCCGCATCTGCTCGACCGAGTCCACGCCACCCCCGACCGTGAGCGGGATGAAAGCGCACGCGGCCGTGGCCGAGACGGTCTCCAGCGTTGTCCGCCTTCCCTCCGCCGAGGCGGAGATGTCGTAGAAGACCACCTCGTCGGCACCCTCGGCATCGTAACGCCGGCAGAGCTCGACCGGATCGCCGATATCACGCGTATCCACAAACTTAATGCTCTTGACGACACGTCCGGCGTCGATGTCCAGGCAGGGTATGATGCGGCGCGCCAGCATCGGTGCCACCTCCGGCTGCGACGGTTCTGCCCCTGGGGCAGGGATCAGGACGAGGTGGGGGCCGGGCGCGACGTGCCGCCCACCGCCGAACGCGCCGCCCTGATCGCCGCCGGCAGCGTGATGCGACCGGCGTAGAGCGCACGGCCGAGGATCGCGCCGCACACTCCGGACCCGGCCAGTGCGGCCAGGGCGGTCACGTCCGCCTCCGTCGTCACCCCTCCGGAGGCGACCACCGCCAAGCCCGCGGCCGCCACGCGCCGGACCCCGTCGAGATCCGGGCCGGCCAGCATGCCGTCCCGCCGCACCTGGGTGAAGACCATGTGCGTCGCACCGCATGCCACCAGGCGCCGTACCGCCTCCTGCACCTGTACGCCGCTGCCCTGGCGCCAGCCCGCGATCGCGACCTCGTCTCCCCGGGCGTCCACCCCGGCAATGATCCGCTTCGGTCCCCAGCGGGCGATCAGGCCGCGGAAGAATCCCTCCTGCAGCGCAGCCGTGCCGATAACCACAGAAGAGGCCCCGGCCTCAAGGGCGGCCGCGACATCGGCCTCCGAGCGCAGCCCGCCGCCGAAGCGCACCGGCGCCGGCACGGCCCGCGCGATGCGCTCCAGGAGCGGAAGCTGCACCGGACGCCCGCCGAAGGCGCCGTCCAAGTCGACCACGTGCAGGGCTGCAGCCCCTTCCGCCACCCAACGGCAGGCCGTGGCCACCGGGTCTGCCGCCACCACCTCCTGCCGGTCCGGATCGCCCTGGATCAGCCGCACGCATTCCCCGCCGCGCAGGTCGATCGCCGGATAGACCACGAATTCGCTCAACACGTTCCCTCCCGCACCAGCCGGCCGAAATTGCCGAGCAGGCGCAGACCGGAGGCGCTCGACTTCTCGGGATGGAACTGCACGGCGTGCACCCGGCCCCGCCCCACCGCCGCCGTAACCGTCTCTCCATACTCCACGTCGGCCACCAGATCGTCCGTCAACGACGGGATGACGTGGAAGCTGTGGACAAAATAGAAATAATCACCTTCGGGGATCCCCGCGAAAAGAGGATCGGACCGCCGCAGGCGCAGGCTGTTCCAGCCCATGTGCGGGATCTTGCGCCCCGGCGCCCGAATGCGGCGTACGCGCCCCGGGAAGAACCCGAGTCCGGCGGCGCCGGGCCCCTCCTCTCCCCATTCAAAGAGGACCTGCAGCCCGAGGCAGATGCCCAGGAAGGGCCGGTCCGCCGCCAGGTATGCCTGGAGCGGCTCCACCAGTGCGCGCCGGCGCAGGCGGTCCATGCAATCGGCGAAGGCGCCCACACCTGGCAGGATGACCCCCTCCGCCGCATCGATGTCCCCGGGCCGGTCGGTCACGACAGCCGGCAGCCCGGCCCGCTCCGCCGCCTTGGCGACGCTGTGCAGGTTGCCCGCATCGTAGTCGACGATGGCGATCATCGGCGCGATCCCCCCGTCTGCGTCCCTCAGCCCAGGACTCCCTTGGTCGAGAGCGGACCCGTGATGCGCGGCTCGATCTCTACGGCCGCGCGCAGGGCGAGGCCACAGGCCTTCCACACCGCCTCCAGCGCGTGGTGGGCGCTGGCACTCCGCAGCAGATCCACATGCAGCGTCCAGCCCGCGTTGGCGGTGACAGCACGCCAGAACTCCTGCGCCAGGTCGGTGCTGAACCCGCCCAATACCTGCAGCGGCAAGTCCACGCAAAACAGCAGGTAAGGGCGACCCGACAGGTCGAGCGCCACGCGGACCAGGGCGTCATCCATCGGCAGCAGGGCGGACCCATAGCGCCGCACCCCGGCACGATCACCCAACGCCTCCCGGATCGCCTGCCCCAGTACGATCCCCACGTCCTCGATCGAGTGGTGGGGCTCCACGTGCAGGTCCCCGCGGCAGCGCACCTCCAGATCGCAGAGCGCGGTGCGCGAAAAGGCCGCGAGCATGTGGTCGAAAAAACCTACACCGGTGTCCGAACTGCACGCGCCATGCCCGTCCAGGCGCAGGACCACCTGGACGTCCGTTTCGCGCGTCTGCCGCTGCACTCCGGCCTGCCGCGCCGCCGCCATCTCCGCATTCCCCCGTGCGGGCCATCGTTGGAGGTCCGTTCCGGAGTGGAGGCCACCACCGGCGGAGCCCCCCGTGCCTGGTGCGATCGCGCCCACGCTACGTCCGCCGCCACACGCCCCGGCCCTTTCGCCGCCGCCGGCGACTCCACCCGCCGGGACTCCCTCACACAGCCCGCGAGGAGCGCCCGCAGGAATGAGGACGGGGAGGGTTTCTGGCCGGGACTATCCCCGACGCCCTGTGTGCGCGCCGCGGGCGTCGGGGCCGAGCGCCGCCCCGGCCCGTCAGGTTCTGGCGGCATCGGCGATCAGGGTTCGGAGCAGGGACAGGAACCGATCGTTCTCCTCCGGCCGGCCGACGCTGACCCGCAGGCAGTGCCGGAGCGCGGGTTCGTCGCTCCAGCGCCGCAGGACCACGCCCCGGGCATAGAGCCGGTCGAACAGGTCGAATGCGTCCCAACCGGCCACCGGCGCATCGACCCCGAACAGGATATAGTTCGCATGGCTGGGATACGGCCGGATCCCGGGGATGTTGGCGAGTTCACCCTGGAGTCTCCGGCGCTCGCAGATGAGGCTGGCCACCGCTCCTTCCATCCGGGGACGGTCCTCAAGGGCCGCCAGGGCGGCGGCGCAGGAGAAGGCGCTGATCGCCCACGGCTGCACCGCCTGGCGCAGTTCCCGCAGCGCGTCGGGCCTGCCGAGGGCATAGCCGACGCGCAGTCCGGCCAGGGCGAAGGCCTTGCTCATGGTGCGCAGGAGACAGAGGCGGGGATACCGCTCCAACCACTCCGTGAGCGCCTCACCCGAAAACTCGCTGTAGGCCTCGTCCACCACCGTCCACACGCCCTGGGCTTCGACCAGAGGCCGTATGTCCTCCGCGGACCAGAGGCCCCCGGTGGGGTTGTTCGGCCTGCACAGGAACAGCAGAGTCTCGCCGCCCGCCCGGCACTGCCGCAGCATCGCCTCCACCGGCAGGGCGAAATCCGGGGGGGGCCCCAGGGACACGGGACAGACAGGGACGCCGCAGGCTGCGGAGAGTCGCCGGTACATACCGAACGTGGGCGTGGGCAGGACAGCGCGGGCCACGCGCCGCCCCCACGCCGCCGCCACCGCCAGGAGCAGTTCGTCCGAGCCGTTGCCTGGCAGGCACCAGTCGGCCGGCACGCCGGCGTAGCGTGCCAGGGCCGCCTGGAGGCTGTCCGTATCGCGCGGGTAGCGTGTTGGTTCCGCCCCGCGCAGGCGCCGCAAAACATCCGTCCACAGTTGCTCGGACCAGGGAAACGGGTTTTCGTTCAGGTCGAGCCGCACGGCCCCCGCCGGGACGGGAGGCACGTAAGGCGCGGCTACCGCCGGAGCGGTCTCCGCCGGGGGCGCCGCGAGCCGCCGCAGGGCCAGCGAGGCGCTGTGCGCCGCAAAGCCCTCCGCCTCCGCCAGGACCTGGGCCGGTCCCGCCCACAGGCCGACGCCCCCGGGAACACCGGTGAACACCTGCACCCGCCGGACAAAATCGGCGGCCGAGAGCGCGGAAGCGAATCGCGCCGCACCGGATGTCGGCAGCACATGGTCGGTTCCGGCGGCGTAATCGCCGGCAGCCACGGGAGACCAGGCGCCCACGAAGACGGCACCCGCCCTCCGCACGTGGGGGGCCAGGGCTTCGGCGGCCGCACCCTGCAGGGAAAGGTGTTCGGGGCAGAGCCGCTCCGCGAAGGACAGAGCCGAGGCCAAATCGGGCACAAGCACAGGCCCGCCGCTATGCGCCAGCGCCTCCAGCGTGTCGAGCCGACGCCGCGCGGGTAGGCGCGCGACCTGGGCGGCGGCCTCCCGCCCCACGGCCGCGGCCAGATCGGCGTCCGGGGTGACGAGCAGGCTGAGCGCGTCGGGTCCGTGCTCTGCCTGCGCGAGCAGGTCCGCCGCGACCCAGACCGGGTCCGCGCCCTCGGAGGCGACGACCACGATCTCAGACGGTCCGGGGAGCCCGTCGACCCCCACGTCACCGAAGATCAGGCGCTTGGCCGCCACGACGTAGGCGTTGCCGGGTCCGACCACCTTGTCGCAGGCCGGCACGGGATCGAGCCCATACGCCATCGCAGCCACCGCCTGAACCGCCGAGAGCAGAAAGACCCGGTCCACACCCGCTACCGCCGCGGCCGCCAGGATACCTGCGTCGGCCCCGCCGTCCGCCGTGGCGGGGGTGCACAGCACCACCTCACCGACTCCGGCGACCCGTGCCGGGATGGCACCCATGAGCACGGAGGACACATAGGGGGCCCGGCCCCCCGGGACGTAGATCCCCGCGCGCTCCAGGGGCACGACCGCCATCTCGGCGCGGTTCCCGGCGGCATCCAGATGCGCGTAGGCCCGGGGCAGGCCAGGGGCCAGAAAATCGAGCAGCCGAGCGGCCGCGGTGCGCAGGGCCACAACGAGGGCGGCCGGGACGCGTTCCGGCGCCGAGCGCAGCACGTCGGCCGGCACCTCTACATCCGCAGCGGGCAGCGCGGGACTGAGCAGGGCGCAGCGGACGGGCAGCGCCGGGTCCCTGCGGAGGGCACCCTCCAGCCGGAGCAGGGCATCGGAACCACCGGAGCGGAGCGCAGCCAGAATCTCGGAGGCCCGGCCCGCGGCAGATGCGTCCGCGGCGGACGCGCAAAGATCGCGCTGTGCCCGCCAATCCTCAGGGGCGCACGGACGCCAGAATGCGCTTACCGATGGCCCCACGACCTCTCCCCCTCCGCCGCCGCACGCGTTCATTTGGGCGGGACCTGGTGCAGCGCCTGGGACAGGCGTCGCACCAGGTCTCCGATCTCCGTGGCCTTCCAGCGGTGACTGGCCTGGTTGGCGATCAGCCGGAGAGAGATCCGACCGACGAGTTCCGCCTCGACCAGACCATGCTCGCGCAGTGTCCGACCCGTCTCCACCATATCGATGATGCAGTCGGCCAGGCCGACCACTGCGGCAAGTTCGACGGCGCCCCGGAGGCGGATCACGTGGGGATTCAGCCCACGTGCGGCGAAAAACGCCGCCGCCGTCACGGGGTAGCTGGTGGCCACCCGCAGCGCATCGCCTTTCTCCACAAGGAGCCGGGACCACGGCAGGTCTCCGGCGCGCACCGCCAGGGACATGCGCCAGGAACCGAGCGGCAGATCGAGCAGTTCCACCACCCCGGCGCCATCCTCCAGCAGCACATCCTTGCCCGTCACGCCGAGATCGGCCACACCCTCGCGCACATAGGTCACGACATCCGCCGGTCGGGTGAAGATCAAGCGAACGCCCGCGGCGGTAGCGACCAACCGCCGTTCGGGATCCGCCTCCTGTACGCCGGGCACCTCGGCGGCCAGCAGCACGGGTTCGAGCGCCGCCCACGGGCGACCGCGGGGCAGGGCCAGGGTTAACGCGACAGTCGAGTTCATGCCCGCCCCCCTCCTGCTCCGCCCGGGGCGCGCACGGCCGCCCATGCGTGGCGGGTCCGTTCCTCCGGAGCCTCTCCGTCGAGCGCCCGGAGCAGGCGGTCGCAATCGAGGGCGAAGCCGACCGCCTGCTCCGGGTGCCCCCACCGCTCCAGCAGGCGGTCGTACCGGCCCCCATCCCCCACAGGCCACGGGACACCCGGCACCAGAATCTCAAAGACCGTACCGGTGTAATAGGATCCGGGCAGCAGCAGCCCCGGTTCCACCAACACCACCTGCGCCAGCCCGGCCGCCGTCATGGCCCGGAGCAGGTCGGCAAACTCGTTCGCGGCGGGCCCGTCGCCCCGAATGCCGCCGTCCAGCGCCGCGGCAATATCTCCGCGCCAGCTGAACTCCGCCGCGATTCCCGCGCCGCCGGAGTCCGTCGCCGCTAGACCCACAAAGTCGCGGGCGCGGAGCGCCTCCTCCGCCGCCGCCGCGTCCATCCCTGCAGACGCCAGGCGTTCACGTACGTATGCGGCATTGCCGACGGCGAGCAGGTGGCGCTCCGCTCCGGCACGACGGAGGCATTCCGCGACAAGCTGCAGCACCTCCGCGTCGCCGGTGATCCGGCCATCCGCCCCACCCGCGCCGCCGATACGTTCCGCCCCTGCCTGGGCGATCTCCCTTGGCCCCTCCCCGGGGATGCGCCGGAAGATCGTCGCCTGATAGTACAGTCGGCGCGGGCGCGGGCCGTGCGCATCGCCCGCCGCGCACAGACGCGCCACCGGGCCGGTGACGTCCGGGCGGAGGTCCATGACGCGGCCGTCCTGATCCAGCACCCGATAGGCCGCCGCCCAGTCCGCCCCGCCGTCCGTCGGTTGCAGAAGGGGGACGGCGACCTCCAGGTACCCGCGCTGCTCCAGAGTCTGGCGCAGAATCCCCTCCAGCCGACGGCGCCGCGCCACGGCACCCAAAACCGCATCGAGCGCCCCAAGCGGCCGGGATTCCACGTCAGATCCCCCTGTGCGCCGGACGTTATTCCTGGCTCATGCACGTTCATTGACTAAAGCAATGAAGTATCGACGTGCGAGACCGTAACCCATCACAGGGCGGCCGTCAATGGTGCTCCAGCGAGTACGCCCTTTAGCCCTAGCTCCAAACGCATATCGGAGCATCTGCTCATCTCCTTTGATGTCTTCACGTATGTCTGTTTGGGCCATTCCCTTGCGCGTGATAGCCCTCATGGGCTATTGTGTTAGGAGATGGTGGGAGTCTTGCGGCCGGTATCCGAGGGCCTGGCCTCCCGGTACCCCCCGAGACCCGCCGAATCGGTCGATGAAGAGGGGTACAAGCGCTTGGCCAAGACCCTGTATATCGGCAACCTGCCGTGGAGCGCGACCGAGGATGATCTGAGCGGGCTCGTCGCGCCGCACGCACAGGTCGTCTCCGCCCGTATCGCCACGGATCGAGAAACCGGACGCTCGCGCGGGTTCGGGTTCGTCGAGGTGGAGGACGACCAGTTGGCCCAGGCCATCGACGCGCTGCAGAACGTGGAGATGGGCGGACGCCTGCTCACGATCAATGAAGCGCGACCGCGTGAACCCCGGAATGCGGGGCCCCGCCGCTTCTGAATGCACCGGCGCATCCGGCGATTCGGCCACGACGCGGGGGCGGGAAACGTCGTCCGCCGCGCGTGGTGGCCGGACGCGGATCCGCGGTCAGACACCGGGACTGATGGTGACGGTCTGGATCTCGGTATAGAACTCCACGGCGGCCGAGCCCTGTTCCCGACTGTGGGAACTGGATCCCTTCAGGCCGCCGAACGGCGCCAGATAATCGACCCCCGCCGTCTCGGCGTTGATCCGCACCATGCCGGCCTCGATGCCGTCCAGGTAAGCGAGGGCACGGTCGAGGCTCCCGGTGAACAGCGAAGCGGACAGACCGTAGCGCGTTCGGTTGGCCAGCCGGATGGCCTGCGCCGGATCGTCGGCCGGCAGCAGGACCAGGACGGGACCGAAGATTTCCTCCTGGGCCAACTGGGAGTCAGGATCCACCCGATCGAGCAGGGTGGGGGCGATGAAGTATCCGTCCTCGCACCCCGGCGGTACGCTGCCTCCGCCGGCCACCAACCGCGCCCCCCCTGCCTGACCGCGACGGATCGCAGCGCGGATACCGTCCGCCTGCGGCCGGGACACGACCGGCCCGAGGTAGCATTCCTCCTCCTGTGGGGGAAGGGGAACGATGGATCGCGCCCGCGCGGCCAGCATCTCGGTGACGGCCGCCAGTATCGAACGCTCCACGATGACCCGGCTCGTCGCCGTGCACTTCTGCCCGGCAAAGCGGAAGGCACCGCTGATTGTGGCCTCCACGGCCCGCTCCAGGTTGGCGTCCGCGAGGATGATGGCCGGGTTCTTGCCGCCCATTTCCGCCTGGAACTTGACGCCACGCGCGGCGAGGGCCCGGCCCATCTCCCGCCCGACCTCGTCTGAACCGGTGAAGCTGACCCCGGCCACGTCGCGGTGTGCCACCAGGGCCGCGCCGACCTGTGCGCCATCGCCGAGTACCAGGTTGAACACACCGGGTGGCAGGGCCGGACCGATGAGCTCCGCGATGCGATGGGCGACGAGGCTGGACATCTTGGCCGGCTTCCAGACGACGGTGTTGCCGAAACCGAGCGCCGGCGCACCCTTCCAGAGGGGGATGGCTACCGGGAAGTTCCATGGGGTGACGAGCGCCACTGTGCCCAGCGGAATGCGCCGGGTGAAGAGCAGGGACCTCCCATCGGGATGAGGGAGATTTTGCCCCTGGGCCCGTTCGGCTTCGGCGGCATAGTACCGTAGCAGGGCAACCCCGCGCGCCACCTCACCGCGCGCCTCGCCGATGGGCTTGCCGACCTCGGCGCAGACCAGTTGCGCCAAATCCTCCGCGGCAGCGTGGAGCCGCTCCGCAGCCGCAAACAATTGCCGGCCGCGCGCCGGACCGCCCATGGCCCGCCATCCGGGCAGCGCCGCCCGCGCGGCCGCGACGGCCGCATCCACGTCCCCCGCGTCACTTGACGCGGCACACCCCAGCACCTCAGCGAACCGGCTGGGGTTCTCACGCTCGAAAGTCCCGCCTCCCGCGGCGGAGACGAATGCGCCCCCGATATAGTTGAGTGCTTCGCGCACGGATCCCGTCCCGACCCCCACCTTTCCATCCAGCCGCCGGCCGTGCGCCGACACAACGCTTCCCACTTCGCAGCCGGGCCCCGGCATCCTCCCGGGCGGCATCGTGCCGCGCGGATGTCGACGAGCGGCGCCAGGTGGTCGCCGCACAAGTCCGCGCTTACGGGGCCACCGTTCCAATGCCCCCTGTCCCACAAGGATCCGATGTTTGCGGCCAGAGTGGAAACCGGATCCCGCATCGCCGGCCGCCAGCGGATTTCGGCGGCAACCCGCCCGCCGCCAGCGGCCGCCGGTCGACCGCCGCTAGGGCAGGTAGTTCATGGGGTTCTGCCACACGCCCGCCCGCATCACGCCGAAGTGCACGTGCGGCCCGGTGGCATTGCCGGTCATACCGGAGTAGGCGAGCAGGTTGCCCTGGGCCACCTGCTCGCCGTAGCGCACCTCAAGCAGGCTGTTGTGTGCGTACAGGGTGATCAGGCCGTTGTCGCAGGCGATCTCCACCGCTTCCCCGTACCCGCCGTCCCAGCGCGCGACGATCACCCGGCCCGAGCAGGCGGCGACGACCGGCGTATGCATCGGGACGCCGATGTCGATGCCGTGGTGGAACTGTCGGCCGATGCCCGTCCACGGGGTGGGTCGCCATCCGAACGGACTGGTGATCACCCCGTGGACGGGCCAGATGAGACCACCGGCGGAGAATCCACCGCCCGTCCCGGCCGGCTGTGCAACGGTCGGCTCCTGGGGAACGACCAAACGTTCACCAGGATACAGGATCGGATCCAACCCCGAGAGACCGTTGACGGACATCAACTGCGACAAGGACACGCCGGTGGACGCCGCGATGGAGGATGCCGTGTCGCCCGGCCTGACCGTGTACAGCCAGCCGACGCGGTCGAGTACCGTCAGCTGCTGGCCGATCTGCAGGATGGAGGACGCGTTGAGATTGTTGATCTGTTCCAGCGAGGCAACATCCGTGCCGAAACGGGCGGCGATGCCCACAAGGGTGTCGCCGGCCTGTACCGTATATGCGCTGACCAGGGGCACCCGGTCTGCCGCCGCGGGCGCACCCTTGAGGCTGGTCAACCGCTGGTGGACGCCGGGCGTCCCCCCCGCGGCGGATGAAGAGGTAATGGACGAGGGCAACCGCGCGGAGCGGGACACCAACGCGGCGGGGATCGGCCCACGCGCGGACGTCGATGCGCCGGAACGCGCCGGAACGCCCCAGGGCCAGAGCAACAGCAGCAACGGGACCGCCGCCGCCGCCAGATAGGCCCGTCGCCGCGGGTTCCCGCGCAAACGCGACCACGTCCGGGAAACACAGTGACACCAAGTCGCAGCGACTCCGCGCGGCAAGTTGGACGATTCCCTGGACGACAACCGCCAGCCACCTCCGAGCAGCCACTTCCGTCCGGGGAGGCGGCCCGCTCAAAGGGGCGTGACGCATCCCCAACCTCTACGCCTACGGGGTTAGCTGCCGGGTTCGGGTGGGTCGGGCCACCCTACCCGCCGCAGGGCGGGATTCACCCCCAGGGTCATGGGTCCCCCGCGCCCGGCGATGATGCCGGGCTTTGGCGCAACGCCGATCCACCGGCCCTCCAACCGCGCATGCCGTGCCGCAACAGCCCCCCACCCGGAATGCGCGGGTGGGCCGCTGCATCCCCCCCTTATGCGCCGCCGCCGCTCCCCGCGCCTGCGGGATCCCTGAGACAACCACTACGCCAGATCCCAGGTCTCCCCTCCCTAACCGGCGCACACCTTGCGGATGTTGCTCTGATTCTGACGACGGCGCGTGCAGGCGCCCGACGGGACCGCGGGGGCACGTCCTCCCCCCCCGACCGCCCGCTGCGGCCGCACGCAGCGATGCCCGCACGGCAGGATGTTGACGCCGCATCGTGGAAAGCGCCCTTCGCCGCGCCACCGGTCAAGGGCCGGACGCAGCGGACTTGTGCCGAGCAAGGGAGTGCCCGTCCACTGGGTAGGGCCGACACGGCCGGTGCGCCCGGACTCCGCTGCCCCGTCCCGCCGGTGCTGCATCTGTTCCGCTCCGCGTTGGAGGACCCTCCCGGCCAGGCCTTCCGCGCACTCCACCGGGCGTCGGCGGCCGCCGATGTCCCGGCGGCCGCCGACGCCTATGCCTTGCTGTTCGCACAGCTTGCCGCCGAGGGATGGAGCGGCGATGCGTGGCGTTGTCATCTGGCCGCACGGACGGCGGGTGATGGGAACCCCTTCACGCTCGGTCCGGAGCCGGGACCCGGCCTCCGGGCAGCCGCCGAGTCGGACCTGGCCGCTCTCGGCGCGCTGGCAAGCGACGCCGTGTTCGGCGATCTGCGGGCGAACCTGGCGGCCGCGGGATACGCGCCGGCACCGCTGGTGCAGCTGGGGGCCAGGACGCCGGCCGGATTTGCAGCCCAGCTGGTCATGGCACGCGACTGGCCGGAGTCCGCCATGCCCCTGCGGGCCGCCGCACTCGCCGGCGGCGCAGGGGCCTACGCCGAGCACACCACCTACCGCTGGCGCCCTGACCCGCAGCTTGCCGCCGGCGGGCACCTGGTCGCGGTACCCCATCCGGACCCGGTCCGCCCCGAGGAACTGTACGGTTATGAGGCAGAGCGCCGCGCCGTAGTCCAGAACACGGAGCGGTTCCTGCGGGGGCTGCCGGCCAACGACGTCCTGCTGTACGGCGATCGGGGCACCGGCAAGTCCTCCACCGTCAAGGCGCTCCTACCGCGCTTCGCCGCCGCGGGCCTGCGCCTGGTGGAACTCGGCCGGCGAGCCCTGCCGGACCTGCCCCGACTCTGCGAGGCTCTCCACGACCAACCGCAGCGCTTCATCATCTATGTGGACGATGTCTCTTTCGAGGAGCGCGAGACCGAGTACAAGGACGCCAAGGCAGCCCTGCAGGGGGGCGTCGCCGCCAGGCCGCGGAATGTCCTGGTTTACGCCACCAGCAACCGCCGCCACCTGGTCCGCGAGCGCCTGTCCGAGCGCGGGGATCCCGGCATGGACGACCCGCGTGCGGGCGACGCAGTGGAGGAAAAGCTGTCGCTGGCTGACCGCTTCGGGCTCACCGTGGTCTTCGCCGCGCCGGACCAGGAACTCTTTCTGCGCATCGTGGCCCACCTCGCCGCCGTGAGGAAGTTGGAGGTCCCCGAAGCCGAACTGCGGACCAAAGCCCTGCGCTGGACCCTATGGCAGGGTGGACGCTCAGGACGGACCGCTCGGCAGTTCATACAGGCCCTGGAAGGCGAGTTGCACGACGGCGCGGCCCTGCCCCTGGGGACGAATGACTCCGCTCTCCGGCGGGAAAAGCTGGATGCGGCGGTCGGCCGCAGGGGAGGAGTGACGTGAGCCGCACGGCGAGGCGGGAGTGGATCTGGCTGGGGGCGGTGCTCGTCCTCTGCGCCGGTCTGCGCGTGCACAACATCGGCGTCCCCTTCGTGGACACGTCGGACTGGCGGCAGACCGATACGGCCGCCGTCGCCTACTTCTACTACCATCTGGGCGTCCGCCTGCTGCACCCGCAGCTCTGGCACGATGGTCCCGGACCCGACTACACGCAGTTGGAACTGCAGATTTCCCCCGCCGTCGCCGCCCTGCTCGCCCACGTCTTCGGATATGGCCACGTTCTGCTCCGCGCTGTGGCCATCGGCTTCTTCACACTGTCGGTGCTGCCGCTGTGGGCCCTGGTCCGCCGGCGGTTCGGCGCCGGCGCCGCGCTGTGGACGGCCCTCTGCTACAGCCTGCTGCCTGTGGGCATCTTCTTCGGCCGCGCGTTCCAACCCGAACCGGCGATGTGCTTTTTCGGCACGCTTGCGCTCTGGTCCGCCGACCGCTGGGGGGAGCGCCGGACCGTGGGACGGTATCTCACAGCCCTGGCGGCCGCGGCGGTTGCCGTACTCGCCAAACTGCCCAATGGGATGCTCCTGCCCGCCGTCGCCGCCCTGGCCTACGGTCCGGAACTCTGGAATTGGCACCGCATGTTCAGCGCGCCCCGCCTGCTGCAGGTGGCCGCCCTGGTCCTCACAGCCGTCGGGACCGGTGCCGCCTACACCTTGATTCAGGGCCACATCGCCGCCCACGGCACCACCTACGTCAACTTCATCGTCACTTCGCTGGGCGACGCCTACATCGCCGGTACACAGCACCTCTGGGTCTTCATCCGCCACAACGTCCTCGGGATGGCCGTCACCCCGGGGGGAGGCGCAGCGGCGCTGATCGGCATCGCCGTCCTCCTCCGCGCCGGGCGCCGGCAGTCCGGATGGGTCTGGGCCTGGACTGCGGGCGTCGTTGTGTATGCACTGGTGGTATTGCGGGCCATTCGCTTCCAGTACTACCTGATGCCCATCCTGCCCTGGCTGGCCGTGCTGATGGGCGTGGGGCTCGACTATCTGGTCGGCGTGGTGCCGCGTCTTTTACCACGCCCTCTGCGCGCCGCCCCCGCCATCCTCTCGGCGGCGCTCACCGCCTCGATCCTCACCGGCGGCCTCTTCCAGATCCGCGATTACTGGCCGCCCTACATGACCTGGTACCTGGCCGGGGAAAAGATGAACCGCACCCTGCCCCAGGATGCCGTGTTGATCGTCTCTGGGACCTTCAATCCGACCATACTCTACTATGCGCGGCGCCACGGCTATCGCGTCAATCCCTTGACCATGAGCGTGCTGCACGCGGATGTCGCGGGCGGGGCACGGTACCTGGTCGACCAGGGCGGCATCGACCAGTGCATGGGCCGCTATCTGGCATTGAACTTCCCCAGGCAGACCTTCGACGGCATCACCGTCTACACGCTGCGCACGCCCCTGCCTCCCCCACCGGCCCATGCCGGCGGGAACTGTATCGCATAGGACTGTAACCAGGCTGCTGGCCCCCGACCACCGGATGTGGTGGGACGCCGACTACGGCGACCACAGCGGACTGTGGATGAACATGTGTCCCTGCTTGCAGCAATAGGCGGCCGCTGCAAGACTCCTTGTGGCGAGGCCGCACGTTCCCCGCTGCGTGCGCCGCCAATTGAAGTGGAGTTCCGCCACGCAGCGAGGTCCGCCACCGCCCCCCCTGCCCACGAGCCTCTGTGGGCGGGGTGCAGGCGCACGGCATCCAGTCTTCGGCCTGCCCCGCAGGCGCGGCCGATACCGGCGCGCTTGCGGCATCCCGGCAAGTTCGCACCACATCGCGGAGCACCCTACATCGAGCGCCGCCAGATGGAAGCATATGGCACGCAAATCATTGACAGACGCCTGCGCGGTCTATATCTTTGATTATGCATAATGAATCACATTAATAGCTTGAAGTTCAAGGCAGCCTTTGGGCATAGTGGCACTCGGCCAGCCGGGACGCGGCGCCTGACCGGCCAACCTCCGCGCTGGCCCACCGGATCGGAACAGGCCGACGTCGGCATCGCTTGCAGGCACACGACCCGGAACGCGTACACCTCCACCCCGAGGCCAGGCACGGCGGCGAGGGCGTGCGCCTTTGTGCGGCACACGCATCCCGATGGTCCTGCGCCATACCACGCCGGGAAGCACGGCTTCCCCGCGCGACGCGCGAGAGCGCCCGACCGAGCCCCGACGCCCGCTCCCACTACCACAGTGGGGGGATGCATCTGATCCCGCCGATGGGAACCCCTCCGGCGATCCCGCCTCAGCCGTTACTGGCCCGGTTTGGCCAACGGTGGCGACGGCATCAGCACTGGCTGAGCCCTACCGCGTCTTTTCTGCTCGCCTTTGGCGTACGCCTGTGGTGGGTGCGGCATTGGGTGCTGCCGGCCTATGGCGACCAACCGAGCCTGGAATCCTTCGCCGCCAACGTGGCGCATGGATTGTACTACGGAACCCACGGGGCCTACTGGCCCCCGGCCTTCATCTTCCTTGCGGGCTTCGTGGAACGGATTTTCGGATCCGGCCATGCCTACCTGTCGGTACGCACTGCGGACGCCGTCGTCGGGGCCCTGACGGCGGCGGTCACCGCGGACCTGGGACGGCGCGTACTGCGATCCCCGGTCGCGGGGCTGCTCGCGGGCCTGATGCTTGCCGTCTACATACCGGCCGTGTATTACACCGACACCTTCCTCGCGGTCACACTGGGCACCCTGATGCTGGTTTCGGTCTGCGACGCGGTGACGGCTTACGGCGACGCCCCCTCCCCGCGCCGGCTGCTGCTGGTGGGCGTGCTGCTCGGCTTGGCGACCCTGACCAAACCGACGGAATTACCCCTGGTCCTGCCGGCGTTCGTACAATGGGGACTGCGCGCCAAACGCGGCTTTGCCTGGCGTTTTGCCGCGGGCGCGGCGGCCGCGGCCGTCGCCATCGCCCTGCTCTGCAACGTGCCGTGGACCCTGCGCAACCTGCAGGTCACCGGCTCCCCGGTATTCGTAGACGTCAACGGCGGCATCAATTTCTTCATCGCCCACAATCCGGGCGCCACCGGACAGTTCGTCAACGTGGGCTCGCGCAACCCGGTGCTGCTGCGCGGCAGCGGCTACGATCGGCCGAACACCAACGCCGACGCCCTCCGCGCCGGCATGGCCTATTTCGCGGCCCACCCCGGCCGGGACGCGCGGCAGGCCGTGCACGTCCTGCACCTGTTCTGGGGCATGCGCGACCCAGACATTGCCACCTATGGCGCGGAACTATACGCGCTCATCGCCCAACTGCACCTGCCCAGCCTCAACTTCGCCCCCATGAGGGACATGGCCCTGGTCGGCGCGGCGTTCCTGCTGCCCTTGTGGCGGCGGACGCCGATCCTATGGCTCACGGCCATCGGATACTCAGTCGGGCTCTCCCTGCTCTTCTTCGCCCCGCGTTACCGGCTACCGGTGGAACCGCTGCTCGTCATCACGGCGGCTTGGGCAGTCGTCAAAGTATGGGCGGTCCTGCGCGCGGAATGGCGGACGGTGCCCGGCCCCCCGGCTGCCACGGCACCACCGGCCTGAACGGTGCCGGGCGCCGGCAGCGGCGCGGCACCGCTCGGGATTCCGGCGGCCCGCCGCTCCACCGCGACCCGGCAGCGAGACGCCATCCGCGGCGGTTTCGGCCGCTGCCGACCGATGCATTGCGGCGCGCGCGCCCTGGCGGTGCTTCCGCTGCATTGGCGGGTCGGGGCCGCCACAACCCGTCCGGACGCGGCACACCCCGCGGGTGAATGGGCCCGCACCCGGCCCGCCCGCCTTTTCTCCCCCCCGCCCGCCTGCCACAACCCCGCATCAGGACGCACGTTCGGCCGGGACGACGCGGCTCTCCCCCGTGGACAGGCGCAACCTTCCCGTCCGGCCGGGCGCCCTGCCGGTTCCCATTTTCCCCAGGGCCTAAACAGGGGACCCCGAGCCCCGATAACACCAGTGGCGCGGGGCGACAGCCCGGCGCTGCTGCCCCGGCAAGGCGGTCCTTCCCCGCAGGGGAGGGCCAAAATAAACAACAAAGGAGTGAAGCCCGCTTGGCCGGGGCGGGAGGGGGCACAGACACATGTACGTGAATACCAACGTCGCAGCCCTGAACGCCTGGCGGAACCTGGAGAACACGACGCAGAACATGACCGGCGTCCTGCAGCAGCTCTCCTCCGGCCTCCGCATCAACTCGGCGGCCAACGACCCGGCGGGCCTCGCCATCAGCCAGCAGATGCAGTCCCAGATCAACGGCATGAACCAGGCCTACCAGAACGCCCAGACGGGCACAAGCTTCCTGCAGACGGCCGACGGGGCCCTGAGCCAGATCCAGAACCTGCTGCAGTCCATGTACAGCCTGGCCACCGAGTCCGCCAACGGCACCAACGTCGGCGTCGACCGCGGCTCCCTGCAGTCGGAGATGAACCAATACACCCAGGAGATCAACAGCATCACCAACCAGACGGCGTTCAACACCAAGAACCTGCTGGACGGGGTGCTGGGCAACGTCAACCTCGCCGTGGGCGCGAATCCGAACCAGGAGTTGCAGTTCAGCCTGGCGGCGGTAGACGCCCAAAGCCTCGGCGTCGCCGGAACCGCCCCAACTTCCGCCGCCTTCGCCAGTACGACCAACGCCACCAAGGCGTCGGAAGCCGGCATCCAGTCCGTCGGCATCTTCGGCGGATCCTCCACCACGAACCCATATGGCAGTTACGGTCTCGGCGCGAGCAGTTACGGCATCCAGTTCATCGGAGCCAACCTGGCTACAGCCTCGGTCAACGGTTCCGCACAGTTGGCGACCGGGGCGCTGTCCGCTTCCACCACGACAGAGTCGGGGCAGGGAACGTTCTCTGCAGGAACGACCACAGGATTGACCGGCACGGCTGGCAGCCTGGCCCTGGATGCAATCTCCTACACCGGCTCGACCCCCCAGAACCTACAATTAAAATTCATCGACACACAGACCTGGACAGGCACCACCCCGAGCAAGACCGGTGAGCAGTTTCAGGTCCTCTACTCCACCGACGGCGGCACCACCTGGCAGTCCGGTTACAGCAACGGCTCCAGCACAGTGGTGGGGGCGGCCCCGACTGGCAAGGTCACCCTGACCGGGACCAACGTGACGATTAACTTCGGCGCGTCGACCGCTCCAGTGTTTGCTTCTGCGGGCACCACCTCCACGACTGCGGGTACGGCGTCGGAGTCCGCCCTCTACACGGTAAACCTGACCCCCGCCTCCGCCACCTACCAGTTGGCCGACAGCAGCGGGGCCCCCATCGGGTCTTCCACCACCATCTACGGCCGCTCGACCAGCACCCAGTCGGAAGCGATCGGCAATCCCAACAGCGGTCAGGCCCTCCAGGTCAATTGGAACGCGGCCAACCTGTTCAGTACAACTAACGGCAGCGTGTGGAGCGCTACGACAGGGGCCCTGAGCAGCACGACGACCAACACGTCGCTGCCCTCAACTATCAACGTCAACATGACCGACGGCACCAATCAGACGGCGACGGGCTCCGGCGGAATCGTCTCCTCCAAGGCCGTCGCCTTCGGGGGTCTGTCGATCATGAGCTACGCCAACGCCACCTCGGCGCAAACCGCGATCCAGGCGGCCCTGACCCAGATCTCCGGGGAGCGCGCCCAGGTCGGCTCCCTCATGAACCGCTTGAATCAGGCCAGTTCCGACCTGCAGACCTCGCAGCAGAACCTGCAGTCGGCGCAGGGCGGCATCATGGACGCGGACATCGCGCTCCAGATGGCCAACCTCTCCAAGGACCAGGTCCTGCAGCAGTCCGGCGTGGCCATGCTGGCTCAGGCCAACCAGGTGCCTCAGGCCCTGCTCAAGCTCCTGCCCTAGGTGGCCGCCGCAGGAATCTGCTCTGGCGAGACCATCGCTCCAAGGCCCATCGTCCGCCGAGGGCCCGTGGTCGGTGGCCGGGAAGGGAACCGCCTCTTGGGTCAGCGCGCCAGGAGCACACGGCCAGACCGCCGCCGACCACGACGAGATCTCCGGAAGCCCGCAGAGACCTTGAGACCGAAACCTGACGCTGCCGCGCATTCTGATTTCCTGTGACCACGTTCCCGGAACCGCGGTCGCGCAGGGGCCCCGTACCGACCCGCAGGGCGGGGTTCGCCACCGATCAAAGCGGCGGACCCCGCACCGTGCCCGTTCAAGTCCCGTAAGGGGTGAGCAGAGTGTCGGTCGGCCCGCAACAGTCCCTCACGGCTTACCAGACCAGCGCCCAGGCGCTCATTCCCAAGGAACGGGTGCCCGCGGTCGCCCTGAGCGGGGTGGTCATGCACGTCGGCCGGGCGGACCGGGCCATCGCCGCGAATGACATCCTGGGGGCGCACCACGCTCTGATCACGGCGCAACAGATCGTCGGCCTCTTGCGCTGCGGCCTCGACCACCAGGCCGGAGGGCAGATCTCCGCTCGGCTCGATGCCCTGTACGCTTACCTTGGGTTCGAGTTGGGTCGCGCCAATATCGAGAAGAGCCGGGAACGGCTCGCACGGTTGCTGCGCGTCCTCTCGCCCCTGGTGGAGGCGTGGGAAGGCGCAGCTACCGCCGTTCTGCGTGGGCGCGACTCGGCCATGGCGGGAGGCAGGGCGGGATGAGCAGCACCATCGGCGGCGTCTCCGGCCTCGGCGGCGGTTCTCCGTCCAGCGTCTGGAACAATCCTCAGATTCTGGGGGCTCTGCTCCCCGGCTACAACATCACCGCGCTTGATCAGGCGATGCAGGCCCAGTTGACGGCGGACGCCATCCCGCTCAATCAGCTGTCGACCCAGCTCTCCACGCTGCAGGGTCAGGCCAGCGCCTGGCAGCAGATCCAAACTGACCTCGGCAGCCTGCAATCGGACGCCCAGACCCTCGCCGGAACGGCGCCTTACACCGCGCTGACGGCCAGCACCTCGGCGCCCACTGAGGTGACGGTGTCCGTCGCCCCGGGCACGACCGGTGTGGCCGGCACCTACCAGGTCGCGGTATCCCAACTGGCGCAGACCGAGATCGACAATTCTGCAACCCAGACCAGCGACACCGCCGGCCTGGGATACAGCGGCAGCTTCACCATCAACGGCCACACCGTCAACGTGGGCAGCAGCGACTCGCTGCAGACCATCGCCCAATCGATCAACAGCGCCAACGCCAATGTCACGGCCACCGTCCTGCCGACGATCGGGGGCTACGTCCTCAACATCGCCTCCACCGAGGGCAACGCCATCTCCTGGTCGGACCCGAACAACATCCTGAGCGACTTGGGCGTCCTCTCCGGCGGTGCGCCGGCGCACCAGTTGCAGGCGGCGAAGATGGCACTGTACACGATCAACGGGGTGTCCGAGCAGAGCGCCACCAACAGCGACAGCAGCACCATCCCCGGGGTGACCCTGAACCTGCTGGCGACGACGGGCAGCACGCCGGCGTTCGTGAACCTCACGCAGAACCAGCAGGCGGTCACATCCGCCGTTCAGAAACTGGCCTCAGACTTCAACACCCTGCTTGGCGATCTGAACAAGTATGGCGGCAAGGGCGGAACCCTGGACGGGCAGGCCTCGCTCCTCTCCATCAGCCAGACCCTCCAGCAAACCCTCACCGGCAGCAACGCCGCGCAGCCCGCCGGCTACCAGTCGCTGGCAGAGGTCGGCGTCACACTGACGGCGCCGGTGTCCGCCCCGAGCAACCTCTCGCTGTCGGTCAACGCCACCACCCTGCAGAACGCGCTGCAGAGCGATCCGGGGGCAGTCCAGTCCCTCCTCAACGGCGCATCCGGCATCGCCACAACCCTGCAGCAGCAGTTGAACGCCTTCGTCGGGCCCACCGGCTCGATCCCGAGCCAACTCACCTCCCTCCAAAACCAGATCAGCAGCATCGGTACTGAGATCAACGACCCCAACAGCCCCATCAACCAGGAGATCAGCATGCAGCAGCAGGCGCTGCAGACCCAGTTCCAGAACATGCTGACGGCCCTGATGACCTCCCAGAGCCAGGGGCAGCAGATCCAGGGGTTCCTGCAGGCCCAGTACGGCACGTTCGGCAATTCTTCTCAATCCGGGGGTTCTTCGAGTGGGGGCTGAAGATTCGGCGCCTGCTGCCCGTCTGTCGGCGTCGCCATCCCCGGGCGGGGTCGATGCACCGCCGCAGATCCGCCCGGCGACGGCAGCGGACGCATGCGCGATCGTCGATCTCCTGGCCACGATCGGCGTCGAGGGCACGCTCGGTGTGGATCCATCCACCCTGCGCGTGGACGAAGAGGCGGCCCGCCTGGCACACCTCGACCTGCGCACTGCCTGTGCCCTGGTCGTTGCGATCGGGGGACTCGTGCGCGGCTTTGCCGTGGCCGTCCGCGGTACCGAACCGCCCATCGCGCACACCGCCACCGTCTCGGTGGCTGTCGCCGCCGATTCCAGGCGGCGTGGCTGCGGCCGTCTCCTGCTCGGCGGCCTTTCCGTCTGGGCGCGCGCAGCTGGCCTGTCCAAGCTCTGCGCGGGCGTGGTGGACCGCAACGATCCAGCACTCGCCCTCTTCCACCGCGCGGGCTACGCTGTGGAGGGCATCCGCCGCGGTCAACTTGCCCTTGGGGGACGCCTGGCGGACGAGATCATGTTCGGACTCCGGCTGCAGCCCTTTCCGGACGGGGACGGGCTGCGGCCGAGGCACACACGTGGTACCGATGGTAGGAGGAGGAACGCGTGAAGGTCGAAACACCGCCCGCCGCCGCTTCCAATGGCCAGGCAGCCAGAGACTTCCCCCCGGAGCCGACCGATCCGCACCTCCGCCGTCTGCGCTCCCTGCTCGCCCTTCAAGGGCAGGCGGCTGAAACCGAAGCGTGGGCGGCGTTTCATGCCCTCAGCGCCGCTGTGCGCGACGAGCTTGACCGCGGCGGCGCCAAACCGGCCAACCCTGCCGCCGTCGCCGACGTGGCGCATCTCCAGTTGCGCCTGGAGCTCTCGCTCCGTCAACGAATGACTGCCATCGTCCTCCGGCGGCGACAACTGGCGGCACTCCGAACATACCGGGCCCATGTGCCGGCCTGAGCCGGTATTGGGCCAGACAGCTCAGTGCGACGCGCCCGCGGCGCCGCCCGCCCCTGGAGATGCCGGCGGCAGCGGCGCGACGGCCGTGCGCATCTCGCGCGGGACCTCGCCCGCACCCCGGTCTCCCCGAACGGTGTCATAGACTTCCCGCCGGAGCACGGTCATCTCACGCGGCGCCGTGATGCCGAGGCGGACCTGAGCGTGCGGGCCGTGCCCCTGGACGGAAACGACCGTGATCGCGATCTCTTCGCCGATCATGATCGTTTCATTCACTCGCCGCGTCAAAACCAGCATACGGTGCCTCCTACCGTCGCCTTCCTGGCTGCCGACCGCATCCGGCGACCCGTGCTGCATGGTCGCACCGAGCCGCCCCTCCCGCCGGGATCACCGCGGCGCACGGCCCGGCCCCTGCCTCAGCGCAACCTCGCCCGCCGCCCGGCCCGCTGCGGCGCGCTCAGGCCGGCAGGAACACCGGGCATCCGCCCCACCGCCGTCCAGAGCGCACAGGCGGTCTGTCAGCCTGATCTCAATCGGGTATCGCAGAAACTTCGGGAGAATGGCGGCGGCTTCCTGCCCGCCGGACCCGCCCCCAGGGTCCGATGAGCGGACCGTTGGTCGACGTCGGTCGACAATCTTCGGCGCATCCCTCGGCCATGCCACACCCGGACGCCATCCCGCTACGCCGGGCACCACGCCGTTTTTTTGTGGCGGCGGTCCGGGCGGCCGGCGCGCGGGCCCGTGGCACGGCACTCCTCCCGGACATACTGCCCGGAGGGTGGTGGGAACGGGCCCGGAACCCTTGCCCCCAGGGCACGCGGGCAACCGCTCCGCCCGGCCGGCGAACGCCTCGGTCCCCGGTCGGAGGCCTGCGTTCCCGCGGCGCCAGCGCCGGCCGAGACGGCGGGGACACGGCACGGTGATATGCAGGCGCGATCGCGGTTGCCAGCGGAGTGCGCGGATTTCACACTTTGTTCAAATGTCCTTGATCGGTTCGAGACGACTCGCCGCGCTCAGACGGGTACCTTAGCACCGCATCGAGTCTGCTTGCGGGGAATCGGGCACACGGGCGACGAAGCACGCGCCGAAGGGGGCAGTCCTGCCTGTGATGCGTCGTTGGCAGCACCGGACGGTTTGGATCTCCGCGACCGCAGTCGCGGCGGGCATGCTGATGGGCGCGGCCCGGCTGGACTATGCGGCGCTCGCCCGCCACGCGGCCGCCGGGCCGCACTTGTTTCAGACCGAGGGATGCGCCGGACACCCGCAGGGCGGCGCGGCCGCCAGGGCAACCGCCCCCGCCGTCGGCCTCACCGCGTGGACGACCTTTGACGGCAGCACTGCGCACAACGCCGTATTGCCCGCCCCTGCGGCAGCTGGGGGCACCTTCTCGGCGTCATGGCGATTTCCCACCGGGGGCAGCATCGTCACAGCGCCGACCGTAGTCGGCGGCGCCGTCTACGCCGGGTCGATGGATGGCTGCGTTTATGCGCTGGATGCGACCACTGGACACCTGCTCTGGTCGTTTTTGGCCGACAACCAGGTGATGAGTGAGCCCCTGGTGGCTGGCGGCAGCGTATTCTTCGGTTCCGGCAACAAGGGGATGGGCCTGACGCCGACCGGCACCGTCCGCGGTACGGGGTACAGCGGGCTGTATGCGCTCAATGCCGCCACAGGTGCGGAGGAGTGGTACCTGCCCACGCTCGGCGAAGACATGCCCACCCCTGTCTATCACAACGGCGTGCTCTACGAAGCGGGCGGCGGCAAGATCTTTTACGCCGTCTCGGCCGCCACTGGAAAGCTCCTCTGGCAGGTGGCCGACGGCTCGTACGTGAGCATGTCCTCCCCCGCGCTGGTCGGCGACATCGCCGTCTTCGGCGGCGCGGATCCGTACGCCCTGGTCGGGGTGAACATCCGGAAGCATCAGGTGGCATGGACGTTACCGCTGGCGGCAGCCAACAGTGGTCTGGACGACGTGAGTCCGGCGGCGGCGGGGAACACAGTCTACATCCAGGTGCCCGAAGGCTCCGCGGTCAAGCGCGTGGTCGAGCTGGCGGTCGATGCGCGGACCGGCGCTGTGCTATGGCAGACGGTGCTGGGCACCGATGTATGGAACCTTGTGCAACGGGCCGCCGGAAGGGGTGAACTGCAAGCATATGACGGGGAGGAGACCGGCCTGTCGACCGTGGTGGCGGGCCGCGTCTACGTCGGCAGCCCCGGGCTGCCCGACCTCTGGGCACTGGATGCCCGGACGGGAGCCGTCATCTGGAGGAGCCATCTGAGCCAACCAGTGCGCACACCGCCGGCCGTGGCGGGCAATGAGCTGTATGTCACCGGCAACAGCACCCTCTTCCAACTTGACGCGTCGACGGGAAGACTCCTGCAGAGCCATGTGTACAATACCTTCACCGAGGGCAGCGGGATCATGATCCCCTGTACCACGGCCGGTCCGGTCATCGTCGGCAAGACGCTGCTTCTCGCCGGCGGCGACAACGGGAACACGGTGATCGCCACCGCGTTGGGGGGATTGCCGTGAGCGCGGCGGTCGCGCCGGCTGGCACCGCGGTGCGTTCCGCCAAGCGGGCGCAGCCCGAGGGCTCCGCCATCAGACACTTCCTCCGCAGCGGGGTGACCTACTGGGGAGCCATGCTGGCGGTCGGCGCCTGCAATCTGGGATTCAGCCTCATCGCTGCACGCCGCCTCGGCCCGTCGGCCTACGGCGCCCTGGCCGCCATCGTCGCGCTGGTGAACGTCTTTCTCATCGCCGCGAGCGCGATCACGCGCACGGTGACCGTGGTGGTGGCGACCGCCGATGACCGCGCCACCGGTGCCAGCATCTTCCGGCGCGGGACCGTCGCCGCCGCGGGTGCCGGGGTGGTCGCGATGTTCCTGGTGGGCCTGGCCGCTGCGCCCGTCGCCCACGCCCTGCACATGCAGGATCCAGTGTGGATCTGGATCGCCGCGGCCTCGCTGGTGCCAGCGTTCGCCGGCGCCGTCACCACCGGCATTCTCCAGGGCCTGCGCCTGTTCCGCGCCTCCGGTGGGGTGAATCTGACCGCCGCGGTCCTCAAGCTGATCACGCTCCTGCTCCTCCTGGACGCCGGTCTCGGCGTCGCCGGAGCCGGCATGGCGACCCTGGCCGAAGTGACGCTCATCTGGCTGGTGGCCATTCCCCTGCTCCATCGGATGTTCCGGGGCGTCCGGGAAACTCCGGCCCGCGCCGGCGCGGCGCGCCACGGATCCCTCGCCCTGCCGGCGGCGTTGACTGTGGCGCGCTTGGTGTTTTTCAACCTCGACATCCTGGTCGCGCGGCACTACCTGGGACCTGAGGACGCCGGGCTGTTCGCCGCCCTCGCCGTCACGGGCCGTATCATCGCCTACGGCACCGGTGCCCTGCCTCCCGTCGTCTATCCGTACCTGGTCCGCCACCGGGGCGATGCTGGCCTCATGACGCGCTACCTCGCCCTCTGCCTCGCGGCGACAGCCGTTGCCGGCGGTGGTGCCATCGCCGTTCTCGGCCTCGCGCCGGTCTCCGTCGTGCGCGTCCTCTTCGACAGCGCCTTTTCCGGCATCGCCCCCTATGTCGCCTGGTACGGCCTCGCCTTCCTCCTGTACTCGCTGAGCTACGTCCTGCTCCACTACCTGTTGGCCGTCGAGAACTGGTGGGTTTGGGTCTACGCGGTCGGCGGCGGGCTTGCCGAGGTGGGAGCACTGGCCGTGTTTCACGGCGGCATCGGCCGCCTGACCGCCGTCGAGACCGTATTCTTCGGCATCCTGTTTATCCTGACGTCCGCGCAGACGGCGGTCGGCCTCCGCCGCCAGCGCCGTGCGGCAGCGGCATCGACCGCCGCGTGAGGGAAGGGACGGAAGCGCATGGGCAGCAATTCGGCCGGGCCCACCTTCCTGATCATCGGTGCGGCCAAATCCGGCACGACGGCCCTCTACCGGTGGCTGCAACAGCACCCGGAAGTATACATGCCACCGAACAAGCAGCCTCACTATTTTGCCGACATCCCGCCCCATTTCCGGGGCCCCGGCGACCAGGCGCTCAATCGCGACATCGTCACGGACAAACGGCGCTACCTGGACCTCTTTGCCGAGGGTGCCGGGTATCGGGCCCGCGGTGAGGCGTCGCCCTTCTATCTCTATTACGCCACCCGTTCCGCACCGAACATACGCGCGGCCATCCCCGACTGCCGGCTGGTCGTTCTGCTGCGCAATCCCGTCGAACGAGCCTACGCCGGCTACCTCCACCTGGTGCGGGACGGCCGGGAAAGGGGCAGCTTCCGGCAGGCGCTGAACAGGGAAGATGAACGGCGGCGGCTCGGTTGGGAGCCGCTCTGGGGACACCGGGCCCTGGGATTGTACGGCGAACAGCTATCCGAGATTCTCCGGGTCTTCCCTCGGGAACAGGTGGGCGTGTGGCTGCATGACCAAATGCAAGAGCAGCCCCAGGCCCTGTTCGCTGAGGTCTGCCGCTTCATCGGTGTGGACAGCCGGTTTGTGCCCGCCTACACTCGGCACAACACGGGCGGGGCGCCGCGGCACCCCGCCCTCCATGTCCTGCTTGTACGGCTGCGCGTTCCCCACCTGGCCAAACACCTGCTCCCGGAACCCCTGGGCCAGTGGGTCGCTTCACGCTACCTGCAGCACCGCCCACCCCCGGCGGACATCGCGGCGGAACTGCGCACCTTCTTCGCCCCGGACACCGCGGCACTGCGACACCTGCTCCCGGGGAAGGACTTCACGGCCTGGGCCCGGTGAAGCGGCAGGAGGTGGATACGGTTGCGGCACACAACGGTTCCCCGTAGCGATTCCCGCCCGCTGGCGCCGGTGTGCCTGTCGGTCATCGTGCCGGCGTGGAACGAGGCGGGACGGATCCAAGAATGCCTGGCGCAACTGGAGGGGTGCCTGGCCCACCTGCACCCGGAGATCATCGTCGTCGACGACGGGAGCACCGATGGAACCCCGCGGGAGGCGGCCGCTTGGATGGCACGCCATCCCGGCTGCGACGCGCAGGTCGTGTCCATCCCGCACCGCGGCAAGGGCCGCGCCGTATACGCCGGCGTGCACCGCAGTCACGGGGATCATGTGGCGTACATCGACGCGGATCTGGACATCCCGGCGCAAGAGATCGACCGCTTGCTGCGCTGGCATGAAGCCGCCCGCGCCGACGTGGTGGTGGGCAGCAAGCGTTTGCTGACCTGGCGCGAGCTGCCCCGGCCGCTGCTGCGCCGGGCCGCGAGCATCAGCTTCAGTTGGCTGGTCGGGTGGCTGTTCCACCTACCGGTGCGCGACACGCAGACGGGGGTCAAACTCTTCCCGGGGCCGTGGCTGCGCAGGGTGGCCGGGCATGCGCGCGTACCCGGATTTCTCTTCGACGTGGAATTGCTTGCGGCCGCAGCCGACGACGGACTGCGCATCGCCGAGCTGCCCGTCTCGGTAGCCATGCGGCGTCCGGCCAGCCGCATCGGGATCCCCGACGGCCTGCGCTGCCTCTTGGAACTCGCCCAGGTCGCCGCATCCGTGCGCCACATCCGCCGTGCGCTCCATACCCTGCCGTCCATGCCCCCCCCCGACCGCCGAATACGCTGGCCGGGTCGGCGGGCTGTGGCTGGCCACGGCGCCCCGGGAGGGTGATCCGCCATGCGCCTGCTCATGCTCTCCTGGCGCGGGCCGCATCACCCCGCCGCGGGCGGTGCGGAGGTGTATACCCTGCAGGTGCTGCGCGAGTTGGTCCGGCGGGGACACAGCGCCACATGGTTCTGCGAACAGTCCACCGGCGGAATGCTCGAGGGCATCCGCGTCGTCGCAGGGGGAACTATCCCCGGGCTCTATCTGGCTGGCCGTCGCTTCCTCCGACGGTACGCCCAGGCCTTCGATGCCGTGGTCGACCAGATCAACGTCTGCGGATTTCTGACACCCCTGGGCAGCCCGCTTCCGATCCTGGCGCTCATTCATCAGCGGGCCGCCGACATCTGGCGGTACGACCGGTCGCCGCTGCGCCGCTATATCGGCCCGGCAGCCGAGGACCTTCTCCTGCGCCCCTACCGCCGCGTGCCCTTCGTCACCGTATCGCGGACCAGCCTGGCGGATCTCCGCACCAGGGGCTGGACCGGAAGCGGCCACGTCGCCTACAACGGGATCGCCCCGGACCGGTACGCACCGCCGCCCAAGGAGCCCGTGCCGACGCTGGTCTTCCTCGGCCGGCTGCAGGCCCCGGGAAAGCGCCTGGAGGACGCCTTGGCCGTCCATGCCCTGGTGCGCAAGACGATCCCTGAAGCCCGGCTCTGGGTCCTCGGACGCGGCACCCCTCCTGAGCGGACGCCGGCGGGCGTGACCTTTTTCCGCGACGTCGACGACAGGCGGCGGGACGAACTCCTGGCACGCGCTTGGCTCCTCATCGCCACCTCGGTGCGCGAGGGCTGGGGTCGCATGGTGCTGGAGGCAGCGGCCAGCGGTACGCCCTGCGCCGTGTACGGCACACCCGGCCTGGCGGAGGCGGCGGCGGCGGTGGAGGGCGTGGTGGTCGAACCGCGGCCGGAGGCCCTGGCCCGGGTGGCCGCGGACCACCTGCGCGCGCCCGAACGGCTGATGAGCCTGGGTGCTCGGGCCGCGGGGATGGCGCGACACTTCAATTGGCGGCGCACCGGCGACGTCTGGGAAGCGGCGCTGTCCGCCTGCACGCAAAAAAACCACAACCCGATCGAGCGGCCGCCATCGGCGGGCCGCGCTGGAAACGCGGCGCGACGACTGTTGTAACGCCCACCCAGGAGTCCGCACGCAAAAGGCCCCTTTTTCGGCGGACTCGGGCTCCGGCCCTTTGTAGTGCGGAGGACAGTACTAGCACGGCTCGGCGAAAGTCGGTTTCCGCACCAGCCGAGAATCGTGGACCATTGGGGGACAAGGGATATCGGAGCAGTGGCCTCGCAAAAGCGGACTTTTGCAGCGGCCACCTAGCGCCCCCCGCCGGGCGCACCGGGGCCCCTCCCGGCGCCACCCGGCCCGCGGAATCCGCCCGCCGCACGGAAGAGGGCACCAAAGTTGGTAACGCTGCTGGCCCGCCCGGCAACCACCTGCTGGCCCACCCTCAGCCCGGAGCGGATCTGCGCATACTCGGCGCCGATCAGTCCGACTTGGACCGGTGTCGGGACCGCCTGGCCATTTTGCATCACCCTTACGATACCGCGGCCGGATCCTCCGAACGTGGTGACCGCCTGCGCAGGCACCCGCAGGACGTCTTGCGCCGAGGCCACCTGGATCGTCGCGTTCACCGACATTCCCGCCAGCAGGTTCTGCGCATCCCTGAGCGCCACCGTCACGGGATAGGTGCTGACACCATTGCTGGTCACCGCACTGGGGGCGATGGTGGCGACCGTACCCGCGAAGACCGTACCGGGAAAGGCGTTGGCGGTCACCTGGACCGCCTGGCCCGGTTTGACCTCTCCGATGTCCAATTCGTCGACGGGGGTCACCACCTGCAACCCCGCATTCGACTGCAGCTTCATGAGCGCCGTGCCCGTGTGAACGCTGTCCCCAGCGGCGACATCCAGGACCGTCACGGTACCGGCGATGGGGGATGCGACCACCAGGTCCGCCAACGCCTGCTGCGCCTGTTTGAGCTCCTGCGCATCCTGCGCCACCTGTGCCTGTGCAGTGGCCACCGCCTGCGCCGTGGCCGGCGTGGGGTCGACAAGTCCCTGCACGGTGAGTTGGGCCTGCTTCAGCGCGATCCGGTCCTGCTGCACCACCAGGTCTGCCTGCTGCAGCATCTGCTGGGTGTTGGCGGCGGTCACGGTGCCCAGACTCTGGCCCTGCTTGACCTCCGCGCCCACGGCGACCAGATCGCTGACCGTTCCGGCCTCAGCCGCCGCCACGGTCAGCGGCGCGGGATAGTCGACCTGGCCCGCGTCGGTCCAGGTGTATGCGGTCGGCGGATTGCCCTCCGGGGTGAAGACGACGGTCGCCGACGCACCGTCGGGTACGTCACCGGGTAGTTGCGGTACGGTCAGCGTGACCGGATACAGCGATGGCGTCGGGCCGGACGGCGTCGCCGCGGCGGAGACGGGCGCCGAACCGACGGCGGAGACGGAAGCGCTGAAGGTCCGCGCCAACGAGGGGACGGTGACGACGGCGGAAGCCCCCACCGGCAGGAAGGGCAAAGCGTCCTGCGATACCGGCACGACGATGTTCGGCGCACCGGCGGGCTGCACGCTGATCAGCGGTGCCCCGGCACCGACCTGCTGTCCGGCCGCCACGTCGACGGCGAGCACGGTCCCGGCGACCGGCGTGGTGACGGCGGCGTCGGCCGCCGCTGCGGCCTGGTCATGCCCGAGCGCCAACTGCGCCTCTTGCAGTGCGATTTGGGCCTGCTGCACCTGGATCTGGGCCTGGGTCACCACCCTGGGATCCTGGCCCGCGGTCGGGTCGGTGAGACTCTGCAGTTGGGCTCGCGCCTCCGCCAGGGCAGCCTGGGCCGCCATCACCTGCTGCTCCAGATCCTGAGTATCGGCCAACTGCAACAGCGGTTCCCCCGCCTGGACGCTCTGGCCCAGGACGACATCCAGTTTCGAGACCTGTCCTGCTGTGGCTGCCGCGACATCCTGCGTCTCCACCGGCTCGACGGTGCCTGCACCGCTGACGGTCACCGACACGGGTCCCGTGCCTGCCGCCACCAGATAGTACTGGGGTGCGGCCGCGTCCGCCTTGGACGCCCTGTAGCGCTGAACCCCGTACGCGGCGGCGAGGCCGACCAGGACGGCAGCCACCAGGGCGCTCCCCCACCGGATGAGGGCGGAGACCCAGGCTGGCCGCGACGGTGCCTCCGCGATGTCGCGCATATTCCCCTCCCGCGCTGCGGGCCCCCGGCTCGGGGCCACAAGTACCTGCGGCAACGCCGTCCCGGCGTCCCACCGCGACCGGTCTCGGATGCCGCGCCTTGCCGCGGGCCCCTCCGGCCCCCCCCGTTATACCGTCGCCACTATATCCGGCCGACTTTAAGGAATCGTGAACGCAACGTGGCTCGACCGCGGGAACAGAGCGGTCCAACGGCGTGCCCCGCCGGATGCCGCCAGTTGACCTGGTGCATGATGGAGACGGCGCGGGCGCATGCTGATTTTCGAGAAGAGACGGCCGGGATGGCGCCGGGCGTCTCTCCCGCGGAGGTGGATTCCTGAAGATGGAGTCGGCAGGGATGCTCCCGGCGGCCGCAGATATGGCAGACCGGCCGCAGACGGCGCAGCGCGTCGCGCAGGATTCGGAGGAGCGCATGTCCGGGCAGGAGGATCAAAATCTGCGGGGATGGACTCCGGGCCGGCAGCGCCGCGCGCTGCTCGACCTGCTTCGGGCCGGGAAGACCGACCTGGAGATCGGAGAGCGATTCGCCCTGAGCCAGTGGCAGGTGCGCAATCTGCGGTACCGCTTGGGCATCAAGAAGGATCGAGATCGG
>JAJZMB010000120.1 GCA_021803205.1 Bacillota bacterium | reverse complement strand
CGATCATCCGCCCCCGGACCTCCGCGGCCGCTCTCCCACCCTCCCGGCCCCAACCAGCCGTTCCCTCATGCGCCTACCACAAACGTTTGCTCAAGACCAGTCGGGACTTGATGGACGCGCCACTAGCGACGCGTGGCGCCACGACTCCCGCGCGCCACGCCCGAGGAAAAGTTGTTTCAGGGCGACTCCTTACACGCCTCTGGTCAACACATCCGCTCCGTCGTCCGTCACCAGGACATCGTCCTCGATCCGCGCTCCACCCCGGCCCGGCAGATATACTCCAGGTTCAACCGTGAAAACCATACCCGGGCGGAGGGGTTCCTCGTTGCCGTCGACAATATACGGCGCTTCGTGCGCCTGCAGGCCCAAGCCATGTCCGGTGCGGTGCGTGAAGTACTCCGCGAACCCGGCCGAGGCAATGACGGAGCGCGCAACCGCATCAATCGCCGCCGCAGTCACTCCGGGGCGCACGGCAGCGATCGCCTGTCGCTGCGCCTCGGCAACAACGTTGACCGCGCGCAGCAGTTCCGCATCCACTTCTCCCACCGCCACAGTGCGCGTCACGTCGCCGCAGTATCCGGAGACGACCGCTCCCACATCGATCCATACCAGGTCACCCGCCTGCAGGCACCGGTCTCCCGCACCAGAATGGGGATCGGCCGAGCGCGGGCCGGACGCCACCAGGATACCGAACGGCGAGTGAGAATTCCGTGCCGCGAGGACCGCCGCACAGGCCGCGGCGACGCCGAGTTCCGAGTTTCCGGGCACCGCCGCAGCGATCCCGGCTTCGGCAGCCTCCCGCGCAATCGCCGCGGCGTGCTGAAGCGCCGCCGTTTCCGTCGTGTCCTTCACCTGGCGGAGAAATGCAATTTCGGCATCGAACGGCTGCCAACGGGCCCGGGGCACCGCCCCTTCGACTGCGGCGCGTTCAAACAGCCGCATCACCCCGAACTCCGCCCCCAGAACCGCCGGCCGTGTGCTGATAGCGCCAAGGGCCCGCGCCAGTGACGGACTCGGGCCCGTCTCGTCCCGGTATGTAAATAGTCTCATGCCCGAAATCGCCTTCAGGCTCGAACTCACCCGCTCTGCTTCAAAATGAGGAACAACAGCGAACGCCCCGGAATCTGCCGTCTCCACCACCAGAAAGAGACGCTCGCTCGCTGCCACCTCCAGGCCGGTCAGGTATTGAAGATTAGGACCTGGCACCATCATCCATGCGGCCAGATTACGCCGCTCCAATCGCGTTCGCAGTTGCGCCCTTCGCCGGCTCAGATCCGCATCCGAGGCTGCCACCCAGCTGTGCCCTCCCACTCCGCGCGGCATTCCGGGGCCCGGAGAACACAAGGGGCGGAGCGCCCTGATCGGCTCTGCTCCGCCCCCGATTGTTGCCCGCAGACACTCGGCGGCCCGTGCTCAGCCATCACCGCCTCAAACAGGGACTCCCGCTCACGCCATCTACACAGCGGCAGGCTTTCCATCGACGATTTCCGTCAATTCGTCTGCGCTCACGGTCTCCTTATCCAACAACCGGTGAGCGATATCGTCCAACTTATCCCTATTTTCACGCAGCAGCGTCAGCGCCCGATCGTAGCTTTCCGTAACTACACGATTGATTTCCCGGTCAATGTGAGAGGCCACCTCTTCAGAAAACGAGCGGTCACGGGAGAGGTCGCGCCCGAGAAACGGATTGTCAATGCGGTTACCGAAGGTCATTGGTCCGAGATCCTGACTCATCCCATACTCGGTGATCATGCGCCGCACCATCTTGGTTACCACTTCGAGATCGTTGCTTGCGCCGGACGTGATCTCCCCGAAGACCAATTGCTCCGCCGCACGCCCGCCCAGCGCTTGGACCACCCGATCCAGAATTTCCTGCCGTGACACGAGGTAACGATCCTCGGTCGGGATTGAGATCGTGACCCCGAGCGCAGGACCCTGCGGGATGATCGTCACCTTATGAGGCGGATCGGTGTGGGCCAGCAACTTACCCAACAACGCGTGTCCCGCCTCGTGATACGCGACTACCGGCTTTTCCTTGTCACTGATGACGCGGCTCTTCTTCTGCGGGCCGCCGCCGATGATCCGGTCGATCGCCTCTTCCAGTTCTTCGTTGCCGATTCGCTTCTTGCGCCGGCGTGCCGCGAGCAACGCGCCCTCGTTGATCATGTTCTCCAAGTCCGCCCCGGTAAAACCCGGGGTACGCCGGGCCAGCAGGTTCAGATCGATGGACTCCTCCAAGGGTTTACCCCGCGTGTGCACCGCGATGATAGCCTCACGACCCTTGAGGTCCGGGCGGTCGATATGGATCTGCCGATCGAACCTGCCCGGTCGGAGGAGGGCAGGATCCAGAACGTCCGGCCGATTGGTTGCCGCCATAATGATGATGCCTTCGTTCGTCGAGAAGCCGTCCATCTCCACAAGGAGTTGGTTCAGCGTCTGTTCCCGCTCGTCGTGTCCCCCGCCGTATCCCGCCCCGCGCTGCCTGCCTACCGCATCGATTTCATCGATAAAGACGATGCAGGGCGAATTCTTCTTGGCCTGCTCGAACAGATCGCGTACGCGGGAGGCGCCGACGCCTACGAACATTTCCACAAAGTCGGAACCGCTGATACTGAAGAACGGGACGCCGGCTTCCCCGGCGACCGCCCTAGCGACCAAGGTCTTGCCCGTACCCGGCTCCCCATACAGCAGCACGCCCTTAGGGATCCGGGCCCCCAGGGCCAAGTAGCGTTTGGGGTGTTTCAGGAAATCGACGATCTCCGCCAACTCTTCCTTAACTTCCTCAACGCCGGCCACATCATCGAATGTCACGCGCTTTTTAGGATCGTCGCTATGCAACCGGGCGCGGCTTCGTCCGAACTGCATGACGCGATTGCCGCCGCCTTGGGTCTGTTGCATGATGAAAATGAACACCGCTACGAGTATCACGAGTGGCAACACCGTCGTCAGCAACGCGCCATACCATGCATTCTGGTTGCTCGCCGCCACTGTAACGTCCGCGCCTTGGGCTCGCGCGAACTGCAGATCGGCCAGGTCTCCCGCGGGGATGATCGCTTCATAGGCCTTGCCGTCGGTCAGGGTACCGGTGATGTGCTGCTGATCGGGTGCCACCTTGACGGTTTTAATACTGTGATTCTCAAGGTTCTGGTAGAAGGCTGTCCACGAGAGAGTCTGGTAATTTTGACCGCGATTATTAAGCACTGTCGCGAGGACAATGATGAGGAGCAACATGACCATCCAGAAGGCCACGGTGCGAAAAGCGCTGAAGCGCGGCAACATTAGTCCCCCTCAGCACCGGCCCCGACGGCTCAGGAGAGTGTAGCATAGGACCTGCTTCAAGACAACGAATCTGGGCCGTCGGGGCCGTCGTCCGTCTCCAGGTCCAGCACCAGCGCCCGCCGGGTCGCGGGACCCAGGGTGAACGCCGCCGACTGTCTGATCCCGGCAATCCATAGTGGCGCACCTCGGGCGTCCACAACGATCCGCGGGGCGCGGCGCCCGTTCGGCGGAATACCGGCCCCCCGGAGACAGTCGCGGACCTCTCGCCGACCAGATGCGCCCAGCAACGCCAGCCGTTCCCCCGGCCGCGGCGGGCGGAGCCGCAGCGGGAAGCGCACGGTAGCGGCGTCCCCCACGGCGGCCCCGGGACCGCGCGATTGCAGCGCCGCGGCCAGGGCGGGATCCGGCCACACCTTGAGCAATGCGGACATCCGCCCGAGCCCGGGAACGGAGACAACCCCCGGGGGCTGGAGAACAATGTCGGGCCCGAGTCCGTCTGCGAGCCCGCCGGCGCTCGGCGCGAGGTGCAAGCGTCCGGCACTGACGGTCGCCCGCCGACCGCCTGGCAGATCGATGCACCCCGCCGGACCCAGCGCCAACAAGCGCTCCACATGCTGCCGGTGGAGGCCGGAGCTTCCGGTGGCCTCACTCCACCATCGCTGCACCACTCGCTGCTGCACCGGCTGAGGAACGGCCTTCCAGGCGGGGTCGACATCGATTCCACCGTTGCGCAGGCACGTAGCGGCGACACGATCCGCCCATGCCCGCAAGGCGGCGTCCTCCTCGGCGAGATTGTCCGCGCTGCGCAGCAGCGCCGTGCGAAAGCCCGGACCCAGACCCGCATCCAGCACCGGAAGGACGACGTGGCGCAACAGGTTGCGTGGCCGGGAGAGATCGCGGTTGGTTTCATCCTCCGCCCATGGGAGGCCCCGCTCTCCCAAGTACTTTTGAATCTGCGCCCGCCCGACCCACCAGAGGGGACGGACAAGGACGCCGACAAAACCGCCCGGTCCGACCAGACGCCGATTCGGGCGCATGCCAGCCAGGCCGCGGGCGCCGCTACCGCGGAGAAGGCGCAAGAGTACGGTTTCTACGCGGTCGTCACGGTGATGGCCCACGGCCACCACCACGGCCCCTTCGGCGGCCGCCACGGCCGCCAAAAAAGCGTAACGTCTCTGGCGCGCGACGGCCTCGGGCGACCCGGTAGGTGCATGACTGCCGGCCGTCTCGGCCGTCCCCTTGACCAGCCGAACGCCAGTCCGTTTACACAGGTCCCGCACGGCGCGGGCATCGCGCGCCGCCGCGCTGGGGCCGCGCATGGCATGATCAAAGTGCGCCGCCACGATGCGCGGGCGGGTTGCGGGTGGCAGGGCCGCCATGACGTCCAGCAGAGCTGAGGAGTCGGCACCCCCGGAGACGCCGACAACTACCGGGTCACCGGCCTGCCAGAGGCGGAACTCCCGTACCGCCCGCTCCACCAATGCCGGTAGCGCCGCCGTAAGCCTTCCCCCCACCGCCGTCGGCACCGCTCCACAATCGGCACGTCAGCACGGCCAGATCGTCATGGTCGGCCACCGCACGAGCCCGCGCGGCCGCCAACAGGCCCGCCGCCATCTCCCTGGCACCGCCGGGACGCAAGCGCCATGAGCGGAGCCAATCGGCCGCCCAGCGCGCACGGCTGGCGAGCGGCCCTGCAGGGCTGTTGCCGCTGTACCGGTCCAGGATGCCGTCGCTGACTAGAACGAGGACATCTCCGGCACGGAGGCGCGCCTTTCCCGAACGAATCTCCGGCACCGCCAAAATGCCGGCGGGCAATCCACCGCCCCCCCACTCGCGCACACCCCGCGAATGCAAGAGGAAACCCGGCGGACACCCCATGCCGTACCACTCCAGGAGCCCCCCGCGCAAGTGGACCACGGCCAATTCGACGGTGGCAAAGCGCTCTATGGCGGAATCTGTCAAAATATGCTCGTTGGTTTTGGCCAGAGCCCGCTCCACCCCTACGCCGGAGGCCAGGCACGCCAGCAAATGCTCCACGGCCGCGGCCGAAGTCACGGCCGCCGGGCCGCCTGAACCCATTCCGTCGCTCAGCAGTAAGGCGATTCGGTCGCCGGGCAATACGCGGCAGCGCAGGCTGTCACCGCTGACCACCCCGCCTGGGCGGGGCAGGATGGCTGCGGCCGCCTCGAAGCCCAGGCGGCCGTCCAGCGGCTCTGCCGACCACCGTTCCTCCAGCGGGTCCGCAGATCGCGGCGCGGGCCCGGTACGTTGCCGCAACGGCTCACCGGCGGCCGCCACCTCCTCCGCAATGTCGGCCAGAACACGACCGATGCCGATAAGCGGAGTGATCGCCGAACGCCGGCTGGCTTCCATCAGACGCGCAAAGTCATCGCGTTGCCGGCTGAGAGCAGCATGCCGATTTGCCGCCTCCGCCATCTCGCGTGGGCGAAAACAGAAGATAGTATCCGGTCCGCCGACATCCTGCCAGGATACCGGCGCCGCGTGCGCTTGCTTCCATAGTCCGGCCACCATGCGGCGGGCGCGCGGCAGTTTGCGCACCCAACAAGCGGTGAGAGCGGGACAACCGGGACACACCTCTTCAGCGATGCGCAGTCCGCGCTCGTCCGCCTGGTCGCCGCCACCGTCCAGTGGCACTTCCGCCAAGCCCCGGGAGAGCTCCAGGCATGTGGCAGCCGCAATCCGGAGCCTGTCTTCCACGGATGGGCGGTAGACAGGGGTCGCCATGGGCACCGTGTCCGGATGCCGGCCCACAAAGGGGCGGAGAACCCAGCTTCCGGCTGCCAGCCACGCCGCTGAGGCCGCGGTGGCCCCCAGACACCACGACCAATCTGGGGGAACAGAAATCGCTCCTAGCGCCAGGGTTGCCGCAGCATAGGAGACCGGCGCCAGGCGCGCCCGGTACGGTCGGCACAGGCCAGCAGCCGCTCCGGCCACAGCCGCGGCAGCAGGGGCAAATGCTCCGGCGGGATAGGCCGGTAGGCACACAAGTCCGGCCACTGCGCCCACCAAGGCGCCCAACCCCGGACCGTCGGCGACCCAGATCGTGAAGCCGGCGACCAGGGCGGACGACACCGCCCCACCACCGACGTCACCCGCCGCAGCGCCGCACGCTCCCGCCAGCCAAGCGCCGGCCACGACGCCCCAAGGGCCCTGGCCCTGTGGCTCCACATGGGACGCCTCTGCCACCGCCCGAACCGCCGAAGCAGCCATCGCGGCACCAAGCCCGGCCTGCAACACTGCGGCAGCGGACAGGCGCAGTACCGGTAACCCCGGCTGAGCGAGAAGCGCGAAGCCTGCGCACAGCACCCCCACCAACACCGGACGCCAAGTCGGCGCAACCCTGCCGGCGGTGGTGGACAACAGCAGCAGGAGCATCACAACGGCTTCGGTGCTGCGCGCGGTGCCGGCAGAGGCGAACCCGGCCGCTGCGGCCAGACCCACCCACCAAGGGAGTCGTACGCCGGTCACCACCCAACCGGCCAGGGCGGTCGACAGCCCCGTGGCCCCGGACACGGACTGTTCCCGGCACCGTGACGCCGCCTCGCAGAGGCTCATACTCCCAAGGACGAGCGCGGGCGCAAGTCCCACCAGGCCGGAGAAGGCGGCCCCACGACCCACGACCGCTGCGAGACAGAGCCAGACGGCCACCACCACGGTCGATTGCTGCCGCCACACGCCAGCCCGGGAGGCGGGCCCGCGCCCGACCAGGACACGGCGTGCCTCCATGGGTTAGCCCCACCCCCGGTCCAGTGTACGGACGAGGGTGGGCAAAGCTTGTCAAAGCGGGGGACCCGCGCCGCTGATCCCCGCGGCGTGGGGGACCGCCGGCAAGGCGAAGTCCACCACGCCGATCCGCCCCCGCCATTGGCACCCCTTCGGACTTTTGACGCGGTGCGTCTCGCGCTGGCGACGCTGGGCAACTGGAATCCCGTCATTCGGCCAGGGCGCGTCGCCTGCTGGACGCGATCCCGACGCGGGATCGATACGCGACCCTGCGCACCGAGGTAGTGGCGCGTCTATCAAGTTCCAACCGGCATCAGCGGAGAGGAACCGTCTCGGCGCAGCGGTCATCGGGCGCGGCCCCTACGACCCAAGTGGACGTCGTCGCAGCAACCATTGGCGACAGGACTTGAGCGGCATGCCGTTGCCGACGCGGCGAGACAAAACTGGATGGAAGCGCCAGTAGCAACCTCATGCGCGCGCTACCGGCACGTTGCAGCCCAGCGGAGAAGCTCACCCCATCCCCACGACAGGTGCGTGGGCGGACACGCCGATCCACAGACCGTCGATTTCCGCCGGGCACCTCTGGTCATACGCTGGACACAGTCACAAGAGCAGTACCCGGTTTTCAGAGGCCGGTCAGGCGCGCACCAGATGAAAAAACCCGGCTTCTGCCGGGTTTTCTGGAGCTGGTGGCCGGAATCGAACCGGCGACCTAGTCCTTACCATGGACTCGCTCTGCCGACTGAGCTACACCAGCAAATATTGGTTGCGGGGGTAGGATTTGAACCTACGACCTCCGGGTTATGAGCCCGACGAGCTACCTGGCTGCTCTACCCCGCGATCAAACCTATCATTGGTGGAGGGGGAAGGATTCGAACCTTCGTAGGCGTTAGCCAACAGATTTACAGTCTGCCCCGTTTGGCCGCTTCGGTACCCCTCCGAACTGTTTCACCGCTTGGAGCTGGCGGACGGATTCGAACCGTCGACCCCCTGCTTACAAGGCAGGCGCTCTGCCAACTGAGCTACGCCAGCGGAACCGAACTCACTCTAGCATGGGAGGCCACCCTTTGCAACTGCCCAGCAACGTGTCTCCAGCATGCATTCGCCGTACACCGACGGCATCGCCGGTTCAGGGGATGACGTCACCGTTCTTGCGGTCTTCCAGGTATCGTTCCAACTTACGCTTCACGCGTTGAAGGGCATTGTCGATCGATTTGACATGGCGCTCCAGACTGTCGGCGATTTCTTGATAGGATTTACCGTCGAGATACGCCATGAGCACCTGCCACTCCAGATCGCTCAGGATCTCACCCATCTTTTGCTCGATATCGCCAAACTCTTCGCGACTGATGACGAGTTCCTCGGGATCGGAAACCTTGGTGCCCGAGATCACATCTAGAAGCGTCCGATCGGAGTCCTCATCATAGATCGGTTTGTTCAGTGATACGTAAGAATTCAAGGGGATATGCTTCTGTCGCGTCGCCGTCTTGATGGCCGTGATGATCTGGCGCGTGATGCACAGCTCGGCAAAGGCTCGGAAAGACGAGAGCTTCTCGCTGCGGAAGTCCCGCGTGGCCTTGTAGAGGCCCAACATGCCCTCCTGGATGATATCCTCTCTCTCAGCACCGATCAAAAAGTAGGAACGCGCCTTGGCCCGAACGAAGTTCTTATATTTTACCAGCAAATACTCCAACGCAGAGGTGCAACCGTTCTGAGCGAGCACCACGACGTCCTCGTCACCCATCTGGTCGTAGTCGCTGGGCACGAGGTCGACACTCGGATTGACGCTCACCGGAAACGCCTCCCCGACGCTACCCGGCCGACACAACAACCTTGGCCGGTATTGGGCCCCGTCCTGCGGCGACACCTAGGCGGTTCCGAAAGGGCGCTCCCCCGGTCTAAAGGCATCCGGCAAAATCACATATGAGACAAGCTGGTCACGCATGTCGGGCCATTCTAGTGGTAAAGAGATTGTGAAGTCAATGGGTACGCCCCACCAGCCCACCAGGGCAGGGTCCCGGCAAAGTCAGGTCAGGGCGGGTGCCCACCACCAGCGTTTGTGGGTCACGACCGTCCGGGCCCCCCGCCGCTTGGCCCACTGGAGGACTTTGCCGGATCCCTGCCCACCAGGGCAATCTGCCGGGTCCATTCGTACATCAGAACCCCGGCGGCGACCGCAGCATTCAGGCTCTGCACGCTACCCCGCATCGGTAAACGGACCAGGACATCACAGTGGCGCCGGACCGATGGCGACAGGCCGCGTGCCTCTGCCCCGACGACGATCACCGCCCGCGCCGCGAACGCGGCCTGGGAGAACTCCACCTGCCCGTCGAGTGCGGCGCCGTACGTCCAGAATCCCGCGCTGCGGCAGCGGTCCAGCGCCCACGTCAGGTTATGCACAACCGCGCACGGCAGCGATTGCAGGGCACCCGCGGCCGACCGTTCCGCACCGGCGGAGAGCCCCGCCGCCCGATGGCTCGGTATGATCAAGGCCACTGCCCCGACGGCTTCGGCGGTTCGTGCGATAGCGCCAAGATTGTGCGGATCCTGCAGGTGATCGCAGGCCACCAGCAGAGCCGGCGCGCCGTTCGGCAATTGGCGCAGGTGCGCCTCAAGGTCGACCGGCGCTATGGGGTCCACCAGGGCCGCACATCCCTGCGCGTCCGTGCCCACCAGTCGATCCAGCGCACTGCGCGGCGCCTGTTCGGTCGTCACGCCGGCGGCAGCGGCCGCGACCCACAACGCGTCCAGACCGGTGGCCCCTGCTGCGACCACCAAGCGCCGTATCCGTCCGTGCCGCATCGCGGCTTGGACCGCCTGGCGTCCACCCAGCCAGTAGGCACCCCGGAAGGGCGGACCCGCCCTTCCACCTCCGGTCGGGCGCAGGTCGGAAACATGCCCGCCGCCAGATGCGCTTGGGCGCGCTGCTGGAGGCACAATGGCCCGTTCGCTCCTTCGGCCCCGCACGCGGTCCCCGCCGACCACGCGAGGGCCTCGGGGGCCTCTTGCACCGCCTGAACTCACGCGCCGTCAGCACCCGAGGCGGAGACACTCTCCGACAGCCACTTCCAGCGTGTACCCTGAGGTGTATCTTCCAAAGCGATTCCCAATCCGGCCATGCCGTCCCGAATGCGGTCCGCCGTCGCCCAGTCCCGATAGCGGCGCGCCTCTGCCCGCAGTTCGATGAGCAATTCCACCAGCCCCCGCGAACTGTCCTCGCGGCGCCCCCCCGAGGAAACAGCGGCATCCTGCCAAAGCCCGAGCAGATCGCCACAGCTCTCCAGGGCGGCCAAGGCAGGCCCGAGTTCTCGGCCTCGACCGCTGGCCATTGCCCTGTTGCCCGTCCGAACCAACTCAAACAGATATCCGAAGGCCTCGGATGTATTGAGGTCGTCCGCCAAGGCGGCCTCGAACCCTTCCGCAGCCCGCTTGGCCAGGGCGACAAGACCCCCTGCACCGTCGTTGGTCGCGTTCGCCTCCGGTGGCGCCCCAGGGCCAGCCAACGCCTCACGCCATGCGGCGCGTGCCTCCACCAGGCGGCTCCAGCTCCGCTGTGCCTCTTGCATGGCATCCGCAGAGTACTGCAGAGGCTTGCGGTAGTGCGTCGAAAGGACGAACTGTCGCAGCGCCCCGGCCGGGTATCGCCGGACCAGTTCTGAGAGGCGAACGAAGTTCCCGAGGGACTTGCTCATCTTCTCGTGCCCGACCTGCACCATGGCGTTGTGCAACCAGATCTGCACGAACGGCTCGCTGCCGGTATAGGCCTCCGACTGGGCTATTTCATTCTCGTGGTGCGGGAAGATCAGGTCGTCACCGCCACCGTGGATATCGAAACGGTCCCCGAGATAACGGAGACTCATGGCCGAGCACTCGATATGCCAACCGGGGCGACCCGGGCCCCAGGGACTTGCCCACGCCGGCTCACCGGGCTTGGCCGCCTTCCACAGGGCGAAATCCATCGGATGACGTTTTCGCACGTCTACAGCCACACGCGCGCCCGCCTGCATCTCGCCAAGCGTACGGCCTGACAACTTACCGTAGTCGGACTTGGCCTCCACCGCAAAATACACGTCGCCTTCGATGCTGTACGCATATCCGCGCTCCACCAGCCGCTGCACCATCGCCACAATATCCGGGATGTGGTCGGTGACGCGGGCGTAGCACTCCACACCGCGGATACCAAGGGCTTCCATACTCTCAAGATAATCGTTGATGTACCGGCCGGCGAATTCCTTTGGGGTAATGCCCTCCTCATTGGCTCGCGCAATGATCCGGTCGTCCACATCGGTGAAGTTGCTCACCCATAACACCCGATAGCCACGGTAGCGCAACAGGCGAGCCAACACGTCACCGACCAGAGCGGGGCGGAGGTGCCCGATATGTGTATAATTATAAACCGTTGGTCCGCAGGTATACATGCGCACAACGTTCGGCTCGCGGGGCACAAGGGCCGTCAACGCGCCGGAGCGGGTATCGTGGAGACGAATCCCGGTCTGTGACATCCGCCGGACACCCCTCTTACCGTATGTCCCCCGTACCCAGGAAACGAGCGGCGTCGGCCGTTTTTGCGCATCAGAGCCGACAGCGTTCCCGTTCCGCGAGGCGCGCCTCCAATTCGCGGACCTGCCGCTCCAGTGCAGCCAGACGGCGGAACGCTGCCGTCACCTCGTCCTCGACCGGATCGGGCAGGTCCGCGTGCTCCAGGTCATGGCTCGCCGGACCCACACGCTGGCCTTCCCGACGCACCACCCGTCCAGGTATGCCAACCACCGTGCAATTGGCGGGTACCGAACCGACCACGACCGCCCCGGCGCCAACCTTGCTGTTTTCGCCGATGGTAATGTCGCCGAGCACCTTCGCCCCAACCCCGACCATCACCCCGCGCTGGAGCGTGGGATGCCGCTTACCACGATCCTTACCGGTCCCCCCCAAGGTTACACCCTGGTACAGGGTCACATCGTCTCCCACTTCTGCCGTCTCACCGATGACCACGCCCATGCCGTGGTCGATGAAGACCCCGCGCCCAAGACGGGCGGCTGGATGAATCTCTATGCCGGTCAACCAACGGCCCAACTCGGATACGATGCGAGCCAGAAGGTGCAGCCTGAGACCCCACAGGGCGTGGGCCAAGCGATAGAACCGCAGGGCATGGAACCCAGGATAACAGAGCCAGACCTCCAGGGGCGAACGGCAGGCCGGATCCCGCGACATCACCGCGCCCACATCCTCCCGGACCGTCGCGAACATCCCGCACGCCTCCCCTCGCCCCGCCAACGGCACCCACCGGATAAGACGGCCAGGACCCCGCTTCGCCCGCCGGGGGACGTCGCCGAGCAGCAGCGACGTCCCTGGTCTGGGCGCGCCGCCCGGTGGCTCAGCGAGGCACAAAACAAAAATGCCCCCCGCCCTGCAGAGGCGGAGAGACACCGCGGTCCCACTCTGGTTCTGGCCGGCCACCCATCGGCCGGCCCTCGATGTCGATAACGGCGACAACCGCCGGCCTTTCGACCGAGCAACCGCGATGGTGCACTCCGCCCAGCAGCCCCGGGGACCGCTTTCAGCCGACGGCGTTCCCTCTCTGTGCCGCAACTGCCGGACGTACAACGGCCAACGCTCAATATAACTATAGATGGCGGTCGCGGGGGCCGTCAAATCCCGGGCCGCCGGCTACGGGGATCCGGTTCACCACCCGCCCACGACCGCGCCGTTCTCAGTGAACATAATTGGGCCACCGGCACGTGCACCGGACGCAGAGTGTTGCTGCACAGCCACACCATGACCCTGGCCCCGACATAGCCCCGATGAGCGCCCCGAGCGCGACTGGTGCGGACACCATCGGCTCGATCCATCCCTTGGCACAATAATGAAACCCGGTGCCGGCCACCGCATCTGCCGAGGAGCGCACCCAAGATAGCGGCCAGCACCGAGACCGCCGGCACCGCAGCCAGGATAGAGATGGTCAAGGGCTCGCTCCCAACCTTACAGCCGCGTTGTGCGCCGATTGCGACACGGCTTCAACCGTTCGGTCGGTCCACGCGCGCACGCACCGCAAGCACCACGGCATGTGCCGCGACGCCCTCGCCACGCCCCAGATGCCCGAGCCCCTCGTTGGTACCGCACTTGACATTGACACGATGCGGCTGAACACACAATACCCCGGAGAGCGTGGCGCGAATCGGATCCACGTGTGGTGACAAGCGCGGCTCTTCGGCTATCACGATACAATCCGCCTGGACGGGGCGCCAGCCAGCCGCAACGGCCATCTGCCGGCAGCGCGCCAGGAGGACGAGGCTGTTCGCACCGGTATACGCGGGGTCGTCCGGAGGGAAGTGTTGTCCGATGTCACCCAGGCCGGCCGCGCCGAGGACGGCATCGGCCACGGCATGACTGAGCGCATCCGCATCGGAATGCCCCATTAGGCCGCGTTCGAACGGGATTTTGACTCCACCCAGGATGAGAGGTCGCCCTGGTACCAGGCGGTGCACGTCGTGGCCCAAGCCAACCGCGAAGGGAGGCGGCGCCATATCCCCCGCAGACGGCATATCCGACGGGACCGTCAGTTTGACGTTTTCCCGTCCGCCTTCGACCAAGCGCACAGAGATACCCAGCGCCGCGACCATGCCGGCATCGTCTGACCCCGGCGGGCATTCCCGATGCGCGCGCCGCAGGAGCGCGACCTGGAAAGCCTGAGGGGTCTGCGCCAGGCGAATGGCGCGCCGGTCAACCGTCTCGGCGATGCAGTCATCAGTAGCGCGCGCGCGATGGACGGTGTCTACGGCCGGCAGAGCCGCGCTGGCAGCCCCCGTCTCCCACGCCGCCGCCATCACCCGTCGCATGACCTCCCATGAACAATAGGGACGGGCGCCGTCGTGAACAACGACATGCGTCGCCTCCTCAGGCAGGTGCGACAGACAAACTGCAACCGTCTCAGCGCGCGTATCTCCGCCGGCGACCACGATGACATCATTCAAGCCATAGGGCACCAAAGCCTCGGCACGTATCCGCGACACATCGCGCACACCCACGACAAGCCTCGTAAGACCCGCGCCCCGCAAACTCCACAAGGTCTGGGTGAGCACCGGCACGCCATGGATGCGGGCCAACAGCTTATCGAAGCCCATCCGGCGCGATGAGCCCGCCGCCGGGACCACCGCCGCCCAGGTCCCGCCTATGTCGAGTGCGCTCACGACGGCACCAAGCGTGTGGCGCGCAGCTTGCCAAAGATCATGCGACCCTTGTCGTTCTGAATAAAATTCGTCACAGTGATCTCTACATCCTCGCCAATGTGCCGGCGAGCACCTTCCACCAATACCATTGTGCCATCCTCCAAGTAACCCACACCCTGGCCCGGCTGCTTGCCCGCCCCGACGATGCGCACAACCATCTCCTCGCCGAAGAGGTAGCGCGGGCGCACCGCATTGGCCAAGTCATTGACATTGAGCACTGGCACACCTTGAAGTTCGGCCACCTTGTTCAGATTGAAATCGGTGGTCACCACCGAAGCGCCGAGTTCTCGCGCCAACTGAACGAGCTTCATATCCACCTCGATGTCCGGATCGGGATCGGGCGCCTCGAAGGTAACGGGAGCATTCAAATCCTTCTGCAGCGCCTTCAGGACGTCCAGTCCATGCCTCCCCCGCGCTCGCCGTCCGTCATCCGGACTGTCGGCCAGGTGGCGCAGTTCATCCAGCACGTACGTCGGCACCACCAGGGATCCTTCCAGGAAACCGGCGCGGTACAAATCGGCGATGCGCCCGTCGATGATCGCGCTCGTATCGAACACCTTTGGCCGGCCTTCCACCGGTGCGCCGCTGGCGAAGGCGCCGGCCGCCCCCCCAACCTGTTCGGTCGATGCCTCGGCCCGAACGCCAAACCACAGGCGCAGCCACTCCTCGCGCTTATGCACAAACAGCGTCCAACCGAGGTACGCCGACAACAGCGTAATGGCGAGGCGCGCAATCCACGGCAGGTGCGACATGGCGGGAGAGAGCAGATAAGCAATGAGAAGTCCGGTGATGATACCCAATGCCCCTGCCAAGACGTCGACCCCAGGCGCACGGACCAGCCGCTGCTCCAGAGTCCGCAGGGAGGCATGCCAAAATTGGAGCAGCGAGGGACCGACTCGCCATCCGAAGACCGCACCGGCCGAGATACCCGCAAGCACAAGTCCGGTCGCCTGCGTCGCCGACAACGCCAGCGGGTAGATCTGGCTGAGTTGTCCCAGCCAGGCCAAGGCCACATAAAACCCCGCCGCCGAACCCAGGGCCGCCAGCGACCATCGCATCGGCTGGCCCTTCATCGCGGCCCTCCCCCCACGGAGGATATGGAGTCAGGTAATTAATTTTTGTAAGAAGAACTCATTGCCCCATCGCGCGATTTAAGAGGGAATGGGCCTCGGCTTCCGGAATATTGCGGGCCAGCACAACCTCACTCACCAAAATCTGCTTCGCGCTGTCCAGCATTTTGCGTTCGCCTGTCGAGAGTCCCTTCTCCTTCTCGCGCAGGGTGAGATTGCGCACAACCTCCGCCACCTCGAAGATATTGCCGCTCTTGAGCTTTTCCGCATTGGCCCGGTAGCGGCGATTCCAATTTGTCGACATCTTCGTTCGTTCGCCGGCCAACACGTCGAGCACACGCATCAGGTCCTCCTGACCGATGACCTGTCGCAAACCGACCCCATCCACGCCATCGACCGGAATCATGACCTTCATGTCGCCTATGGGGAGCTTCATGATGTAGTACTGTTTGCGCTGCCCGAGGATCTCGCGCTCCTCGATGGCCTCGATGACACCCGCTCCGTGCATGGGGTAGACGACACGGTCGCCAATGCTAAACAAATGGTCACCTCCCCGGAACCACCGAGCCCCAGTCCAGGGACCAAAACCTATTATACCACTGACAAGTCTGTCCGGCGGGCCGCCCGAGGCGCAGGCGGAGCGAATGCGGCGCGGTCCAGACCAAAGCGACCAGCGTCCAGCCCCCTGCACCCGTGTGCGGCCACCCAGCTCTGGCCGTGCTGGCGGATCTGCGCGTTGACACCCAAACACGGCGTCCGTATAATGGGCGCGCCCTTGAGCCGGTGCTAACCGGGCCGCACTTCACCCTCGGGCCGCCAAGGCGGAAGCCGGCGTGCAGGCATCGATGGCAACGGAGCCCGATCGCGGTGTCCGGCGCGTCGACGGGGCCGTAAGGATCCGAGGCCCGGTCCGCTGGTGCCGGGAAGGGGTGCAGCGCATGAAGGATCTCCTGTGGGATGAATTTCAAGATGCGGTACAACAGGGCTTGGTCCGACATCGCAGCATCCTTGATGTCGTGTCCAAGTTTCAGGAAGCGGGGATCAGAATTTCCCGAGCGCTTGTCAAATCGGTAACCAGTTGCGGCTGCATCCGCATCAACGCTCAGAAGAACCAATTTCCGCCTTCTGGCAATCTTTCTCTTCAGGAACTGCGGACCTACATGAATGATCACCTTGAGGGAGAATTATGTGCCAGTTGTCGGGAAGTGATCGAGGAGGAATTCGGTCGCCTGCTCTTCTACACGGCGGCCCTGGCCAATCTTTTGGACCTCAACGTATACGACATCCTGATCAAGGAAAACAAGAAACTCGCTGCCCTCGGCTTGTACCACCTCAGCTGATGCTGTCATCCGGTCTGATGCAGGCACAGTTTGAACCGAGAGAACGCGTCTCAGGTATGAGGTATATGGCCGCATTGCATCTGAGACGATAATGAGTTACTGTTTTGTGCTCCGTCTCTGCAAGATCTGTTAATTCTGGTCGTAAGGTGCACATCCCCAGGAGGCCCCGGTGTTCTGGTGGCAACCTGATCCAGGGCACCATCCTCGGGCAAATACCGCCGCCCTGTGACCAGCTCATCGGACGGCCCGCAGCAGTGTACCGCCGCGGCAATCTGGTCCTCAGCCGTCTTGCCGACGCAGCCGAGCGCCGCCGCTTGACGCCGCTACTCCGCCTGACTTGCTGACGCTGTCCGGCATCACCTGCAGTCCGTGCTCGGTGTTGTTCCGCCCCCGCTGATCCGGATCATCCAGCGGCGGGCCCGTTTCTCCATTGACCATGCCGACAGCGACCAAACGCTCATGTTCGTTCATGCGCCGCCCTGCGGCCCGAGCACTGCCGTCAATGCGTCCGCCAGCGAGCGCACGCGGACCAGGGACATCCCCACCCCGGCCATTGGCGGAGCGGAGGCGGGGACCACGGCCCGGCGGAAGCCCAGCCGGGCCGCTTCGGCCAATCGTTCACCCATGCGCGGCACGCCCCGTACCTCGCCCCCCAGACCGATTTCCCCACAGGCCACGACCTCGGCAGGGACCGCACGTTCCGTAAAGGCTGATGCCAGCGCCAGACCGCAGGCCAGGTCCGCTGCGGGCTCCTCCAGTCTTACCCCACCGGACACTTTCACATAGGCATCGAGTTGCGCACACCGCAGTCCGGCGCGACGCTCGAGGACCGCCAACAGCAACGCCAACCGCGCCGCATCGATGCCGGATGCGGTGCGCCGCGGACTGCCGAAGGCCGGGCTCGCGAGCAGGGCCTGGACCTCGCAGAGCAGGGGACGGCTACCCTCGAGACTCACTGTGACAACGCTCCCCGACGATCCGACGGCCCGTTCCGCGAGGAACACGGCCGATGGGTTGGGAACCTCGCGGAGCCCGTCTCCGTCCATCTGGAAGACGCCAAGTTCCTGCGTGGAGCCAAAGCGGTTCTTGAGAGCCCGGAGGAGGCGAAACGGAGAGAACCGCTCGCCCTCAAAGAGCAGAACGGCATCCACGGTATGCTCGAGAAGTCGGGGCCCGGCCAGCAGACCGGCTTTCGTGACGTGACCGACAAGAACCACCCCAAGCCCGGAGGCCTTCGCATGGGCAAGAAGGTCACCGGTCACCTCCCGGATCTGGACGGGACTCCCCGCCGCCAACGGGCAGTCCGGATGCCGCATGGTCTGCACGGAGTCCACAATCAGGAGCACTGGCCGGTGGCGCTCGCAAAGGACGCGCACGTTTGCCGTGTCTGATTCCGCCGCGACCAGCAGGCCCGGCGCCACAGCATTCAGACGCTCCGCCCGCGAGCGGACCTGTGCTGCGGACTCCTCTCCGGTGACATACAGCACCGTTTCCGATCGACCGAGGTTGCCGGCGACCTGGAGCAGCAGCGTGGATTTTCCGACCCCGGGATCACCCCCCAACAGAATGAGAGTCCCAGGAACCACACCACCCCCCAGCACCCGGTCAAACTCGTCCAGACCGGTGCGCAACCGCCATCCCTGCGCATCAGGAATCTCTCCGACCGGCACGGCGACCGGCACATTACCGATGGCCGCTGGCGGTACGGCAACGACCTCTGTAAGCGTGTTCCATTCCCCGCACACCGGACAGCGACCCAGCCAGCGGGCCGATTCGTACCCGCAGCCCCTGCAGGCGAACACGGAATGGTCGCGAGGCACTGCGCACCCCCACCGGAGAACTCCTGCACACTCCGCCGCCTATGGAGCCCCCCCCGCACAGGCCAACCCCATGGTAAACGCAGGCATTCTGCCGACCTGGGCCCAGTTGGGCGAAAATACGGCAACGCAGCAGGCAAGAGGAATGACAAGACATGGCCTGCGGGCCCCATGGAGCCGACTGGCCGCGACAACACCCAGGGCAGCACCGGCACATCGGCGGGCCTGGCGCGACACGGATACCGGCGCCCACTCTCTTAGGGATGATCGACCCAAACGGCTCGTCCGCCGGGAAAAACCTCTTTCTTCCAGATCGGCAATTCCACCTTCAACCGCTCGATGCAATATCTCGCTGCCGCAAATGCATCCCCGCGATGGGTGGTCGCCGCCGCCACAGCGACCGCGGGCTCACCTGGCTTGAGCAGGCCAATGCGGTGCCACATGGCGATGCGGCACCCCGGCCAGCAGGCCTGCGCGCGAGCGGCGATGCCCTCCAGGACGAGCATCGCCATATCTGTGTAGGCTTCGTACTGGAGATGCTCCGTCTGGACGCCGTCCGTCAGACCACGAACCGTACCCAGAAACAGCACCACCGCACCCAGGTCCGGCTGGGCGGCCTCCGCCACGACCGCTTCCGCAGTTATCGGTTCGGGACCGACGTGCAACAGGCCCGCGCCCCCGCTGACAGGCGGGAGGACAGCCACATCTGCACCCTCCGGCAGGCGGCAGTCAGCCGGCACGACATGCCGGTCGACAGCCACGCTGCACCGCAGGAGCAGCGGGCCCCCGCGCCGGGCCAGCGTCTGAAGCAGCATGCGAGCCGTCGGGACATCGGCAAATTCCTCGGTCGCTTCCCGCGCACCAATGGCGTCAGCCGCCGCCGCGAACAGCCGTATCTTTAGGCGCACCGACCGCCGCCCTCCCCGCAGACCATGCGCGGACGCGACGTCAGTCGCATTCGCCCGCTGGCGCCTCGACGTCATCTCCGCCATCCGCACGGGCGGCTCCGGCGGGGACGGGCTCGGCCGGGCGGAAGACCAATGCGGGCTCGCCCCCGGTCCCCCAACCGGCGTCGATCAAGATGGTGCTGCCCTCGGGAAACTTGCCACCCAGCACCTCCTCGGAGAGCGGATCCTCCACCAAGCGGGTGATGGCTCGACGCAACGGGCGCGCTCCGAACTCCACGTCCGTGCCCCGGTCGACGATCATGTCCTTCGCCGCCTGCGTGATTTCGAACTTCAGTCCGTTCTCAGCCATACGCTTGCGCAAGCGCTCTAGCATCATGTCCACAATATGGACCAGATGTTCCCGCCCCAGTGGGTGGAACACGATCACCTCGTCGATGCGGTTGAGAAACTCCGGCCGGAAGGTGCGCCGCACCTCCTCCATGATCTTGTCCTTGAGCGAGGCATAGTTTGCCTCATCCTCCTTGCTAGCGGGCCGAAAACCCAATGCGCCCTGTCGCTTGATGTACTGCGCGCCGATGTTGCCGGTCATGATGATGACCGTATTGCGGAAATCGACCGCGCGTCCCTTGGATTCGGTGAGACGTCCCTCCTCCAGCACTTGCAGCAACAGGTTGAACACCTCGGGGTGCGCCTTTTCGATCTCTTCCAGGACAATGACCGAGTATGGCCGGCGCCGGACGGCCTCCGTAAGTTGGCCGCCCTCTTCATAACCGATGTACCCCGGGGGGGCCCCGACGAGACGACTGACAGTATGGCGCTCCGTGTACTCCGACATATCGATGGTGACCGTCGCGTCCTCGTCGCCGAAGAGCGCGTCCGCCAGCGCTTTGGCTAATTCGGATTTGCCCACGCCCGTCGGCCCCAGAAAAACAAAACTGCCGATCGGACGCCGCGGATCCTTGAGGCCGGCCCGGGCACGGCGGATGGATCGCGCCACCGCTTTGACCGCGTCGTCTTGATCGAAATACCGGCCGTGAATCGCATCCTCAAGATTGAGGAGCCGCTCGGACTCTCCCTGGGCCAACTTGCGCACCGGGATACCTGTCCAGTCGGCGACGATCTGGGCGACCTCCTCCGCGCTGATCGTCAGCCGCTGCGTGACCTGGCTCTGCCGCCACTCTTCCTTTTTCTTCTCCAGTTCGATCTGGATCTTCTGTTCCTGGTCGCGGAGATTCGCCGCCTTTTCGTATTCCTGGGAGCCGACCGCCGCCTCTTTATCCTTTTTGGTCTGTTCCAGCCGCTCCTCGATCTCGCGCAGCTCAGGCGGCGCAATGAAGGCCTGAAGCCGGGCCTTGGACGCAGCCTCGTCGATGACATCGATGGCCTTGTCCGGCAGGTACCGATCACTGACGTAGCGATCCGCCAGCCGGGCCGCCGCGGTAATAGCCTCGTCGGTGATCACCACACGGTGATGCGCCTCGTAGCGATCCCGGAGGCCCTTCAGGATGGCCACGGTGTCCTCGACGGAGGGCTCGTTCACCATGATGGGCTGGAAGCGACGTTCCAGAGCGGCATCCTTTTCCACATGTTTTCTGTACTCGTCCAGCGTGGTAGCTCCGATGGTCTGCAATTCACCGCGCGCCAAGGCCGGTTTCAGGATGTTGGCCGCATCGATGGCACCCTCGGCCGCACCGGCACCGATGATCGTGTGCATCTCATCGATGAACAACACCACGTTCCCCGCACGGCGGATCTCCTCCATCACCTTCTTCAGCCGATCCTCGAACTCGCCGCGGTACTTGCTGCCCGCCACCATCGCCCCCAGATCGAGGGCCACCACGCGCCGGTCCTTGAGGATCTCGGGCACCGTGCCGTCAGCGATCCGCTGGGCCAAGCCCTCCACAATCGCGGTCTTGCCCACACCCGGCTCGCCGATGAGCACCGGATTGTTCTTGGTGCGACGCGACAGGATTTGTATGACCCGTTGGATCTCCTTGTCCCGACCGATCACCGGATCAAGTTTGCTCTCTTCCGCCTGGCTCGTCAGATCGCGGCCAAAATTATCGAGCACGGGTGTGTTGGACTTGCTGCGGCGTGAACCGGGACGGGCAGGCTGCGGCTGCTGCATGGGCGAGCCGAGGAGCTTGGTGACCTCCCGGCGGACGCGTTCCAGATCGGCCCCCATGTTTTCCAGCAGCCGAGCCGCTGCGCATTCGCCCTCGCGAATCAGCCCGAGCAGCAGATGCTCGGTCCCCACGTAGGAGTGGCCGAGGCTGCGGGCCTCCTCGATGGCGAGCTCCATGATGACCTTCTTGCCACGCGGGGTGAACTGGATATCGTTAGCCGGAGCCGCAGTCCCGCGCCCCAGTGTTTTCTCGATCTCGCTGCGCACCTGATCGAGATCCACGCCGAGATTCTGCAGCGCTTTGGCCGCTATGCCCGTTCCCTCACGGATCAGCCCCAGGAGGAGATGCTCTGTTCCCACGTAGTTGTAATTGAGCCGCCGCGCCTCGTCCTGGGCGAGGATGATCACGCGCTGTGCCCGCTCGGAGTATCTTCCGAACATTACGGTGTCCCCCTTCACGGAAACCTGACGCGCGCCGCTGCGACCCGGCGCGACATTTCGCGCCTATTCAAGCGTCCGGAACATCTTCCTTTTGATCGCTGTGCGTACCGTTGGCCACCGACCCTGTGGCGGCGTGGTCTGGAACGGGTGGGGTCAGTGCGGCGGCGAGACGGCGGCGAACCGTTTCCGCCCTCCGTGCGTCGCGCCGACCAGGCGCGGCCTCCCCGTCCTGTCGTTGCAGAAAGCCTCGACGCGTCACGACGAGCAACTCTGCCCACCCATCGGCACTGACTGTGGGCAGCACGTGCAGGTCACTGCCCAATCTCAGGTCGGACAGTAGTTGCAGCGCCTCGCCCGAGGTCAGCAACCGGGCGCTCGACAGGATGCCATACGCCCGCCAGACACGATCCTCGACAGCCTCGCGTCGTTCGGCCAAGAGCGCCTCACGGGCGCTGCGCTCCCGCGCCGCGATCTCGCGCGCGACAGCCTGCAGGTGCGCCACCACTTCCTCTTCGCTCTGACCGAGGCTGGTCTGATTGCTGACCTGGAACAGGTTGCCCTCGGCAGTGCTCCCCTCCCCGTACAGACCGCGGGCAACTACCCCCACTGCACCGAGACTGGCCAACAGCGACCCGATACGCCTCGTCCAGCAGAGCCCGGGCAGGTGCAGCATCACGGAGGCCCGCATCGCGGTGCCGAGGTTCGTCGGACAGGTGGACAGAAATCCGACGTCGTCGGAGAAGGCCCAATCCAAGCTGCTTTCCAGCGCATCGTCAAAACGCGAGGCCAGTGCCCACGCCGCGCCCAGTTGCAGTCCTGGAAAGAGAGCCTGCAGACGCAGGTGGTCCTCCTCAAGTACCATGGCCGAAAGTTGCTCGTCGCTGCGGACCAGCACGGCGCCGCGGCCCTGCTCGGCATGTTGTCGGCTGATCAGGTGCTTTTCCACCAGCACCTGCCGGTCCAGCGGCGTCAACTCGGACATGCGCGTAAAAGTGAAGATCCCCAGGTCCCTCGGGATTTCCGCCGCCGCCCGCTCGACGCGGTGCAGCAGTGAATCGACGTCGGACGGCTGCATCCTCGGCGGGAAGGGCAGATCCGCCACGTTGCGCGCCAGCCGCACGCGGCTCGACACAGCCACATCGGTGGACGGCGCGTCCGCGCGTTGCCACAGCCCGATCGGGCGTCCGAGCGCCTCCGCCATCGCCGAGTCCACGTGTGCATCCTCCCCCCTCGGCGCCCTGGTGCCCATCAGGACGTCGCAGCCGCCGTCCCGTCCATCTTACGGATACGGTCACGGAGTTCGGCCGCTTTCTCGAAGTCCTCTCGACTGACAGCCTCGGCCAGTTCGTGGCGCAGGGCGTCCCGCTCCCGCCGACGACGCAGGTCAACGGCGGAACGGACCGGCGTCTTGCCCTCATGCCTGGTCTTGCCGTGTATTCGCCGAATCAACGGCTGCAACTGGGCGGAAAACACTTCATAGCATTCGGAACAGCCCAGCAAACCTGTTCTGGCAAACTCTGGATATGTACGCCCACATCGCGGGCAGCGCAATCCCTGCACCGTTTCCCTCGCCGGAGGCGCCGCGCCCCCCGGCTCACCGGCGTCGCCGACCAGCCCCGCCAGGAACTGCTGGATTGAAAACGGAGCCTCCACCGTCTGGCCGGGCGCGGCAGGCAGGTCTCCGTGTTCGGCGGCACAATGTTCGCAGAGGTTGAGTTCACCGACCGTCTGGCCATTGATCACTTGTTTTACAAGATAGCGTGCCGGCCGGTCATGGCAACGCTCACAGTTCATATTTGCTCGTCCTCCAACGGGGGGTGGACCGGCAACCGTGCGGAGGCCGACCCTCTGAGCTCCACACGCATCGCCGCCAATACCCCCGCCCGCAGCACGGCCGCGCGAATGCGGTCCCGGAGCGGCAGCGGCAAAGCCAGCACCTCACGCGCAACCACCGCCCGCAGGATTGCCGCCTCGCGCGCCGTGAGCCGGCCAGCTTCAAACAGACGGATGATGTGCTGCTCTGCCGTGGCCTGATCGCAGGCCTCCGGCACGATGGCGGCATCCCGCCGCGCTTCCGCCGACAAGCGCACCAGGCGGATGTATCCACCCCCGCCCCGGCGACTTTCCACCACAAATCCGCGAGCCGACGTAAATCGGGTCACCAAGACATAATTGATCTGGGAAGGCGCGCACCCGAACCGCTCCGCAAGTTCGGCGCGCTGTACTTCGATCCCCGCACGATCGGCCAGGAGTTCCAGGAGGTGCCGCTCGATCTCATCCGTCATACACGCCAACGCCGCGCCTCCTTCCCGCGCACCCCGTTGTGGCGGTCTCTTGACTTTCCCTGACCAACATAGCGCAGTATAGGACGACAGCCGCTGACATGGCAAGTGGTGCTGGGTGAGACAGCGCCGCGGGATCGGCTGAAGCCGACCGGCACCCGCTGCAAGCGCCGTCTGCAGTGAGGCGCTTGCGGCGCTGCTCCCTGGACCTCCGAGGCCTGCCGGTTGCGGACCGACGTGTGAGCCGACTTCTTGCACTGCCGTACTACAGGCTGCCCCGGAGGGCGGCGGCAAGCGTGGGCGGATCCTCTCCAACCGTCTCGGATACGCCTCCCCGGCCGTGCTGCGCCCCTTGGTGCACCCTGACGCGGCGCTCGGGCAGCGCCGGCACTGCCGCACTGCGGACCACGGGCGGCAACCGTGGCGGATGAAGGCCCTCGGGGCCAAGGCGGCGCAGTCGTTCGCCCGCCTCCTCGACATCGGCGGCCAGCGCCGTCAGCGAAAGTCGCAAGAAACCCTCGCCCCCTGCGCCGAAACCGGAGCCGGGGGCCAGGGCCACCCCTGTCTCTTCGAGGAGCCAAGCGGCGTATTCGTTGGACGGCCGCGCGTCCGGGCAGGGGATCCAGAGAAAGGGGGTGGCACGCGGCCGCCGGACTTGCAGACCCAATTCCGTGAGGACATCCACCATGCGGTCACGCCGTGCGCGATAGCTCTCATTGATGGCTGTCAGGAACCCGGAGTGCCCCGCCTCGTCGAGCGCGGCGGCACCGGCGATCTGCACTGCCGGAAAAACACCCGTGTTTACCTGAGTCTCCACGTGGCGCAGGGCGGCAATGCCTGCGGCATTGCCCACGACCGCACCAAGCCGCCAACCGGGCATGCAGAACGCGTTCGACCAGGAAATGAACTCTAAAGCCACATCTCTGCCGCCCTCCACCCCCAATACGCTCGGGGCACGGTAGCCGTCGTAGCCGGATTCCCCATAAGTGAGATCATAGCAGAGCAGAATGCTGTGGCGACGGGCGAAGGCCACCGCATCCCCCAGGAAGCGCGCCGAAGCGGTGGCTCCCGTCGGATTGTTGGGGTAGTTCAAGAACATCACCCGGGCCCGGCGCGCCACCGCCTCGGTTACTGTGCCCAGATCTGGGAGATACCCGCGCTCCGGCCGCAAGGGCATGGAGACCACCTCTGCCCCCGCGAAGTACGCCCCCATGCGATATGCGGGGAAGGAAGGATCAGGGACCAGCGCCACGTCCCCGGGATCGCAAACGCCGAACGCGACGTGGAACAACCCCTCCTTGGCGCCACCGGTAATCAGGATCTCGGTCTCGGGGTCAAGGGACACCCCGTGCCGGTCGGCATACCAGCGGGCCACCGCATGCCGCAGTGTGGGCATGCCCGCGTAGGGCGGATAGTGGTGGTACTCCGGGATCTGTGACGCACGGATTACGGCGGCGACAACGGCATCCGGGGCCGCGTGGTCCGGGTCGGCCCGGCCCAGGTCGACCACCACCCGGCCCTGGGCGCGCAACTCCGCGATGCGTCCATCGAGGGCCGCGAAGACATACGGCGGAAGTTCGTTGACCCTGCGGCTGACGAACATGTGACGTCCTCCTCAACCGGCATGCGCGCGGCGGCCGATCACCGGCGGAGGCGCGCCGCAGGAAGAGTATCAGGCGCCGCAGCGAGAGCTATGCGGGATTCTCTCAACCCCGGACAAGCGCAGGGAACGTGCGCGCAGGAACGGCCCGAAGGCGGGCGGCCGTCCCGGCGGTGCCCAGGCTTCCGGCTGCACGGGCTCCCTGAAGCGCATCCGCCGTCATGGGGTTACAGTCGTAGGTCTTCCCGCCCGCAGCGGCGTCCATCAACACAATCCTGCGCCCGGCAGATCGGGAGCGCCGCTCATCAGCACGGGATCCCCCCAAACTCGGGTGGACGCGGGCATGTTCGGCAGGAGGCCAGCCGGCCTGCAACCCTGCCGCCGCAAGACGCTGGTCCGCCGCCGGATCCGCGGGACAGGCGGTGCGGCGGACGCATCCACGCAGACCACCCGTCGGAGGCAGGGAGGTCCGCCCTCCTCCGCCTAATATCACCGGCTATGAGGAGGGACGGCGGTGCTGAGACTGCTCCTGGGCCGTGCCGGCACCGGCAAGACCGAGACCTGCCTGCGGCAAGCCCTGGGGGCGCTGGCTGCGGAGGGGCCGGACGGGCCGCCGCTCGTCCTTCTCGCCCCGGAACAGGCCACCTACCAATTGGAACGCGCCCTGCTGCACCGCCTGCCCGACGGCACCGCCCTCGTACGCCTGGAAGTACTCTCGTTCGGCCGCCTGGCGCGCCGCATCCTCGCCGAACACGGCGGCCTGGCCCGTCCGCGCCTCGGCGAGGCGGGACGGCGCATGATCCTTCGCTCCCTGCTGCACAAGCGCCGCGCAGACCTCCTGGCCTTCGGCCGCAGTGCGGACAGACCCGGGTTGGCGCGTGTGCTGGCCGAGCAGTTCTCGGAGTTTGAAGCCTACGCGGTGGAGCCAACCGCCCTGCGCACCCGGGCCAGCACCGCTCCCCCCGGGACCGCCGAACGCCTGCACGACCTCGCCTTGCTGTGGGAGGCATACCGTGAGCGCGTCGTCGGGCATCTGGCGGAGCCGGGATCGGAGCTGGCGGCAGCCGCCGCGGCCGGCGCCAACTCCACCTTCGCCCGCGCCCGCATCTGGGTGGACGGCTTCGCGGGCTTCACACCCCGGGAGGAGGGGCTCCTGGCGGCCGTGCTTCGGGGCGGGGCGGACGTCACCCTTGCCCTGTGCCTCGACGGACGGGAGTGGACGGCGGCGTCCCCGCCTGAAGCGGAAGATCCCACCCACCCCTTCGCGCCGACACTCCGGACCCTGCGGCGCCTCCTCGCTGTCTGGCCTGACGCCGAACTCCGCATCCTCGACGCGAAAGGCCCCGCTCCCCGCTTCCGCACAAGCCGAACTATCGCTCGCCTGGAGCGAGAGATCTGGGAACCGCGCCCGCCGGAAGTCCGCCCGGGGACGGTGGCGGGAATCGCCGTACACGCGTCCGCCTTCCGCGACCCGCAGGCTGAAGTGGACGCCGCTGCGGATGAGGTCGACCGCCTATGCCGCGAGGAGGGTTATCGCTACAGGGAAATCGCGGTGGTCCTGCGCGACATGGAGTCCTATCACCCCCTCGTCGCGCTCGCCTTCGCCGCGCGAGGCATCCCGGTATTCATCGACCGCAAGCGCCCGGTCGGGGGGCACCCCGTACCAAGGGTACTGGTGGCGGCGCTCCGGATGATCGTGGAGCACTGGAGCCTCACGTCGGTGCGGAACTACCTCCATCAGGACCTCTGCGGGCTCGAGCCAGACCAGGCGGACCGGTTGGAGAACTTCGCCGTAGCGCACGCGCTCTCCGGCCCCTGCTGGTACAGACGCAAGCAACTGCACTTTCCGCCGCCGCACGTCCCGGACGAGGTGGAGAGTGCGGGGCGGGCGGAACGCCGGACAAGGGACGAACATCAACTGCACAGCTTCCGGCGGCGCCTGGCCGCCGCCCCTCGCCAACTCGAGCGGGACCTGGGCAAGGGAGTGAACGGAGCACTGGGCGCCCAGGCATGCCGCGACTTTCTCGATGCCGTGCGGGCAGCAGAAGAAACCGAGGCATCAGCGGCAGAAGCCGAAAACGGCGGCCATCCGGAGGAGGCGGCGTGGCACCGCCTCTGCCTGCAGCAGACCACGACCCTCCTGCAGCAGATCGAACTGGCCCTGGCCGGAACCCTGCTGACGCCCGACGAACTCCTGGCGGCCGTCGAGGCCGGTCTTGAGGACCTCACCGTCGGCCTGGTCCCGCCCCGGATCGATCAGGTCCTCTGCGGCGCAGTGCACCGCAGCCGTCACCCCGAGATCCGTGCCGCCTTCATCCTGGGTATGGGCGAGGGGCACTTCCCGCCGGCACCCGCAGAATCCCCACTGCTCGGAGACGCCGATCGTCTGGCCCTGCGCGCCGCGGGAATCGAACTGGCGCCCACCGCCGAGGAGCGCCTGCTCGCGGAGCGCTACCTTGGCTATATCGCCCTGACCCGGGCATCAGAACGCCTCTACCTCAGCTATCCGGAAGGTGCCGGGGCCTCCGACCTCTTCCGCCGCGCGAAGGAGGTGGCATCCGCCGTCCCGTGGGGACAGCGGCCCGGACCCGGCGCCCGGGCGGGACTCGCGCCGCTGGCCGCGGCTCTCGCCCTGCACCTGGGGGCGGCGCGCGACAGCGGCGGTCCCTCGGAGCCGGAGTGGGCCGCGGCCGAAAGCTGGCTGCTCGCGGCACCGGAGCGCGCCTCGTTCGCCCGGGCGGCGCGCAAGGGGATCGATCGGCCGCCGCGGGCATCAATCGGACCGGAACTGGCCTCCCGCCTGTACTCGACCGTGTTCAGCGCTACACGACTGGAGTCCGCGGCGTCATGCCGCTTCCAGCACTTTGCGCGGTACGGTCTCGGCTTGGCGCCGCGCCAGGAATCCGGAGTCGACCCGAGCCACCTGGGGCGCCTGCTGCACGCGGCACTGGCTCAGTTCGTGCGGGGACTCATCGAGGACGGCCGGGACTGGACCGCGGTGGACGAGCAGGAGGCGGCGTGCCGGCGGATGCGGGCCCTGCGGGGAGCAGAGCAATACGTCCTGGGACACGTCCCGGAGGGATCAGCTCGGGGGCCGCTGCTGCTGCGCGCCGCCGACCGAGATCTAGCGCGTGCGGTGGAGGCCTTGCTGCTGCATGCCCGGGCGGGAGCCTACCGGCCGGTCGCTGTCGAATGGGAGTTCGAGAGCGATGGTGCCTGCGGGCGCATAGACCGTCTGGACGAGGCGATCGCAGCAAACGGGACGCGATACGTGCGGGTGGTGGACTATAAGACTGGGGCGGACGACTTCTCGCTGCAACGCTTCTTCCACAGTCTCGACCTGCAGCCGGTGCTGTATCTGCACGCGGCGCTCGGGGCCGCGGCGCGAACGTCCAGCGCGGCGGAGTCCTCCGTAGGTGCGGCGGCACCCGAAGGGGTACGTGCCGCGCCTGGAGGTTTCTTCCTGATGCCGGTCCGGGACGAAATCGCCAGTGTGGATGGGCCCGCCGCAGAACCAAACCGCCCATCCCGCCTCCGGGGACTGGCGCCCGCCGATCCCGAGGCCCTGGCGCTCCACGAGCGCGACCTCGATGGTGGGGTGACCGGCGTGCGGCTGACCAGGACGGGCATCCCGTACAAGAACGCACCCGTCGCAGCCGCCCCCGACTTCGCCCTCATCGACCGGGCCCTGGGGCGCCGAGTGGCCGCCCTGCGGGCTGCGGTGGCCTCCGGCAGCGTCGCCGCGGACCCCTACCGGTTTGGCGGCGCTACCCCCTGCGCGGCGTGCGACCTGCGCCCCGTCTGCCGCTTCGATCCGGCGGGCGGCGACCGCCACCGCTTCCTCCGCGGGCCGCAAGCAGTCTGGGAGGCGCTGAAGACCGAGGAGGGAATCGCCGGTGCATGAGTGGACGACCGCCCAGGAACGCGCCATCTCCTATCGCGGCGGGCATGTGCTCTGCTCGGCGGCCGCCGGGTCCGGCAAAACCGCCGTCCTCACCGAACGCGTGGTGGGGCGCCTTACCGATCTGCGGGATCCGGCCGATGTGGATCAACTGCTGGTCGTCACCTTCACCCGCGCAGCTGCCGCGGAGATGCGCCGGCGCATCAACGCCGCCTTGAGGGAACGGGCGGCCGAAGCACCGCGCCTCTGGCGCCAGTCATGGCTCTTGCCGCGCGCCGACATCACCACGCTGCACGGTTTCTGCGAGCGCACGCTCCGCCGGCACTTCGCCGCCGCCGATTGCGATCCGGCATTCTCGCTGCTGGACCCGGCCGATACCGCGGCACTACGCGCCGAATGTCTTGAGCGTCTGATCGACGCTCGCTACGCGGATGGCCCGTCCCGGGCCGACTTCCTCGACGCCGTCGACCGGTACGGGGGCCGGCGCCTGGACTCCGCCCTGCGCCCTCTGGTCCTCCGACTGCACGATTTCGCCCTCAGCCAGGAGGATCCGGCGGGGTGGATCGCGGCACAAGCGGAGGCCACCGCGGACCCCGCCTTCCAGGACGCGCGCCAGACGGTCCAGCGAGCGTTGCGTCAGGCGGCCAGGCGCACACAGCGGGCGCTACGCCTGGCGGAAGGGGCTGGCGGTCCGGAAGCGTACGCGCTGGCGCTGCAGTCCGACGCCCGGATTGTCGACATGCTGCTGGCCGCCGCGGACGGCCCCTGGGACGACTTCGCCTTCGCCCTGCGCTCGGCGGCATTCCAGCCGCTGTCCCACGTCGGCCACGGAGTGGAGCAACTGCTGGCCGAACGGGTCCGGCAACTGCGGGAGGCTACGAAGGCCCAGATCCGGGCACTGGCGGGCGGGCCGTGGGGGCGGCAAGCTAGTGATCTGTCGGCCGAGGTATCCAGGGTCGCGGCGGCCATCCGGCCCCTGCTGCAACTGACCGCCGACCTACATGCATCCTATCTGGCCGCCAAACGGCGCCTCAACGCCCTCGACTTCTCCGACCTCGAGCACACCTGCCTGGCGCTGCTTTCCGGTCCGGCCGGCCCGGCTGTGCGGCGCCGCTACCGCGAGGTGCTGGTTGACGAGTCGCAGGACCTCAGCCCGGTACAGGACGGTCTCCTTTCGGCGCTGTGCCGCGAGGCCCCCCTATTCTGCGTGGGCGATGCACGGCAGAGCATTTACGGCTTCCGCCTCGCCGATCCGACACGCTTGCTCCTGCGCGCCCGGCAGTATGCAGAGGGCGGGTCCGGGGTCCGCATCGCCCTGCCGCACAACTTCCGCAGCCGGCGGGCAGTGATCGCCGGCGTCAACTTCCTCTTCAACCGTCTATTCGCGGCGGAGGGTTCGGACATCCCGTCCCAGGAGGCCGGACCTCTCCTGTACAGTTCCGATTACGGGGAAGAGGACGACCCTGTGCAAGTGCTTCTGCTGGAGGGTGACACGGAGTCCGAAGACGCAACGGCCATCGAGCGCGAAGCCGTTGCCGTCGCCGAGATGTGCGCCGCCTGGCTCGGACGCGCGCGCGTGCGGGACGGAGACGGGCACCGCGTCGCCCGCCCAGGGGACATCGCCGTCCTGTTGCGGACCACGAGCGGGGTTGACGCAGCGTACACGGACGCCCTGCGGGCGCGTGGGCTGCCGTGCTGGGCATCCTCCGGCGGAGGGCGGGCAACCTCCCTGGAAGTCCAAACGATCCTGTCCTGGCTGTCGGTCCTGGACAACCCTCGGCAGGACATCCCGCTGGCAGCCACCCTCCGCGGCCCCTTCGGAGGCTTCGGCGACTCAGACCTCGCCGAGATCCGTCTCTGCGCACCTCACGGCGACCTGTGGGACGGCCTCAACGCCGCATCCCGGGGTCTGGCGGCAGAGGATCTCGCGGCTTGGGCGCGGGCGTGGCTGCGGCGCCTGCGTCAGCAACGGACGTTGGCCCGCCGCGGCGCTTACGCCGAATTGGTCTCCACAGCGCTCGCCGAGACCGACTACCGCGCCCACACCGGCGGTCTGCCCGGCGGGGAGGAGCGGCTGCGCAACCTCGCCTGGGCGGAGGAACGCTGCCGGCAGGCTGAAACCACCCCGGGCATGGATCTGCGCCGGCTGATCGACTTCATCCGCCACGGAGAGTCGGGAGAGACGGTTGCGGAAGGGGCAGCCGCCGCCGGGGACGCGGTGCGGGTTCTGTCCGTGCACGGGAGCAAGGGCCTGGAGTTTCCGCTGGTGATCGTCGCGGGGCTCGGACGACGCTTCAACCTCTCTGACCGGACGGGCGATGTCCTGGTACACCGCGTGGCGGGCATCGGTGCCAAAGCGGTCGACCTCGACCGGCGCCTGCGCTGGCCAACCCTCCGGCACGCGGACGTTGCCGAGCGCATCTCCGCCGACGGGCGCGCGGAGGAGCTGCGGGTGCTGTACGTGGCCCTGACTCGGGCGCGGGAACGCCTGGCCCTGGTGGGAACGGTGCGGCGTCTCCAAGAGCGGGCGGTAGAATGGCTGACCACCGGCCCGGACGTCGACCTCGGGGACGGCAACTGCCCCCTTGACTGGATCGGTCCCGTGCTGGCTACGCACCCGGACGTGGCCGGCCCCTTGGCCGCCCTCCAGGGCGACCCACCCCCCGCTAGGGCCCCTGATCCCGGAGGCTCGCGGTGGACCGTCGCATTCGGCCCGGGGAAACAGGCGCAAGCGCCGGGGCGAGCGGCGGATGACAGCGACCGGCCCCTGGACAGTGGACCGACTGCTCCAGTCACGCCCGGCACCCCGCAACCACCAGGTGACTCGGAGCCGAAGCGGGTCCCCGCGCAGGCTCGAATCTTCGCGGCCACCGTCGCGCGTTTGGAGTCCGAGGCAGCCTGGCGCTATCCGTTCGCGGCCGTTGCCAACCTGCAGGCCAAGGTCACGGTCGGGGAACTGCGGGATGCGGTCGCTGCCGGCGACGAGGAACCGCCGGCACTCCTGGCGTCGGACGCAGTGCCGGTGGGCCCTCCCCCGGAACCTGGGGGGGGTGCCCGGCGCCGCGTGCCCGCCCATGTCCGACTGCCCCGGCCCATGCGGGCCGAGGGAGGGCCGACCCCGGAGGAGGTCGGCAGCGCCACCCATCTCGTCCTGCGCCACCTCGATCCGGCGTCGGGGACAGATGAGGGCGCGGTGCGGCGATGCATCGCCGATCTGCAGGCCCGCGCGCTACTGGAGGCGAAGGCGGCACAAGCGATCGAGGCTGGCGCCCTCGCCCGCTATCTGGACCGCCCTCTCGGCTGCCGTTGGGCGGCAGCGCACGCCGGAGGCGCCCTTCGCCGCGAGGTGCCGTTCACTCTCCGCCTGCCGGTACAGGAGGTGTACGGACCGGGGGTCGGTCCCGCCGGGGCCGACGAGTGGGTGCTCGTGCAAGGTGTGTTGGACGCCCTGCTCGTGGAACCGGACGGTCTGATCCTCATCGACTACAAGACGGACCGCATCCGCACCCCCCGCGAGTTCGCAGGCGCGGTGCAGCGATACCGCAGCCAGTTGGAACTGTACGGCCGAGCGGCGGCCGCCGCCTGGGCCCGGCCGGTGCGGGAGGCCTGGCTCGCGTTCCTCTCCCCCGGCGCCGATCTCGAAGTCCCGCTCGATCGCCCCAAACAGGAGGTCTGACAGCATGCGTACGATCGATCTTTCCGGCCAGACGGCCCTGATCACCGGTGGCAGCACCGGCATCGGCCGGGCGGCGGCTCGCGCCTTGTCAGAGGCCGGCTGCGACATCGCCCTGCACTACAACACCTCGAAGGCGGAAGCGGAGGCAGCCGCCGCAGAGGTGCGGCAAACGCGGCGCCGCGCCACCCTCGTCCACGGAGACTTCACCCGCGCCGGCGACGTCGCGGCAGCAGTAGTCGCGGCAGCCCAAGCGCTTGGCGGGCTCGACATCCTCGTCAACAACGCCGGTTCGCTCCTTTCACGCATCCCACTCGGAGAGATGACCGACGAGCACTGGAACGCCGTATTGGCCCTCAACCTGACAAGCGTCTTCCAGGCCTGCCGCGCCGCACTTCCCCACCTCCGGGCAGGCGCCCGCATTGTCAACGTCACCTCGATCGCAGCGCACACCGGGGGCGGCAACCACTCCTTCGCCTACGCCGCGGCGAAGGGCGGCGTGATCTCGCTCACGCGCGGTCTGGCCAACGAATTGGCGCCGCGGGACATCCGGGTGAACGCTATCTCTCCGGGGACGATCCTCACACCCTTCCACGAGCGCTTCAGTACACCCGAGCGCCTGGAAGGCATCCGCCGGGGCATCCCCCTGCAACGCCTGGGCGAGGCGGCAGACTGCGCGGACGCGGTACTCTATCTGGTGTCGCCGCTGGCG
>JAJZMB010000056.1 GCA_021803205.1 Bacillota bacterium | reverse complement strand
GGACCCTGTACCCTATGAGCAGATCGTCGCTCGTCATTGAGCAATAAAGCCACGACCACTACCGGTAGTAGGTGTGGCAGTCAAGGGGATACCCGGACTGGCCAAAACCCGCCCGTCCCACATCAGCGAGCGTGAGCCGCTACACCAAACGCCTCGGGCAGTCACGTCTCCCTCCCTGATCAAACCCCGCGACCCTCATCGCACGCCGGTACGCGCCACCTCCGCGCACGACCTATGGCCGTACGGCTGCGCCTCCGTCATCAATTCAGTGATGGACCGATCTTCATGGACCCGTACGATCGCGTCCCCCAACAAGTCCGCGATCGATAACACCCGCAATCGAGCCTGCATCCGCTCAGCGACTCCAACGGGCAGGGGAATGGTGTTGCATACGACTACTTCTGCGACCGGCGATGCCAGCAGGCGGTTGACCGCCTGTCCCGACAGGACCGGATGCACGCACGCGGCATACACTTCGCGCGCCCCGAGGTCGATCAACGCCGCCGCAGCGTGTACGATCGTCCCAGCGGTATCAATGATGTCGTCCATCAGGATGGCGGTTTTTCCCGACACAGTGCCGATAACGTTCACCACCTCGGACACGTTGGGCGCTGGACGCCGCTTGTCCACAATCGCCAACGGGGCCCCCAACAACTCAGCGAGCCGCCGCGCGCGAGGGATCCCCCCCTCACCGGCGTCTGGGCAGACCACTACCACCTCCGACAGCCGCTTGTGCGCAAAGTAGGCGGCGAGCAGTGGCACTCCCGTCAGGTGGTCCAGCGGGATGTCAAAGAAGCCCTGTATCTGGCCCGCGTGCAGATCCACCGTCAGGACGCGATCGGCGCCCGCGGTGACGAGGAGATTGGCGATGAGTTTGGCCGTGATCGGCTCTCGTCCGCGAGTCTTGCGGTCCTGCCGACCATAACCGTAATAAGGCACGACTGCGGTGACCCGCTTCGCGGATGCCCGTCTCAACGCATCGACGACAATCAATAGTTCAAGAAGAGATTCGTTGGGTCGACATGTCGGCTGAACGATGAAGGCGTCGACGCCGCGCACATTCTCCTGGATGACGACGCGGGTCTCTCCATCCTGGAAGGACTCGATCAATAACTCGCCAACGGGGATACCGATATGGGCCGCGACCGCTCCGGCCAATTGCGGGTGAGCCCGACCGGTGAAGACCTTCAATCGCTCGTCCGGTAACGACAATCCTAACGCCCCCCCCCGCAATGAAGCTCGCGGCCTGCCCTTCAAAGACGGAGCGGCGCCATTAGGCAGCCACCCGCCGTGTCGCGGGCGTATCTTCACCTCCGGTCGTCCTTCTCTGACGTGCTGCGGCGTGCCGCGGCCCATCCCTCCCGGATGGTGGCCCGGATCCGCCCGACAGCCAGAGCGTCTGCGGGCACGGGGCTCTTGGCGAGGGTGGTGCCGGCACCGACGACGGCCCCACTGCCGATGGTGATCGGCGCCACGAGGTTGCTGTTGCAACCGAGGAATGCACCCTCCCCCACGACCGTGCGGTGCTTATGTCGCCCATCGTAGTTGGCCGTGATCACACCCGCGCCGACGTTCACGCGAGGCCCGAGTTCCGCATCACCGATATAGCTATGGTGATGCTGCTTGGTACCCTCGCCGAGGACGGCGTTCTTGATCTCGGCAAAGTTTCCGACCTCGACACCCGTACCCAGGACGCTCCCGCGTCGCAGATGGGCGAAGGGCCCCACACTGGCGCGAATTCCGATGTCACTGTCCTCCACGACGGAATGCCAGACCCGGCTTCCGGCAGCCAGCCGACTGCGGATGACGTGTGCACCTGGTCCGACGGTGCAACCGGGGCCAAGTACGCATGAACCCTCGATGGTCGTCATGGGAAGAAGCACACAGTCTGGACCAAAGGTCGCGGTTTCGTCGACGAAGGTGGATGCCGGATCCGCCACGGTGACCCCGGCGTCCATCAAGCGCTCCAAGGTACGCTGCCGGAGAATGCCCTCGGCTGCGGCAAGTGCTCGACGGTCATTGACACCCAGCGCGGCCACAGCGTCCCGGGCGAGCACTGCCTCCACCGGATTGCCCGCGCGCACCAGATGGGACACCGCTTCGGTGAGATAGACCTCGCCCTGAGCGTTCACCGGTTCGCACCTGGACAGTGCCCCTTCCAGGTCGCGCCGCGCGAAGACGCCAACCCCAGTATTCACCTCGCGGATAGTCTTTTGCGCCTCCGTCGCGTCCCGATCTTCGACGACGGCCAGGACGAGGCCCGCCTGATCGCGTAGTATGCGGCCATACCCCAGAGGCTCTCCGAGAACAGCGGTGAGCAGTGTCGCGGCCGCGCGACGCGCGCGATGCTCCTGCAAGAGGCCCCGAAGTTGCTCTGCCGTTAGAAGCGGCGTGTCCCCGTACAAGACCAGGACCATTGGCGCTGAGCCGAACGCACCGGCAGGCGGCAGCAGTCGCAAGGCCTCCATGGTGGCATGGCCTGTACCCAACCGCTTCCCCTGCAACGCAAACTGAAGACGTAGCGGGGAGAGTTCCGCCGCAGCATCTTCAACTGCTTCCCGCACGGCCTCCGCCTGATGACCCACCACCACCACCGCGTGGCGAACCCCTGCGCCCCGAACCGCTGTCAGCACGCGCAGGATCATGGCGCGCCCGCCAACCGCATGGAGGACCTTGGGCCGCTGCGAACGCATGCGTTTGCCCATCCCGGCCGCCAAGACGATCGCGACGACTCCCTCTTCATCCGCGCACCAAACTCGACGGTCATCGGGATTCAAGGTGCCGCCCTCCTCAAGAGGCCCGCCGGCAAAGGAGCCGGGAGGCGATGGAACTTGCAAAATGATTTCCACTCCAGAGCGGACTTCTTCCGCAAACCGACTCGAGCCATCCGGGATGGCGACCGCGAGCGAACCGCAGGATCGCCAGCGGGCGCCACGATCCCGGATGGCCGGGGTGGATCCCGCAGACCGCCCTGCTGTGGACACCGGCCGCAGCGTCGCGCGCTGCGGAGGACTGATCCAGAGCGGCGTGCGCAGTCGCAAGGGGCGGCCATCTTCAGGGTCCTGCTCCAGGGTGAGCAGGACCCTGAAGTCCAATACCATCTTGACCGCCGGTTGAGTGGTGGCCACCACAACACCGATGGCGACTGGTCGCGCGCCGACCTGCGCAAGCAGGTCCACCATTCCCCGCGCGGTGCCGCCACCCTTCATAAAATCGTCGCTGCTCAGGCGGCGTGCTCCGGGAACCGGCGCCCGGCGCGGGAACGACATCCTCATGGATACACCGAGCCGATCTGGAAACATTTGCGATGCCAACGGACGCCCCTCGGAACCGCAGGCGTCCCGCCGGAAAAGCAGCAGCGCCCCCCCACGGCACGTGCGGTCATCAGGGCGATGGGCACGCTCTTGGCCTCCACCGGGCCCCCCCACATCCGGGCGAACGCCCGCCAACATGCCGGCAAAACACTCACTGGACAGCCCGGGCCGGTCCCGTGAAAAAAGCGCGTCGATCATGAACAAGCACCCGCCGGGGAGCACACGGTCCGGCCTGCCGAGCGTCTCCACGAGCGCCCGCACAAAGTGGTACAAAGGTGGCCCGGCGAGTGAAGGGAGAAAACACACGCCCCCCTGGGTCCGAACATGCTTCCCAGACGACCCACATCGGTAAATTCCAGAACGTGCCGCATCATAGCCAGGTCCCCACCGATGGTACTGAGCGCGACTCTGGTGGCCGCGGCGAGATCGCCCAAGGGCCAGAGGATCCAGGGGAGCGCCCGTGATCCCGGCAAAGTCCGGATACCGGTCGATCCGTCGCCGCCACGGCCCCACGATTCTTCCTTGCCGGCAGAGCTCCAGCGCCGACGGGAGCGACTTTGCCGAATACCTGAGGTCGCCCCGCTAACCGATACACTAGAAGTGCAATGCGAGCACTGCGGGCCGGGGCCTCCCGTATGCGGCGCGCGCAGGTAACTGCTCGCGCACAGCGAATGACCGTACCGACCATACTCCACAAGGGAATGCCAACTACATCCCCCCAGTTCGGCTGTAGGCAAGTCATCCGGATCAGGCCACAGTCATTTACGCTCGCGCGGACAAAAACGCGCGGCAAAGCTCCAAATCTTCGGGCCCATCGACATCCACCCCCATGCCGGGATCGTCGACCGGAACCGCTCCGGCAGGGAAACCGAGGAGACGGCTCCCCGCCGCCTCCGCACTCACAAGACGGGCTCGTCCAAGCACTAATTCGATCAGTAGCGGCCAGCCGAGCAGGCCCGCCAAGCGCAGCGGTCGCTTGCGCTCGGCATAAAACCTCTCCAGCAGGGCCAGTGCGCCATCCACTGCCGCAGCCTTCAGGTAAAAGCAGTTGCCACCCGTAAACGATCCCTCCCGGAGGTGAACATATGTTCTGCGCACCCCCGGGAAGGTGGCCTCGCACACCTCCTTGCGGATGATCGGGTAGGCGAGGTACAGCTCACGCTCCCGTGCTGCCTCCATAAGCACCCCCAGGGCACCTGTGGTCAACAGTGGGGCGTCCGCTGTGGCAACCAGCAGTTCCTCGCCCGGAACGCGGCTGTTAGGTGCGGCGGCGAGGGCGTGACGCAGGCTGGTGCTCACCCGCTCTCCAGGCGCTACGACCAGAACGTCCGGCGCGACGAGTTCGGCTGGCCCTGCCCCTGCAATGATCACGCGCGTCACATCTGGCACCGCGACAAGCGCATCCACCACATAACTGACCATTGGCCGGCCGGCGATCGGAATGAGGGCTTCCCAACGTACTTCCGGCGCCGCCGCCGCCAGCCCGGCAGTGTTCCTCCGGCCAGCAAGGATGATACCGATGGCCATCCCATACCTCCACACGGCGCCGCGTCAGCCGGCGCCCACGTCAACGCTGCGCCACGACGCGGACGCCTCCGGCTTCGAATCGTGCCGTCTTCGCCCAGATACCTTCGTTACGCAGTTGGTTCGCAATGGCGTCAGCACGGCGCAGGGAGGGTGCCAGCGCCCACACCGCCGCCCCCGAACCGCTTATCAGCGCGCCCACGGCGCCTGCGCTCCTGAGACGCAACCTGAGGGCCGCCATGTCCGGCCGAAGCGGCAGGAGGGCATCCTCGAACGAGTTCGCCATCACCGTGGCCAACCGCAGGCGCGCAACACGGGAACGAACCGTGGGCCCGCGCAAGCACTCCGCGATGACCCCCTCGATCGCCGGGCAACTCCGGTGCTCCAAGGAATCCAGCGCGGCATAGGCCGCGCCGGTCGGACTCCCAAGCGTGGGGCACGCCACTACCACCGGCCAGGCGGGAAGAGCCCTGAGAGGCGTCAAACGATCGCCTCGGCCCTCCCCAAGAACGGTTCCGCCAGCAAGAAAAAACGGAACATCTGCACCCAGCCCCGCCGCCAGTTCTGTCAGGCGCCCGAGCGGCCAATGAAGCCCCCACAATCGGTTGCACCCAACGAGGGTAGCGGCAGCATCGGAAGAGCCCCCGCCGAGGCCGGCCTCTGCCGGAATGCCCTTACGTACGCGAATGCATGCACCGGAATCCAGCCGCGCCGCGCGACGCAGGGCCTCGGCAGCGCGCCAAGCGAGGTTCGTCGGACCATCCTCAATCCTGGGATCGCTGCAGCAGACCGTGAGCGTGTTCCGAGCCGTGATGTGAATCGAATCCCACAGGGAAATTGCCTGCAACACGGTTCGCACTTCATGGTAACCGTCGGCTTGCCGGGCGCCGACAGACAGGACCAAGTTGACTTTGGCGGGTGCCAATATGCGGAGGCTCCCGCGCAACCGTCGGCCAACTCCTTACAACAGGCGCTCCAAGTACTGTGCCCACGGCGTTCCGTTCCCCACAATCAACCCTCGCCTTGCACATTTACATGAATATAAGTTTGTATCATGCAAGAACTATCAACTTTTCCGATATCGGCGAAAACCGCTGTGCCGAGTCCGCCGCATGAACACCGCTGACTGAACATCCATTGGTCCACTGATCACTGTCAAACCCTGAGATTCTGCCCGGCTATCCGGGCTTCCCCACGGGCCGAAGCGGCGGATGCATATGGCGTCCTGCGGAACAGCAGGACTAATGCCTGCCCCCTTGCGTCGCACAGACCGGATCCGGAAAATCACATTGCAAGACGCAATGCCACCGCCCAGGAATCCCTGCGGCACGCGCCTAACCGGCGGTAAATTGGAGCCGCTGAAGCCCCTTTTGTCCACAGAGACTCAGTTCGACAATATCGGTGAGGAGGTCGGCATAACTGTATGAGACCCGCCGATACTGCTTGTCCTCATCCAAGAGGATCACAAAGTGCGACGCGTAGGTCCGCTCCAGCGTACCCTCCCGCTCCACGACCTTCTTACGGCCGCGGTTGGCCTTCACCAACACACGTTGACCGACGAATCCATCCAATCCACGACGGATATCCGAGAGGACGCTATGGCCACGCGCCATCGGTTCACCCCTCTCTACAACGCCGTTAGATGAGTATACCACGAAGACACTGGCCCGTCAAAAATGGCATAGTATAGATGTGGCCCCTTGCCGGTGTCAAGCGCCGGGGTTTTCAGGGGTGCGCCGCACAATTGTGGTTGGGTCAAGCAGCGCTCCTCAAGCTCCGAGCGCTGGGGCGGCGCATCTGGGGTTGTTTGGCCCAGAACCGCGCCCA
>JAJZMB010000141.1:496-6978 GCA_021803205.1 Bacillota bacterium | reverse complement strand
GTGTCGGTGGTGGCCACGGCGGTCCGGCGGTGCATTGCTCGGTAAAAATTCGGTTAGAACGGGAGTCTTGGAAGGGCAGGGCTCGCCACCCCGTTCCGTCCTGGCGAGTGCTCCTCTGGTATGCGTCGCCGAGAGTCTGCGTTGCGTGCTCGACGGAAGGGACCAGGCACTGCGGAGCGTCCAGGGTGCGGGCAGGCAAGCGGGGCAGGTGCGCCCCGTCGGCGGCGGTGCGTCTCGCCATAGCATCCTTCTTCTCCAGCGGAGCACCGGGCGGTCATGATCTGGCTCAGACAGGCAGTGTTGTTCCTCCACATCTTAGCCGCTGCCTTCTGGGTCGGAGAAATGTTGTTCGTGGCCTTGGTCGTAGGCCCGATGGGCCGCACGCTGGCGCCGACCGAACGCGTGGCGCTCTTCCGGGAGACGGGTCGTCGGACCTTGCCCTGGATCTGGACGGCGATCGTCGTCCTGATTGTCACAGGCATCGGCAACCTGTACTTCCTGCGCATCGGCCCCCGAAACCTTGTCAGCGCCTCGTTTTACCGCACCGGTTTCGGCTGGCTCTTGGCCGGCAAGCTACTGGCCGCGCTCGGCATGTTTGCGCACTCGGCCGTCCACGACTTCGTGTATGGTCGCCGGACCCGTAAAATCCGAGCCGAGATGGCGCAGGCGGGGCCCGAGCGGCGGCGGGAACTGGATGTCGAATATGTACGGGCCCGGCGCGGGGCGGCCGCCACCGGCCGGGCCAATCTTGCGCTCGCTTTCATTGTTCTCGCGCTTGCGGCCGGGCTTGGCGTCCGAACCTGAGCGACTGCATCGGGAACCGTTGCCATCCCAGTCGTCGCGCGGCGGATCACCGGACAGAACGGACAGAAAGGGGTGGCGGACGGTGAACAGCATCGCCGCGGCGCATGCGCCGGACGTGAAGATTCCCCTGGCGCACATCCTCACGGGCGCCGTTGCCGCCCTGTTCGGCGGCCTGCTGCTCCTCTGGCAGGGCCCGGCATTGCTGCGGCATCCCTTGGGCGACTTCCGCACGCTGGCGCTCACCCACCTCTTCACTCTGGGCTGGCTGGCCATGACCATCACCGGAGCAACCTACCAATTGGTCCCAGTCGTGCTCGAAGTGCGGCTGCACAGTGAGCGCCTGGCCCGCGCCGGATACCCTGTGCTCGCCATCGGCGTCGCCCTCATGGTCGCGGGCTTCTGGGCCGCCCGACTGACCCTGCTGATCCCGGGGGCGCTCCTGGCGGCGGTGGCCCTGCTGGTTTACGCCGGGCACATGGCCGTCACGGCCCTGCCCTCGCCTGCCCATCGGATGCACCGGCTGTTCTTCCTTGGGGCGACAGCGTACCTCACCCTCGTCTGCATCCTGGGTGGCCTGATGGTGGCGGAATTCCGGTGGGGCTTTCTGCACGTCGACCTCCTGCCCGCCCACGTGATCGCCGCGATTCTGGGTTGGGCGACGCTGCTGGCCATGGGCGCGGCATACAAGCTCACGCCGATGTTCGCCCTTTCCCACGGTCACGGAGAAGGCGCCGGCACCGCGGTTTTCGCCCTCGGAGCGAGCGGTACGCTGCTGCTCCTGGTCGGCGCGGTTCTCGGCTGGCCGGCGTCTGCCACTGCCTTGATCGGCCTGCCGCTGTTGGGAGCCGTTGTGCTCTTCCTCCGGGACCAGTGGCTGTTCTTCCGCTCACGATACAAGCCGCGTCTCGATGTCGGCCTGCGGCTGGTGGTCGTGGCCTGCGGTTATCTCGGGCTGACTGCGCTGCTCGGTTGGGCGGATCTCGCCGGCTTACTGCGACTGCCGCCCGCCGCCCTCGTCATCCTGGCCGTGCTGGGATGGTGCGGCTGCCTTGTGGGCGGCCAGACGTACAAGATCGTGCCGTTTCTCGTCTGGTTCCACCGCTATGCCTCCCAGGCGGGCCGGGAAAAGGTCCCACTTCTGCGGGAGATGTACGATGAGCGTGTGGCAGGCGTGGGCATGTGGGGTCTGGCCGCGGCCGGGCTGCTGCTCTCCGCCGGAACCGGCGCCGGCATCCCGTGGCTCTTGCGCCTTGGTGCCCTGGCTTGGCTCGGCGGCTACGGCGCCCTGGCCTACAATCTGCTCCAGGTGCTGCGCGCCTGAGGACGGGCCGCCTCGATGTACAAGCGCAGGCCATACCGGGAGTGGGCGCGTTGGAGCCTCTCGCCTTCAAACAGCGGCCAGACAGCGCCCTGCCGGTGCGGTTCTTCGCCCTGGGTCTGCTGGGCTTCCTCCTGCTCAACGCGGGCATCGCCCTGGCTCCGCACGCCATCCGCTATCCGCTCGGGCCCAACGGGATCCTCCTGTTGCACCTGACCATCCTCGGCTGGATCACGCCGGTGATGATGGGCGCCGACTACCAACTCATCCCGGTGGTGCTGCATCGGCCGATTCCCCGGCAGCGCCTCGCGGATGTCGTGCTGTGGCTGTATGCCGCCGGCGCGTTTGTGTTCTTGACGGGATGGGGGTTCCGTCTGGCCTCCTGGATCGCGGCCGGGGGCACGGCGGCCGGGTGCGCCCTTGTGCTCTTCTGTGCGCATGCAGGCTCCTCGTTGTTGGGCAGGGACCGTGGCGGCCCCACGGCAGTCGGACTGGGGGCAGGGATGGTGTTTCTCGCTCTCACCGCCGTCCTCGGGCCGTGGATGGCGCTCTCCATCGGCGCGGCCGTGCCGGCCCCTCCCTTGGGAATCCTGCGTGCGTTGCACGCCGTCGCGGGACTCGGCGGCTGGCTGCTGCTCACGATCATGGGAGCCACGTATCAATTGGTGCCCTTCTTCGCCGCCACCGAACCGACTGTCCATGCGCGCTTCGGCACGGTCGCCGTCCTCTGCACCGGCGGCGGAACAGTGCTGCTGCTGGTCTCGGGTCTGGTGCCCGCGCTACCGGCGGGTGTCGGCCTCGCAGCGATGGGCATCGGCCTGGCCCTGTGGATGTACGACCTCGGGCGACTGGCGCGCCACGGCCGGCAGGCGCGGCGGGAGCCTGTCGTCACATATTCCCTGGCGGCCGCAGCCGTCATCACGCTCGGAGCGGTTGTGGCCGCGCCGGCCTGGGGCGCGCACAGCCTGCGCCTCGCCCTGGCCGGAAGCCTGCTCGGCCTGTTGGTGGGCCCGTCGTTGCTCATCCTCGGGCAGTTGCAGAAGATCCTACCGTTCATCGCCGCGCTTGATGCGGCGCTCGCCGCCAAGCGCCGTCGGCGGGCGCCCAAGACCGAAGTCCTGTTTCCGCGCCAACGGGCCTTTGCCGTCCTATGGGTGCTGACGCCCGGCTTCGGTGCGGAGGTTGCCGGGGTAGCGGTCGCGATGCCGCCCCTGATCCGAGCGGGAGCGGTCCTCGTGCTCCTCGGCGGCCTCGCTTACGCCGTCCAGCAGGAGCGGTCATTCGCGGCCTGGGCGAAGGCACGAAGTGAGGCACGATGAGCGGCAGAGAACGCCTGACCCAGGGCAGCCGCGGGCAGGGCGCCGGCAGGGACGGGCGGGCTCAGAGGTGCAGGCGCCCCCGAGCGCACCTGCTCGGCAGCAGCCGTGGGCAGGGCTGGCGCCGGTCGTCCCGGCCCGCGAGCGCAGGCCGCCTGGTAGGGTGTGTCCGGTCCCATCAGGGCCTCCCCCCGGGCAAGTCGGGAACGCCTTCCCTGTCCGAGGGGAGTTGACCGGCCGCGCCGGGATAGGTGTTGCGTGTCCCGTCGACTGCGGCGCCAGGACGGAGCCGTTTCGGCTCGATCCCCGTCGCGAACAGGATGTGCAGGACTGATCCAGGTCACACCTGCAGCCAATCCCCCAGTTTGCCGGGATCAACGACGAGCAGCCCGCCGTCGGTCCAGCATATGGCGCCGGTTTCCCGCAATTGGCCGAGGGTTCGTGTCACCGTTTCGCGCGAGACGCCCGTGATCTGCCCGAGTTCCCGATGGGTCAGGGGAAGGTCGACCGTAAACCGGCCCAGTGCGTCCTTGTTGCCCTGTTCACGTGCAAATTGGAGCAGCGCAGACACCACTCGCCCCGTCGCACTGCGGAGCGCAAGGTCGTAGATGCGGCCCTGAGCCCACACGAGTCTGCCTGCGAGTTGCTGCAGGAGCGTCCAGGCCAGATCTCCATGCTGCTGCGCCAGCCGCGCCAAATCGGCGTTGCGGATGCTGCCGACGCTGCTCTCCACCACCGTTTGGGCGGAGGCGGGATACGGGCGGCCGTCCAAGAAACAGACCACCGCCAGCAGACCGCCACATTCGAGCACCTGCAGTGTCTGCTCGTGCCCGCCCGGGGTATCCCTGAAGACGCGCACCCGGCCGTCCATCACAAAGTGGAAGCTCTCGGCCGGCTCGCCCTCGGCGAAGACGAACATGTTGCGGCGGTAGTGCCGCACGGTGGTCGCCGCCGCGACCGCCTGGAGCGTTGCGGCCGAAACCGCCGCAAAGAGCGGAATGTCCCGCAGCGCCCCTGGAGCGCACGCCAACGCCGAACACCTCCTTGCAAAGCGGCCGGGCCGCCCCCCACAAGACCTGCGGTCGCAGCTCCGGTCGTGCGACCTTATAGGCCGGCATCCGCTCCGTTCAGCCCTGCGGCTCGAATCGGACCTCCCAGTCCCCTCCGTCGATTTCGCGCGCCTGGTGCCCAAAGCCTTTAGACCCAATACCCGCAAGAGCGGCACCGGTTCGAAGGTCGCATACAGGATCAGCGCTTGACCGGGGCGAGCCGATCGGCGGCTTGCATGATCCTGCCGAAGGGCTCCCACCCCGCCCGCAAGCAACTTGCGCAACCCCCGGTCGAAGGCCAGGACCCGGTCCGGCACGCCCCGTCGCTCGCCCTTGGGTGCCGCCTCGACCTTCACGTCCAGCACCCACCGTCCCGCCCGCGTCTGCCGCAGGTCCGGGGCCTGCAATCGCCCCCACGGGCCAGTTCCGCCCGCACAATCTCAGGCAGGGCGATCTGGCCAAGGCCATCAGCCGCAGCAACCCCCGCCGTTTGTCCGACAGGCCGGATGCCACGTCCGTGATCTCCACGGAAGGGCGCACGCCTTGCGACACCTGCAGGGTCTCCCGCACGTGGACCACTTGTCGGGCCAGGTCCCCGCGCGCCTTCTGTTCATGGGTCGAGACGCGCCCGTAGACCGCCCAGGCAGAGGGCACATTCAGCCCGCCCACCACATCCTGGCCTTGCAGGCGCCGGATCTCGCTCTCCGGCACGCGCCGCTTGCCTCCGGGTGTCCGCACCACCCGGATCTTGCCCTGCACGTCCCACGCCCGCAGGGTCTGGGGATGGATCCCCAGTAGACCCGCCGCCTCTTCCATCCGACGAAGCCTGTCCATGGCCCCCTGGTAGCGCAATTGGAGGCCAGCCTCATCTATGCTCATCAACTCGGTTGACGGCTACGAACCATCGTCCGGAGGGGTTTACCGGACGGCGCGCCTGGCGGCGGAGAAAGCCCGCTCCATGCGTTCCAGGATCGGTGGTAGCGCATGGCCCGCGGCGACGAGCGCGGGCAGCACCAGTTCGTTTTCCTTCCGGGCATGGACATGGAACAATGCGGCGGCCGCCGCGGCCTGCATCGAAGCGTGCGACTGAAGATTCCGCGGCGAGTCCGCCGACCCTCCCGGTTGCCCCACGGCCGCAGGCGCCGAATCCCCGCCCCGCGGCGTTGCAGCGGCCGATTGCTCGACAAACGCGGCAAGGCCCTGCGCTCGCGCCTGCAGGTCCCCGTGCTCCAGAAGGAGCGCATCGATCAGGGTCGCCCCGCCGGCGACCTCCCGCGCCTCTGCGTAGATCGTCGCCTCTTCGGCTGCTGCATGCGGTAGGACCTCGCGCCTCCAGTATTCGACAAGGGCGGACAGTGACGAGTTCAGGGCAACCGCTGCCGCGGATCCCGCCACGGCCGCGGTCAGCAGATCCAGCTTGGCGGACATCTCCGCATGGTGCGCCGTCACGCGTGCAATCACTGCCTGATCCGCCACGGTTCCAGCGAGTGCGCCAGACGGGGCGCTCCTTCTTCCCCGTGGGAGGTGGATCGCCAACAGCAGCGCGCCGTCGTCTCCGGCCACGAACCCGCGCGACGCCGCGGCCGGCACCCAGAGCAAGTCCGCCGCACCAAGGGCGTGCCGCTGATCGTCGACCGTAAACTCGACGTCCCCCTCCAACACAAGCACGCACGCATCCCCGTCCTGGCGGCCCGGCCCGTGCGACTGGCGCGGGCCGACCGCCACTCGGCGTATGTCGTAGACCCCCGCATCGACCAAACTACGCATACCCACACTGGGGTCCGGCGTCGCGCCGCGAAGCACGAAGCGGACCGCGGTATCCGCCTGCGTCCCCATCAGCCTTCCATCCTCCTTGAGCACTCTGTCTTCAGCGCTCGGTACGTTCACATAGGGCGCTGGACGCGCTCAAGGTAATTGGCCCCAAGTCGGTTGAGATACGTGTCCCGATGTCACCCTTGCCGGCGAGCCTCTGTGGGCACGGTCCAGGACGGCGCG
>JAJZMB010000141.1:0-486 GCA_021803205.1 Bacillota bacterium | reverse complement strand
CGAGGCCGTCCAGGTCGCACATCCCAGCGATCGGTGAACATGCATACCACATGGGGCAGGTATTGAAGATGACCACCAGTAACCCGACCAGGCCCAGTTTGAATGAGGATGAAGTGGCCGAACGGGCCCTCCACCGCCCACCGCGTGAAGCCCACGTAGTCCCACACCTGCAGCAGTCCTGTGGCCACAATCAGCGGCAGGGCGACCTGCCCGATTTGCCGGAACCGTTCCAGTTGCGCGTTGGCCATGGTCACCACAGGGAGGGTCAGGTTCTCCCGGGCGGCGCGGACGGCGATGACGACGTTCCACACCGCGCCCCAGAACCACGCCGCGAACGCCGAGAGGTGAAGCACGCGCCAGAGCAGTACCTGCCAGTCCCCGGCGCCGTCGTGCCAGACCTGCAGAAACCCGGTCGACCAGAGAAGGAGCCCGACGGCCACCAGGGCCCATGCCGCTCCCCGGGCCGCCTCGCCGGAGATCCGCGAC
>JAJZMB010000095.1 GCA_021803205.1 Bacillota bacterium | reverse complement strand
CAGACGGTGCAGGCGGTGGACCCCAAGAACGTGGCCCATACCCTGACCATCGCCGACACCGGGCTGAACATTCCGATCCCGCCGCTTTCCACGGTGCGCTTCACGTTTAAGAGCGGCGGCTCCGGGATCCACGGGTGGCAGTGCATGGCCGCCTGCGGCACCGGCCAGGGGGGCTGGGGCGGACCCATGGCCACCAACGGGTACATGTCCGGGACCATGGCCGTGGTCTGACGGTGCGCGGGGCCGCCGGCGGAGCAGCGACGCTGGCGATGGGCGGGGGCCCCAAGACATTGGTCGTGCCGTCGGCGTCGGTAGTCCACAAGCGGCTGGAGACGATTGGGCCAAACACGTCGGCGGGAGCCGGGAGGTCGGAGGCCGCCGACGCGGCAGTCCGTGGGGGTAGTGGATGGGGACGCCGGACTCTGACGGACAGCCAGCGGTCGCCAACACTCCCGAGCGCCAAGCAAGGCCGGGCGGCCGGCAGGCATCCGGCGCAACGTATTCGTGGCACCTCCTGACTCCGCTGCCGCTGGTGGCGGCACTCCTGGGAGTCGCGGTGGCGACCCTGCTCACGCTCGCCAGTATGACCTCCATCATGCACGTAACGGACCACACTCTGGTCGCACTTGCGGACGCGAGCCACGACGCCGGGCACATCTGGGTTGACCTGGCCATGCAGCGCACATATACCGCCGAAGTTGTGGCCACGGGCACGGTGGACAGATCGACCCTGCTGGCGATAGAGCAGGCGACGGCCGACGCACACGGCCGGTTGATCACTTTCGGACAATCGGCCGTCACCCCTGGCGACCAGGGTTTTTACTCCCGCACCCTTCACGAGGATCAGGCGGCCCTGCCCCTGGAGCAGGACCTGCTGCACGCGGTCGCCACCGGGCAGCTCGAACGGGCGCGCGCGGGATGGAGCGATTTGGACCCGCTGCTGTCGGCTGGCGCAGGGGACGCGCACGATCTGTGGCATGCGACGTATGACAACTTTCCCGTGCAGGTTTCCGCGATTATGGAGGCTGGCATCCGTGCGCATCGCCGTCTGGTGCTGTGGGCCTTTGCCCTGATCGCTGCCGAATTCGCACTGATCAGCATCTGGGCCGGCCACACTGTGGCACTGCCCCTCAAACGGTTCGCCGACGCCGCTGCAACGATTCGTGGCGGCAACCTGGCGGTGACATTACCCCACTTCCGCATCCGAGAATTTTCGGCCCTCGCCGGGGGCTTCAACACCATGGTGGCGTCCCTGCAACAGATGCGGGCCGCCGAGCAGGGCGTGCATCGCCAAGCCTTGGCCCTCCGCGAAGAACGGGCAGCCCTGGTCCAGCGGCAATTGGGGTTGGTGATCCAGGGGCAAGAGGAGGAGCGTCGGCGTGTTGCCCGTGACCTGCACGACGAGACGGCCCAATCCCTCACGGCGCTGCACCTCGGTCTGCAGCGGCTGGCGCACGGCTTGCCTGCTGAGACGCAGGTGGAAGTGGGGTCTCTGGCTGCGCTGGTCCGCGACACGATGGCGGCGGTGCGTGATCTGGCGACCGACCTCCGCCCACCCGCGCTGGACGAACTCGGACTTGTGCCGGCGCTCCAGGACTGGCTGGATCGTCTCTCTCCTCGGGCGCCGTTCGCGATCGTCTTCGATTGCGACGCGAAGGTGCCCCGCCTGTCGGCCGCAGTCGAGACCGCCATCTTCCGCATCGCGCAGGAGGCCGTCACCAATGCCGCTCGCCATGCCTGCGGCGCGCGCGCGGTGCGCGTGCACCTTCAGGTTGCCGATGGTCGCCTGCTGCTCCAGATCACCGACGATGGTGCCGGCTTCGATCCCCAAGCCACGGACATCCGCTCTCGGCAGGGACTCGGTCTGTTCAGTATGCAGGAGCGGGCGAGCCAGGTCGGCGGCCTGCTGACGATCGAGTCCTTCCCGGGCGGCGGGTCGAAGGTGCGCCTGCTGGTCCCCTTGGTGGATGGCGCCTGAGTTGCCGCGGCGCGGCCAAACACGGTGGGGAGGCGGTGAGGAAGGGGTGACAGGAAGGGGTGGCAAGCGATGGCTCTCTCGCTCGCTCTGATAGAGGACCATGCGGTGGTGCGTACCGCGCTTCGCCTGCTGGTGGAACGGACGGGTGATGTACATGTCGTCGGGGAGGCCGCTGACGGGGAGGCGGGACTGCATCTCATCGCGTCCACCCGGCCCGATCTCGCATTGGTGGACATCGCCCTGCCGAAGATGAGCGGCTTGGCGCTGGCGGAGGAAGTGATCCGGCGTGATATATCGACGCGCATCCTGTTTCTCACGGCCTACGAGAATCCGGCCTACCTTGTGCGGGCACTGGAGATCGGTGCGCTGGGGTACGTCCCCAAGAGCGCCGGCGAGCACGAGTTGCTCTCCGCCATCCGCCAGGTATCTTCAGGTTTGCCCTACGTGCCTCCGGCGCTCGCGACGACGCTCGTGGCCGCGGTCCGGACAGGGGGCGGACCGGGAAACCTTTCGCCGTTGGCCGTACTCACGCCGCGTGAACGGCAGGTTCTGGACCTCGTCACCTCTGGCCGGAACACAGAACAAATAGCAGCCTTGCTGGGAATCAGCCCGCACACGGTTCACCGCCATCGCAGCGCGATCATGCGCAAGATGGGGTTCCACGACCGCGTGGAACTGGTGCGTTTTGCGCTCGCCAACGATCTCGGCGAGGGTCGGCCGGACCCGGAGCCGACACAGGGCCCGATGGTCCACCAGAGACACACTCCGTGAGTGTTCCGGCACTGCGCCAAAGGATTGGGCCGATCAGGACGGACCCCTCGCCGCCTCGCGCTGCCGGGCGGCCCACCCCCTTGGCTGCTTGGCCCTGCGCCGGTGGATCACTGTCGGTGTCTTGCTCTCCGCGGGGCGGGAGGCGGTTCCGGCGTGCAGGGGTGCCGCCCCGACGGTGGTTTTGGAGCAGCCGCACGCTTTCCGCATCGAGTGCCGCGGTACATGGTCGGTACCAGCAAGGACGGCGGGCCGATCCGACCGGTCGCGCCTTTGCGCGTCCCTGTTTCCTGCCTGCCGGGCGACGCGCCGGTGCCTGCGCCCGCAACGGCCCGGCTGCCGGCAACGGAGCCCCGCATGCGGCGCCAAGTACCGCTCCAAGACGGCCTGCCGACCGCGTCAGACCGACGGCGCGCCTTCGGGTGCCGGAACCGTGCGGGCACAATATCGACAATGCGCCGCGTTCACTGGGATGTAGAAGCGGCAGGTGGGGCACGGTCGGCGTCCGCGCCGCGGACCGATGCAGATCAGCAGCGTGAGGGAGAGCACGTCCAAGAGGACGGCCCCGATCTGGCGGGCGCTGACCGTGGCGCGGCCGGGTCGTGCAAGCGCGATCACGGCGCCGATGGTGGCGACCCAGAGGCCCAACACCCACAACCACACTGCTGATTCCCCCACTATACCGTAGCACGATCCGGCAACGTGCGGACGTCCACGCGGGCTCCGGTGCGCCAAGCCGTCCGAATGCCACGTCTGTTCGGACCGATCACGGTCGTCCGTTCGGTATACGGCATTTGGTGCGATCGGCTGAAGCGTGCGGTGCGCACGCCCAAGAAAATGATACAGGGGTGCCTGTCCGGCGGTTCGGTTCGCTTCGGTTGCTCTATCCCGTCGTTCACGCCGATCCGCCGCGCTCCGCAGGGGGGATGGTGCGGCTGTGCTTCGCCTGTTTCCCAGGTACGACCGGGACGACATCGTGATGAAGCTCTTCTACAAGGCCGTCTCACACCAGTGGTCGGCCGAGGCCCTGGACTGGGATGCGCCCACCGGACTGACGCCGCGCCAGGCGCTGGCGCTGACCAACGTCATCACACCGGTCTACCTGGGCGAGCAGGCGGCGATGAACGGGGCCGCGCTCGTGCTGCCCCAGATCATCTCTCACGGAGAGACCGCCGCGCAGCTCTACCTGGCGACCTTCCTGCTGGACGAGGCGCGGCACTTCGATGTCCTGACGCGGCTGTACACGCACTTCGGCAACCGACCGGTCGCGCTCCGCCGCATTCCGGAGATGCTCCGCTACCATCAGCGCCTGAGCCGCGGGGACCGCGTCGACTGGCTCTGGGGCATCCTGATCTCAGACATCTTCGCACGCGAGTTCTACCTCACGTTCGCCAAAGTGCAGCCGCGGGCGCTCTTCGGTCAGATGTCCGCCCACATCCTCCGGGATGAGTCCCGGCATCAGGCCTTCGCCCATGCCTACCTGAAAAATGCCGTGCCGCAACTCACCGCGGCGCGCCGCCTTGCCCTTGTGGACATGAAGAATGAGCTGCTGGAGACGATGAGGGGGATGCACCGCCGTCTGGAGGAGGATGCCGAGGTGCTGGGCATCGACGGCGCCGCCTTCTTCCAGGACCTGTCGCGCCACATCGAGGCGCATGCCGTGGCCATCGGCCTCGACGGTCCGCGCGACCGTCCGGGACCGAACGGCGGTAGCGGCGCGGAGCCGAATTGGATGCACCGGCTGGCGGATCTGCGGCGGCGGGCGCTGACGGAGTCCGACGGCCTGCGCTGGCCGATCCTGCAGGGGCGCGGCCGGCCATCGGTTCCGCCGGGAAGCCGCCTGGTTGCCGAGAACACCCCCGAGCTGACCGCCGCCGACCTGCGCCTGCTTGTCGGCCCTCGGCCTGCGCGGCGCATCTTTCCGGTCGCCCCCTCCCTGCCGGAAGTAGCCACCTGTGCCGTGTGCGCCCTGGTGCGACTCTGCAAAAAGGCGATGCTGCGCGGCGCGCCGGCAGCCAGGGCCTGAGCCGGCCGACCGGTGTCACGCCGCTGAGTCCGTTGCGTCCAGGCCCTGTGATCCCGCGCCTGCAGCGCGACATCCGCCTCTGTGCCCAGTCGTTCCGCCGCCAACCAGACCGCATCTGACCGCCGGGGGCCATGCGGGCCCAGCGCGACGAAATCCTGTGCCCCGGAAGCGATTGCGGCTTCCGCTGTCCACCGGGTGTGGCATGGGTCGTCATCCCGATTTCCCGGTCTTGGCGCCGAAGGCTTCCCCGTGCAATGACGCCACCCTGACGGTGAGCGCAGGGAGGGAGGAGGTGTGCTGGCGGTGGAGAAGGCAAATTACGGGGTAGGTGAACGCGGGGGGGTGCGATCCGGGACTTGACGGAATGGTTCGTGGAACAGCAAACGGCGGACATGCGACTGGCGCTGCGCTGCACCGAGACGTTGTATCATGGCCGCAGCCGTTACCAGGATATTGCCATCTATCGCACGGCCCAGTTCGGGCGCATGCTCGCCCTGGATGATGTGATTATGCTGACCGAGAGCGACGAATTCGCCTACCATGAGATGCTGGTGCATCCCGCGTTGCTGGCCTGCCCGCGGCCGAGGCGGGTCCTGGTGGTGGGCGGGGGTGACGGCGGCGCCGTTCGCGAGGTGCTGCGGCACCCCGCAGTGGATGAGGTCCTGCTGGCGGAACTCGACGGGGATGTCCTGGCGGCCTGCCGTGTCCACTTGCCCTGGACCGCGTCCGCCCTGGACGATCCGCGGGTCCATGTTCATGTCGCCGACGGGGCCGAGTTTGTGGCCGCGCAGTCCACGGCGAGCTTTGACGCGGTGCTCGTCGACGCTCCGGATCCGGTGGGTCATGCCGAGGTCCTCTTCGGGACCGAATTCTATGCCCAGTGCAGACGCATCCTGGGGTCGGACGGGGTCCTGGCGGTGCAGAGCGATTCCCCCTTCGTGATGCCCGGCATCACCCGGGGGGTCGTCGGCAGGCTGGCGGAGGGTTTCCCGACCGTCCGCGTCTGCTGGGCGGTGGTGCCGACCTATGCCGGCAGCCTGTGGACCTTCAGTGTCGCATCCCTCGGCGCCGATCCGGCCGATGCGCCCGCGGCGCAGCGGGGCGCGGAACTCCAGGGTTGCCGCTATTGGTCTCCGGGCCTCCATCAGGGAGCCTTCATCCTGCCGGCCTTCGCGGAGCGGCTGGTGTTCGGGCCACGGGAGACGGCGGCCAGCGGGCGGCGATAGCGGCTGGCCGCCTCCACCCGCTTCTGGACGGCCGCCCGCTGGCCGCGGGGGCGCCATGGCAGTAAGGGCCGGACCCAAGCGGACTTTCCTCGCCGCGGTGACCTAAGGCGCGGAGGAGGACGCGTGCGGGGAAGCCGCCAGGGCGCCGGCGGCGGCCGTCGCCGCGGGATGCTGCTGGAGCCAGCCGTACCAGTTGCGGTAGTAATCCACCGCCAGCCCGTCCGGGGTGTTCAGGTAACCTGGGGCGGTGCCGGCTTGACCCGTATGCCCATACTGCCAGACGATCTGATCGGTCTTGGGATCGATGACCACGATCCGGTCGTTGTAGTCGTCGTTGAGAATGATGTTCCCGTTGGGCAACTGCTCCGCGAGCGAGGGATGGTTGAGTTCACCGTTGCCGGAGGCCACGTCGTATCGCCAGGCCACCCGTTTGGTCTGCGGATTGAAGATGAGCACCTGCCCCGGTACAGGGGGGCAATTCGGCGAGTTGCCGCTGGGACCGGCGTAGTCGGCGACCAGCACGTTGCCGTCCGACAGGAGTTGCGCGTCCGAAACGTACTGGCAGCCGTTGTTCGGGATATCCGGCGCCTGGACCTTCCACAGCGTCTTACCCGTGGGGGTGAAGAGGGCGATCCAGTTGCCGTTGATGATCGACATCAGGATGTCGCCGTTGGGCTGCGGCGTATCCCCGTTGGGGTAGCCGAGGTCGCTCTGCTGGGCCGTGGCCCTGATGTTGGTCGCGCAGTACCTGGTCCAGGGCTTCTGGTTGACCCCCCACTGAGCGATGATCCTGCCCTGGGGGTTGATGAACAGCTCCCGGCAGTTGCGGATGTCCGCGACGATCGTCGTTCCGTTCGGCAGCCGGTAGGCGTCGTCGGGATAGTTCATGTTGCCGCCGTAGTAGCCGGCGGTTCCGAAGTGGCCGTAGGTCCACGTCTCCTGCCGCGTGTAGTAGCTGATGACGGCTACCTGCGACTTGTCCTCCTCGTTGGTGATGACCGAATTTCCGCTGGGCGTGAAGAAGGTGTCGTCGTCATAGCCGAAGGGCACCCTGGTGCCCGTGTTGCCGGGCGGCGGGAAACGCCAGAGGATCTGTCCGGTCGGTGTTACTTCGAGCATCCGGTTGTTTCCGCGATCCGCGATGAGCACCGGATACGGCAGTGCTCGACCCACGGCGCCCGGCCACACCGGTGGCAGGTGCGTCGGTGAGTACTGGACCGCCGGCAGGCCATTTTGAGAGGGGATGGCGGCGGCTGTGGACCGAGAGTTGGAGGATACGGCGGTCTGGGCTGCCGGCGTGGCGTCCGTCCGCGCCACCAGCGCGTGCGTCACCAGGACGGCCGCCCCGACGAGCGCCACGATGCCCGCACCGAGGGCCGTACCCCGGCGGCCGGTCGTCGATCGGCGAGACCGTCTCTTCTCATTGGGCATGGACTGGCATCGGCTCCCCTCGCGGCTATGGGTGGATTCTGTGTCAGGGCAGTGGCAGGACCCAGGCAGGGCGCCGTACCTGCCAGCGCCCCGCCGTGTCACCGAGCGACGGCCGGTCCGCGATGCGGCCGAGACGGCGCCGGGCCGACGGGGAAGCCCGCGCATCCGGGCGCAGATATCATCCGCCACCGCAACTTAGCGCGCCTTGCCCGCGAATTCAACGGCCGCGGACCGGATGCGCTGACAGTTTTCACCGAGGTTGGGTGGGAGCGGTGTTGCGGGGGTACCGCCGGGCGTGGTATGTCGGAAGACGGCGCGCCGTGTACGCGATTGAGCGTCAATCGGGCCAAGCCGCACAAGGAGGCCGAACGGTGTACGATTTCGGGCGCTCGTCCAGGCGTCTCCGGCGGAGGCGAACCTGGACCCTGGTGACCGCTGCTGCCGTGGTGATCGCGGTGGTGCTGGTCATCGCGCACCGCGGGCACCACTTCGCGCTCGTATCCGGGCGCGCAGCGGCCTCACGTGCCTCGACCGCTCCCCGGGCACCGGCGGGGCCGTCCGCAACCGCCACCGGCACCACCCTGGCCACGGCCGACGGGATCACGGCGCCGGCGATCGCGGCCAAGTCTTACGAGTTGCTGGACGTCCGCAGCGGTCAGGTGCTGGCGGCGAGCAACGCGAATCTGGAGATCCCTCCGGCCAGCCTTGCCAAGCTGATGACCTTCGACCTCACGCTGCAGGCGCTCGCCGCCGGACGGATTCAACTCACCGCTGCGGTGCCGCTGGGGCCGGGCGTGCGCACGCTTTCACGAAACCCCAACATTTCCGACATGTCTCTGGACCTCCCCCCGGGGGCGACGGTGCCGCTCAAGCAACTGATGCTCGGCATGATGGTCGCCTCCGGCAACGACGCGGCGCTGGCCGTTGCCGAATATGTCGGCGGCACAGAGTCTAACTTCGTGTCGATGATGAACGCCGAGGCGGCCAAGCTCGGCATGACCCGCACGCACTTCCTCGATTCTTACGGTCTCAACGGCGCTGAGGTCACCACCGCGGCGGATATGGCGATCCTGGCCCGGCACGTCTGGCTGACTTACCCCAAGCTTTACGCCGAGTTTACCGACGTCCCCACGTTTTCCTGGAACCCGCCGGGGCAGCATCCCATCCGATTTGACAATTATAACCAACTGATCGGTGTCGATTCCGCCGTTACGGGTATGAAGAGCGGCTACCTCGGGCCAAGCGTCGGCTGGCACCTGGTGACCAGCGCGCGGCAGGGCCAGACCGAACTGGTCGCCGCCGTCATGGGTACGGCCACGCAGCAGGCCAGCGCCCAGCTCTCCCGGACGCTGCTCGACTGGGGCTTCGCGCACTTCCGCGACCTGCAGGTGGCCTGGACCAAGGCGCTGCCGGCCGGCGGACTGCGTGTGTGGAAGGCGAAGTCGCCGCGCGTCCCCGTCACGGTGGCGGCACAGCCCTGGATCGTGGTGCCCAACACCTCAACCGCTCCGTCGTCCACCATGCCGGCGCCGGCCGTGGCGGCCACGCTGCCCGCGTATCTGGAGGCGCCGGTTCGGCCTGGACAGACCGTCGGCACGGTTCGCGCACTGGAGGGCGGGCACGTCCTGGCAGCGGTTCCGGTGACGGTGCGCGTGGCCGATCCGCGGGGGAGTCTGCCCGCCGTGCTTTGGGGAGGCTTCCGCCTCTGGCTGCGGCACCGGTGATGGCGCCCGCGCCCGCGCGGGGTCCGTGGCCCTCAGCGCCTTTACCGCGGCCGGGTGCGCCATGAGGGCCCCGAGACTGTGTGCCGCCGCGCGCATCCGAACTTCGCCGGCCGTGCGCTCTGCCTGTGCGCCGCCCGGCCGGTGGGGAGTCTGTAGTACAATGCGAACATGCGGTCGGAGTTGCGCACGAATCGGAACATTTTCCACTCACGCAAGTACCACGTGGTGTGGTGTCCCAAGTTTCGCCGCAGGGTGCTTACCGACTGCGTCGACGAGCGCCTGAAGGGCATCATCCGTTCTGCGGTCGCGGAACGGGGTGCAGCCGTGGTCGAGATGGAGGTCATGCCGGACCACGTGCACCTGCTGGTCGAGGTAGACTCCCAGTTCGGCCTCCAACGGGTGGTACGGCAACTGAGGGGACGCTCCTCCCGCCTGCTCCGGCAGGAGTGCCCGCGGCTGCGCCGCCGTCCGGCGAGGCTGTGGACGGCCGAGGACCCTTGACCCCGGGGCGCCGCCTGGGGCGGCGCAATGCCGCTCCCGGGGCGGACCGGCATTGCGCCGCGGCCCCCGTACGGCCGAGCCAGAGCCGCTGCAACCGGCCGGCCCGTCGGACCGGTGGTGGCCGCTGGCGCGGTTCGCGTTCCGCTGGCCATTCCGCCGCTGCCGGAAAGGAGCTCGCCGTCCCGGTGCCGAATTGACACCCGTCTTCCCGGACTGCCGCTCCAGCGATCCCTCCCCGTCAAAGCCGTAAGGAGTGCACCCAACTCATGCCGATTCCCCGTTCCGAAATCCTCCACCGCCTGCACAGCCAAGTCCAGGCCGGGCGCCCGATCATCGGCGCCAGCGCCGGCGCCGGCATCTCCGCCAAGAGTGCCGAGGCCGGCGGGGTCGACCTGTTGATCATCTACAACTCCGGCCGCTTCCGCATGGCCGGTCGGGGAAGCCTCTCCGGCATGATGCCATACGGCGACGCCAACGCCATCGTCATGGACATGGGGGCAGAGGTCCTCCCCCTCCTACGCGACACCCCGGTGCTCGCCGGCGTGTGCGGCACTGACCCCTTCCGCCTGATGCCGGTTTTCCTGCGCCAATTGCAGGAGGCCGGGTTCTCGGGCGTTCAGAACTTCCCGACGGTCGGCTTGATCGACGGCGTCTTCCGCCAGAACCTGGAGGAGACGGGCATGGGCTACGCCCTGGAGATCGAGATGGTTCGCACGGCGCACCAGATGGCGCTGTTCACCTGCCCCTACGTCTTCACGCCCGCGGAGGCCGCGGCGATGGCCGAAGTCGGCGCGGACGTGATTGTGCCGCATACCGGCCTGACCACCAAGGGCACGATCGGGGCGCACACGGCGATCACATTGGACGACGCGGTGGCGCGCGTGCAGGCGATGGCCGACGCGGCCCATGCCGCGCGGCCCGATGTGCTGGTGCTCTGCCACGGCGGGCCGATCGCCGAGCCTGAGGACGCCCAGTATGTGCTCTCGCGCACCAGGGGTGTGGTCGGCTTCTTCGGGGCGAGCAGTGTCGAGCGCCTACCCACCGAGGCCGCCATCCGGGAGCAGGCCGAGCGGTTCAAGGCGCTGCGGCCTGGCCGCGGGTAGGGGGGACGGCGGTCATCCCGGGTGCGTCACGCCACCCCGGTGTGGCGGCCTGTGGACCCGTGCGGGCTGCGTGTCGCGGGCCCGCGCTCCGCGGCAGGGGGGGAGGGACGGCGCGTGGCCGGACTAATCCTCGACGCCGTCGGCGCGTGCGGCCTCTTGCTGATCTTTGCCTCGCGACGGCGACGTACCGGCCAGGCCGTCCTCCGGCGTACCGGTGGCATCCTGCTGGCGATCGCCGTGCTCGGCCGGCTTGGCGCCGGTTTCCTGGCGCTGGGCCGGACTCCCGGGTAGGCGGGAGCGGTGGGACAGGGAACCCGCGGTCCCGGAGCCGCGGAATGGGATGTGCCCCGCCCCCTTCCGCCCGGACCCTGTGGCGGCTGATCGGCGCCGCGTACGGCGCGGCATCAGTCGCTCAGGGGCTTGCGGGCGGCGGGCCCGTTTGTGCGCGCCGCCCGGCGACGCAACGACCGCGCGGCGTACCGCCAGGCCACCAAGGCCAGGAGTACAAGCAGGACGAGTGTCCAGGGCACCGCCGGTCGCGGCAGACCGTCTCCGGCGAGGGCCGCGCCAAGACCGAGGAATCCGAACACGACGATGGCGGCCACCGGCACGAACCGCCCGAGCGGAGCCCGCCAGGTACGGGGTGCCTCGGGCATCCGGCGGCGCAGCCCGAGCAGGGCCAGCGCCGCGACCACGTACATCGCCGATTCCAGCGTGGCGCCGGTGTTGATCAGGATCAGGTAGCGGCCGGTCGCGAACACGGCCAGTGTCAGCGCCACCGACACGCCGTAGAGCAGCTGGAGGGCCTGGGCGGGGACGAAGCGGGCGTTGAGGCGTGAAAGGGGCCGCGGCAGGAAACCTGAGCGGCTCAAGGCGGACAGGAGCCGGGAAGCGGCCGCGAAGCCGCCGTTGAAGGTGGTGCCGGCCGTCACGACCGTCACGGCCAGCATGATCCAGAAGCCGGTGGCGCCGAGCGCGGCCCGGCCGACCGCCAGTTGCGGGGTCAGGCCGCCGCCCGGTACGCCCGGCAGGCGTCCGGCCACCAGGGCGAACAGCCCGAAGGCAAGGCCTAGGGCGAGCACGGCCAGGGCAAGCCCCTGCGGTATGCGCGCGGGCTGCCGCACCTCCTCGGCCAGGGGTGTGACCCACTCGAAGCCCATGAAGACGAAGACCCCGAGGGCGGTGCCCGCGAAGAGCCCGGCGGGCCAGGCGGCCGGTGTCGGCGGCAGGTGCCCCGGCACGGTCAGGGCGGCGATCCCAACGGCAATCAGCGCCGCCAGCAGGACATAGGTGGTCAGGTCCTGCACCAGCCCGGCGAGCTGCACCCCACGCAGGTTGGAGAGGAGTGCCGCGGTGAGGAAGAGCAGGATCCAGGCCACGCCCGGGATGTCCGGAACGGCGACGTGCAGGGCGGAGGCCAGGACGAAGCCGTCCGCGGCGATCACGGCCAGGATGGTCCCGAGGTAGAGGAGCGTGAACGTCAGCGAGAAGGGATCTCCCAGACCCCGCAGGGTCCAGACCCGGATGCCGGCGGCCGAGGGCAGGGTGGCGCTCAGTTCGCCGAAGACCGCCACGGCCAGAAGGCAGAGCGCGCCGGCGGCGAGGATTGCCAGGGGGGCGAGGATGCCGGGCGCCTGCCCGCGGATCTCCAGCACGGCGAGGAAGTTGACCGCCGCAAAGGCGAGCCCAGCGCTGGTCGAGACGATGGTGCGGAAGCCCAGGATGCGCTGCAGGAGGCCCGCGCCCGGGGCTTGTTGCCGATGTGCGGGGGTGGCTGTCGACACCGCTGTACAAGACCTCCTGGTGGTTTCGCCGCAGTCGCGGTCCATGGCCGGCAGGTATGCTTCCGGCCGTGGCGGCGCCGACGCGCGCTCGCTGAGATACACCGGGCAGTGGTCGAGGGCCTGCGGCGGGCCCGTCCGGAGAGGGGACAGTCCCGCCTGATCGGCGGGGGGCGGAGGCGCGGGCTGCGGCGGGATCCATGCAGGTGGCGGAACGCGCAACGACGACGCCGGCCGGCGCCTGCCTCCCGCGAACAGACGCGCGACCGCAAGCCCACCGATCATCGCCGCCAGGAGGCCCGTTTGGATTGTCTGCGCCGGGTCAGCGGCACATTCGGTTGGCGGTACACAGAAACCGGGCCGTTGCCTCTACGCGCCAGGGACGACGGGCAAATCCGCCAGGGCCTTCTCCACCATCTCTGCCGGGTATTCGTAGTCCTGCAGACGCCCTCGCAGATACTGGTCGTAGGCCGCGAGGTCGAAGTGGCCGTGGCCGCTGAGACCGAAGAGGATGGTGCGCGGCGTGCCCTCGGCCTTGGCTGCCAGCGCCTCCTCGACGGCGCCTTTCACGGCGTGGGCCGACTCAGGCGCCGGGATGATGCCCTCGGTGCGCGCGAACTGCACCGCTGCCTCGAATACCCCGACCTGGCTGTAGGCCTGGGCTTGTACGTGTCCGTCCCTGACGAGCTTGCTCACGATGGGTGAATCCCCGTGGTAGCGCAGGCCGCCGGCGTGGATTCCCGGCGGAATGAAGCCGTGGCCGAGCGTGTACATCTTCATCAGCGGCGTGAGGCCGGCCGTGTCACCGAAGTCGTAGGCGTAGACGCCGCGGGTCAGGGTCGGACAGGCCGCCGGCTCGGCGGCGACCACGCGCGCCGCCTTGGGGGCGTTGCCGGTGAAGCGGTCGTGCAGGAAGGGAAAGGCCAGGCCGCCGAAGTTGCTACCGCCGCCGCAGCAGGCGATGACCACGTCGGGGTAGTCGCCCACCAGGGCGAACTGCTTCTGGGCCTCCTGCCCGATGACCGTCTGGTGCAGCAACACGTGGTTGAGGACCGACCCGAGGCTGTAGTTGGTGTCCTTCCGGCCCGCCGCCTCCTCCACCGCCTCGGAGATCGCGATGCCGAGCGAACCGGGGGAATCCGGGTCGTCCTCCAAGATGCGGCGCCCGGATGCCGTCAGCCGCGACGGGCTGGAGACCACCTCGCCGCCCCAGGTCTCGATCATCAGGCGGCGGTACGGCTTCTGCTCGTATGAGACTTTCACCATGTACACGCGGATCTCCAGGTCAAACTGGCGGGCCGCGAAGGCCAGGGCGCTGCCCCACTGCCCGGCGCCCGTCTCCGTCGTCAGGCGAGTGATGCCGGCCCTGCGGTTGTAATAGGCCTGCGCAACGGACGTGTTGGGCTTGTGCGAGCCGGCGGGGCTTGTGCCTTCATATTTATAATAGATGCGCGCCGGTGTGCCGAGGGCGCGTTCGAGGCGGTGGGCCCGGTACAGCGGCGTCGGCCGCCACAGCCGATAGACGTCGCGTACGGGCTCGGGGATGTCGAAGTAGCGCTGCCCGGAGACCTCCTGCTCGATCAGGTCCATGGGGAAGAGCGGCGCCAGGTCCTCGGGCGCCGGTGGCTGCTTGGTGCCCGGGTGCAGCGGGGGGTCCGGCGGCGAGGGCATGTCCGCCAGGATGTTGTACCAGCGTGTGGGGATCTCGGACTCCGGCAGCACGATCTTGGTCGCGGCGCCCGGCTGTGTCATGAGACGTCCTCCCTCTTCGCTCCCGGGGACGGGCGGTGCGGTAGGGCCCGGTGCAACAGCCCCGCGTCCGGGGTCTGCGCCCTCTGGCCCCCTGGGCGGCGCCCGCATCTGGAGCGATTCCGCAGTTGGGCCCAGTTCGCGCCGCAGGGAAGCCGACCCTGCGGGGAACGGCTGCCAGTGGAGGGTCCGTTCGCCGGTGCCCGGGTCACACCGCGGACGCGCCGCAGGCTGCGCGAACGGCGGCCGGCGGGAAGGGGCGAGAACCCGCCGGGCCTTTCAAGCCCCGTTCCCGCCGCTGTGCAGACTGCGCACAACCTGGATCGCCACCACGACCAGCATGAACAGCACATAGACCCGGAGGGCCCAGAGCAGCGCGCGCAGCCCGCGCGACATGGGGCGCTGGCCGAGATGCACCGCCTTGGCGTCCACCAGTTGGTCAGGCTCCAGCAGCGCGAGCACCACCGACGGGTCGTGTTCGAAATCCACGTCCACCGGGCGGGGCGGATCCGCGGCCGCCGCGTCGCTGGCGGATGGCGGTGGCGGCCCACCGTTCGAGGTCAAGAGTCCTTCACTGGCCATGTCGGCAACCCCCCTGTCCGGGCCCTTGGCCGGGAGTGCGGTTCATCCGCCAAACACCTTCGGCAGCAGCACGGTCAGCCCGTAGAACAGGCCGGCCGCGATCAGAAGCACCGTCACCGTGATCACCGCGATGTTCGACCACAGGCCGCTGCGCTGCTGTCCCATCAACTCCGGGTCGTTGACCAGCAGCACAAGGAAGATCAGGGCCGGGGGCATGGCCAGCACGGCGATCACGTTGACGATGAGCACCACGAACTCGAGCGGTGCATGCGGCACCAGCACCAGCGCCGCCGCGGTGACAGCCGAGGCGAGGAGGACCAGGTAGAAGAGCCCCCCCTCGCGCAGCGGCCGGTTGAGGCTATGCCCGGTCCCCACCACCTCGCCGAACGCATAGGCGGAGGATGTCGAGATGGTGATCGAGGCGACGAGTCCGGCCTCGAAGATGCCCAGGGCGAACAGGGTAGCGCCCACGCGGCCCGCATAGGGCAGGAGCGCGCGTGCGAAGTCGGCGGCCTGATAGTCCGCGGCGTTGATCCCGTGGGCGTGCAGAGGCGATGCGGCGATGATGCAGGCGACCGCGAACAGGGTGGCCAGCACCACGCCGATGAGGGTGTCAAGGCGCCCCGCGTGCATGTCGCGCGGCTGGAGCCCCTTGTCGACGACGGCGCCCTGTTGGAAGAAGAGCATCCACGGGGTGACGGTGGCGCCAATGTCGGCCATCAGGATCGTGAGCGTACCGACGTCGAATCGGGCCGGCAGCGGGGCCCAGGTCAACAGGGAACCGCCGACCGCGCCCCAGGGGGGGTGGACGAGGAGGGCCACGGGGATGAAGAGGCCGTTGAATATGGCCAGGGCCAGGGCGATGCGCTCCCAGGTCCAGTACCGGCCGGTCAGGGCGGCGGCCAGGACCACGCACACGGCCGCGGCCACGGAGACCACCGGCGGCACGCCGAAGAAGCCCAGTCCGGCGCGGATGCCGATGAATTCGGTGATCAGCGTGAGGAAGTTGCCGAGGACCAGGTCGCCCATGGCGAACGAACCCCAGAAGCGCCCGAAGCGTTCGAAGATCAACTCGGCATGCCCGCGGTGGGTGGTGGCGCCGAGGCGCACGGTCATCTCCTGAACGACGAAGGCCATGAGGAACGTCAGCACGACGAAGGGCAGAAAGAACCCGATGCCGTACTGGGCCCCGGTAGCGGCGTAGGAGAGCATGCTTGGCGCGTCGTTTTCGCCCAGCATGACCAGCACGCCCGGGCCGATCAGCAACCAGAGCAGGCGGCTCCAGGCGAAGCGGCCGCTGCGGCGGGCACGGTCCACCGCCAGCCGGTCCCTCGCCCGGTCGATGTCCTCGTGCGTGATGCGAATGCCGCGAGGTGACTGGGCACCGGCAACCGCGGGCACCGGACGTTCAGCCGGAGGGAGATTGCCCGGGGGACGCGCGGGCACGTACGTTCCTCCTTGCACGGATCCGCCTCGTATGATCGACGGCGAAGAGGGCCCGGCGGGGCCCCTACACCTTCGGAGCCGCCGCCCCGCCGTCCGCCGCGCGATCGCGCCCGAGCGGTGCGACCGCGACTGCCTCCGCCACGCGCGGGCCGACCACGAAACGCGCTCCGGCGACGTGGAGTGTCACGGTGTCGTCCACCGGGTTCACGGTCACGACCGTGACCGAAGCGCCGAGGGTCATGCCCACCCCTTGGAGGTAGGGCAATAGGCCCGGGACGCGCTCATCGACGCGGGCGACCAGCCCGGTCTCACCCGGACCGAGTTCCGCCAGCCGGCGCAGCGGCACCTGGGGCAGCCGGCCGTCACGATCCGGGATCGGGTACCCGTGCGGGCAGGTGAAGGGATTGCCCAGCATGGTTTCCAGTGCGTCCACGACCGCATCCGGCAGGGCGTGCTCCATCTGGTCGGCGATGTCGTCGACGGATTCCCAAGGCATGCGCAGCACATCGGTGAGAAAGCGTTCGACGAGGCGGTGACGGCGCAGTACGCTCAGCGCGAGCCGCTTGCCCTCGTCGGTCAGGGTCACGCCTTCGTATTCGCGATAGGTCACCAGCCCGTCGCGCGCCAGCCGTTTGAACATCGAGGTGGTGGATGCCGGTGTCACATGCCGCCGGTCGGCCACCGAGCCGGTCGTCGCCGATTCGCCGGCCGCCTGCAGGCGATAGATCTCCGCGAGGCAGTCTTCGGTGGCTAAACCGAACATGGCAGATGTCTCCCTTCGCGTTTAGTCCATGCGAAAATCCATTACGCCGACAGCATATGGGTTTGGTTTCGAAGCGTCAACGGATGATTGGGCACGGGGGTGCGCTCGGCGGTGGGCGCGGGGCACGGCGCCGGGGGCGACGGTGTGGATGCGGAGGCCCGTGGTCGACAGGTCTGCGGACCTGCCGGCATGGCGGTCGACGAGTTCGCGCCGACGAGCGCTCCCGCGTTGGCTCCAAGCCTCAGGCCGGTTCGACGGTCAGCGCCGCGAGCCGGCGGCGGGCGATGCCAACCGCACCGCTTGGGGCAGCTTTTCCGCGGCCCTCCGGACGTGGAGTCCGACGTCCTCGTCGGACACGTCGGGATCCGCCGCCAGTTTGCCAAGTGCGACTTCGTCGTTGGCTGCCTTACGGAGGAAGAGGAGTGATTCCTCGGGAATGCCCAGCGAGCATTCTCCCTTCCGCCAAGGCGCCGTGCAAGACGACGCCGGGGACAGTCGGCCTTGGGCTTCGTTCGCCGCTGTCACGGCAAGCCATGCATCCCGTCCCCGCCCCGTCCCCTGCCGGCGGTGTGCAGACCGTGCGCGGGTCCTGCCGGGCGCAGCCCGCCCCCTGTCGTCGCGCTTCCGGAGAATATGCCGCAAGAGGACATGCCCGCAGAGAGAATAATCACTCGTTGTAATCTCGCGCGCTGTGCCCCACGTGCCCGTGAACGCAGGTCCCGGCGGCCGTCGCCGCCTCCGGACCGGAATAGGGGAGGATCACCCCCGCATGAACGTGCTTGTCATCTGCACGGACAGCCTGCGGGCGGATCACCTGGGTTGCTACGGCAACCCGTGGATCCGCACGCCCAACCTCGACCGCCTCGCGGCCGAGGGCGCGCTCTTCGACCATTGCTACAGTGAGAACCTGCCGACCATGCCCACCCGCACCGCGTGGTGGACCGGCCGCTATCAGTTTCCCTGGCGCGGCTGGCAGCAGTTCGAGCACTCCGACTACCTCCTGGCCGAGGTGCTCTGGGATCGCGGCTACACCTCGGCCCTGATCACGGACACCTACCACATGCACAAACCCGCCTATAATTGCGGGCGCGGCTTCGACACGGTGCGCTGGATCCGGGGCCAGGAGTACGACCCGTGGATCATCGATCCCGCGGTGCGCGTCGAGGTGGGCCCCTGGCACCGCCTCAAGGGCGACGAGTCCGACGGCGTGTGGCGCCCGCGTTTCGAGCAGTACCTCCGGAACCGCAGCGTGTGGGAACGGGATGAGGAGAAGACGCCAGCGGCCAGTGTCGCCAAGGCTGCGGTGGCCTGGCTGGAGGAGCAGGTACGCGTCCACGGCACCAGGGACCGCCTCTTGCTCTGGGTGGACTTCTTTGATCCTCACGAGCCCTGGGATCCGCCCGAACCCTATCGCTCGATGTACGACCCGAACTACCGCGGGCATGTGAACATTGACCCGATCCCGGGTCCGGTGACCGGCTACCTGAGTGAAGCCGAGCTCCGCCACACCAAGGCCCTGTATGCCGGGGAGGTGACCATGGTCGACCGCTGGGCCGGCGTGGTGCTGGATGCCGCCCGCGCGCTCGGGCTGTGGGACGACACGCTGGTGATGCACGTCAGCGACCACGGCGAGCCCTTCGGCGAGCACGGGATCATCCGCAAGGCCCGCCCGTGGAACTACGAGGAACTCGTCCACGTGCCATGGATCATCCGCCACCCGGAGGGGATCGGTGCGGGGCGGCGGATTCCGGCCCTGGTGCAGACGGTGGACCTCATGCCGACCGTCCTGGATGCTCTGGGTATCTCAGGTCCGCTCACTCTGCCCTTCCGGGCGCCGACACGGGCGATGTTCCCCCAGGACCTGGAGGTCGATCGACGCCGCGCGGACCTCACGGGCAAGAGCCTGATGCCCCTGCTGCGAGGGCAGGCGGAACGGGTGCGCGATGGGGCCGTCACGGCGCATCACCGGCGGCAGTGGAGCCTCCGCACCGCCGACTGGAGCTATCTGCTGCCGATCGACGGCAGCGGCGGCCCCGAACTCTACGACCGTCGGCGGGATCCCGGAGAGCACGACAACCTGGCGGCGAGGGAGCGCGAGCGGGCGGAGGCCATGGAGCTCGAACTCCGCCGTTTCGTCGATGAGTTGGAGCGCCGCCGCTGAAGCTCACTTCCGCGGCGGACGCGTGGACCGGGAGAGGGTCGGCCCCGGTCCGCGCCCCTCGCATCCGGGTTCCGCATCGGCCGGGTCGACCGGCCAGATGCCCGAAGGAGGCCGCGTGCATGTCCCGCGCGCCGAACGTGATCCTGGTGCTGATGGACGACATGGGCTACGGGGACATGGGCTGCTACGGGCCCACCCCCGTCCGGACGCCGCACATGGATGCCGTGGCCGCGCGCGGCGTGCGCTTCACCCACATGTACTCGGTGGCACCGGTGTGCACCCCGTCGCGCTGCGGCCTGCTCACGGGCCGGTACGCCCAGCGGGTCGGGTTGCCACGCGTGCTGTTCCCGCGGGATACGATCGGGCTGACGGATGCCGAGCGGACGGTGGCGGACTGTCTCCGGCCACTCGGCTACGCGACGTGCGGCCTGGGCAAGTGGCACCTGGGCTGCCGTCCGGAGCACCACCCGTGCCGCCACGGCTTCGACCGCTTCTTCGGTCTGCTCTACAGTAACGACATGCATCCGCTCCACCTCTACAGGGACCAGCAGGTGCTGGAGGAGACGGTGGATCAGGCCACCCTCACCCGTCGTTACACGGATGAGGCCATCGATTTCATCCGCGCGCATCGCGACGGTCCCTTCTTCGTCTACCTCGCGCACACGATGCCGCACATCCCGTTGCACGTGGAACCGGCCTTCCGCGGGCGGTCGGCCGCCGGCATCTACGGCGATACGATCGAATGCATCGACGCGCATCTGGGCCGGCTCCTTGACGAGTTGCGTGTGCTGGGGATCGAGGACGACACGCTGGTCATCGTCACCAGCGACAACGGCCCGTGGTTTGAGGGGAGCACGGGCGGCCTGCGTGGACGCAAGTTCGAGGTGTACGAGGGCGGTGTGCGGATGCCGTTCGTGGCGCGGTGGCCCGCCCAGATTCCCGCTGGCGCCGTGTGCGCCGAGCCGGCCGCCTTTCCGGATATGCTGCCCACCCTTGTGGCCTTTGCCGGGGGGACACCGCCACTGGATCGGGTCATTGACGGCAGGGATATCGGGCCGCTCTTGCGCGGCCGGGGGACATCGCCGCATGACGCCCTGTACTTCTACACGGGGGACAGCCTCAACGCGGTGCGGGCTGGCCGGTTTAAGCTGCACGTGGCGCGCGGGGGGGAGGGCAAGGACCGCAGCCAGATGCCCCAACTGTTCGACCTCGCCCTGGATCCCTCCGAGTCGTACAACCTGGCCGATCGCCACCCCGACGTGGTGGAGCGCTTGCGGGCCATGATGGCGGCGTTCGACGCGGACCTACGCGCGGACCGCGCGCGGGCAGCGGGGCCGGTGTGAGGATACGGGGGGGACGGCCGCTGCCCCCCCCCCGCAAGCCCCCCCCCTCACTCCCAGTCCGGCGTCTGCGGACTGAGGCACGTGCGCGTGTTGATCCGCGCACGTGCGGGACGCGGCACCGCCGCCCCAAAGAGCAGGGGGTCGCCCGTCTCCTCCATCCAGTTCTGCAGCCGGCCGGTGAGATCCTCACGCACCGCCGCATAGCCGGGGTCGTCCGTGCGGTTCACTCGTTCGACGGGGTCGAGGTACAGATCGAAGAGCATCTCGGCGGGCCGCACCTCGTCCAGCAACCCGTGCGCTACCAGGAAGCTCTTGGCCGGCCCGTCGTCGATGTTGGCCGGCACCGTGCGTTCGACACCGCCGTACCGGCGGATGAGCTTGTATCGCTCGGTGCGCACGCAGCGCATCGGCTCGTACGCCGCGTGATAACTCACCTCGGCGAAGGCTTCGGCGCGCACCTGCTCGCGTTCGCCGCGCAGCAGCGGCAGAAGAGACGTGCCCTCCAGCCATTCCGGCGGATCGATGCCGTTCAACGCGCAGAGGGTCGGGTAGAGGTCCAGTTGCGAAACCAGCGCGTCCGTCGCCCGTCCGGCGCACGGGTTTCCCGGATAGCGCAGAATCAGGGCCACGCCGATGCCGGTGTCGTAGAGGTTGCACTTCATGTGGGGGAACGCGATGCCGTGGTCGGTGGTGAACACGACGACGGTGTTCCGGTGAAGGCCCGTGTCGCGCAGCGCCTCCAGCACCAGGCCCGCGCAGCGGTCCACGACGCCCGCGCCGAGGATGAAGCGTGCCATGTCCTCCCGGTTCTGCGCGTTGTCATACAGGGGGAGGGGCGGCAGGACGTGATCCGGATCGATGCCGGGATCCAGGCGCGGGAACTCCCGGTGGGTGCTGGACATCCCGAAGGCCAGATAGAACGGCTGTGCCGGGGCCGAGCGGATGTAATCCGCCGCCGCGCGGGCCAGGCCGATGTCCCGGGGTTCGCCCGCCGATCTGTCCGCCGCGAGCGTCTTCTGGTAACCAAGGCCCGTCACCTCGCCGGCCGGGCACTCATGCTGCACTCCGCAGAGGACCGTCTCGTAGCCGTGGCTGCCGAGGAAGCCGGCCAGATGCCGCTGCCGGCCGGTTTGGCTGAGCCCGAATCCTCTGTTCACCAGCCCCGTCATGCCGCAGCCGTGCGCGGACATGCCGGTGAGCATGGCCGCCCGGCTCGGAGAGCAGGTCGGCGCGGCGGAGTACGCATGACGGAAGAGCGTCCCCTCCCCGGCCAGTTGGAGCAGGTTGGGCGTCGGGACCGCGTGGCCGTATGGCTGGATGTACCGGCCCAGGTCGTGCGTGTGCATATAGATGACGTTGTACAAAGGACACCTTCCTCTCCCTGGGACCACGGTCCGGCTCGGCCCTCAGCCTCCGACCTCGAACGTGGCCACTCTCTCCTCGCTGTCGCGGTAGCCGATGCGGTTGGCCCGGGCGCGCACCACGGTTGTTCCCGGCGGCAGGCGCAGCGGGCCGCTGTATAGGCGCCAGCGGGGCGCTCCCTCGGCACCGGTGGCGTACGCGATCGAGGCGCCCTGCGTGGCGCAGTGCATTTGCAGCAGCAGCGGGGCCGTGAAACTCCCGCCCCCGGCGGGCACGGGTTCGATGCCGAGGCTGGTCGGCCCGAGGGTGATGAACAGGGGTGGGGCCGTCTGCGGCTGGATGCCTCCCGGCCACATCCGGGCGACCATCTCGGTCTCCGGGACGTCTCCGAGGTCGCCGTAGGTGGCCCGCCATGCGTCCAGGGCGCCGCGCAGGCGCTCCAGCGTCGCCGCATGTGCGGGATCCCCCGCCAGATTGTGGACCTCGTAGGGGTCGGAAACCGTGTCGTACAATTCCTCAGGCGGGCGCCGCCCGGCGAGGAACAGCCGCTGCGTCTCCGTCAGGCCGCCCTCGGCGTATAGGCGCCACACCTCCTGCATCACCGGATGACGGTTGCGATAGGGGATCCAGGAGAGATAGGGCTGATCCGGGAAGAAGTGGCGCATGTACTTGAAGCGCCGGTCCCGCACCGCCCGCACCATGTCATAGGCCTCGTCGTGCCGGTCCCGGGATGCGTAGACATACTCGCGCGGCGCGGCCTGCTCGCCCAGAAAGGGTCGACCCTGCAGGTGCCGGGGCAGGGGCACCCCTGCCAGGGATAGCACCGTCGGCCCGAGGTCGATCAGACTGACCAGTTCGTCCGCGGCGGTGCCTGGCGTCGGTTCGCCGGGCCGGCGCACGATCAGCGGGATGCGGATGCCGGCGTCGTAGGGCCAGCGCTTGCCGCGGGGCAGGCCCTCCCCGTGGTCGCTCCAGACAAAGACCACGGTGTTCCCGGCGAGGCCATCGGCTTCCAACTCCCCGAGGATCTCGCCGACGCGCTGATCGGCGGCGGCGAGGTTGTCGTAGTGGCGCGCCAGCGCCTCCCTGGCCTTGAGTGTGTCCGGCAGGTAGGGCGGCAGCACTACCCGTGCGGGGTCGGTGACCAGGGTACGGCCCTCCCGCGGCCACATCCCGCTCTCATGGGTCATCGTCGGGTTGAACACGGCGAAGAAGGGTTGCCCCGGATCGCGGTGGCGCCAGTGGGCCTGCGCACCGCATTCGTCCCAGGCGGTGAACGGCGGCGCGAACTGGTAGTCCGTCTTGGCGTTGTTGGTGCAGTAGTAACCGGCGGCGCGCAGGTACTCCGTGAAGGTCTTGACATAGGCCGGCGGGACCGCCGAGTAGGGCGTCGGCAGTTCCCGGGCGTTGGCGTTGGTGTGCGTGGTGCGCATGTGGTGCGTGCCGATCGAGGTCTGATACATGCCGGTGATGATCGCCGACCGGCTGGGCGCGCACACGCCCGCCGTGGAGAAGGCCAGGGGCCAGCGCCTTCCGCTGGCGGCCAGCCGATCGATGTTGGGTGTGCGCGCGACCGGGTCGCCGTAGCAACCGAAGCGCGGGCTTGTGTCCTCCAGGGAGATCCAAAGGAAGTTCGGACGAGCGTCGGTAGGCACCGGGCTTCTCCCACCCTCCTGCTGTGGACTGCGGCATGCTCCGCCGCGATGCGCACGGGCACCGGGCCGCCCGTGCCGTTGGAGCCCGCCGGACCCTCCACCTCACCCCGGCCTCCGATTCCCGGCATGTCTGCCGCCGGGTGGACGGCCCCGTACGGGCGCGCGGCCCAGGACGGTGACCGGAGACTCCCGTCGTCTGCTTCGCTGCGCCACCGGCCGTCCAATCGCCGGTCCAGGGTCCGCGCGCGGGTGAAGTGCCGTCTTGGTCATACTTCGGACTCCCGGCGGCAGGATCATGCCGCCCGGTGCCCAAGACCGCACATTGTGATTAGATTCGGGCGCACCGTGCTCGAATGGGCCGTCGCGAACCTGGCGCGGCGGCCCGTCGCGGGCGGGCGCGAAGAAGGGCGGGGTCCAAAATAGCCCGACACAGGCCGAACATCCTCTTCATCATGAGCGACGACCACGCGGCACATGCCATCGGTGCCTATGGCAGCCGGATCAACACCACGCCGCATCTCGACCGCATCGCGGCGGGCGGGGTTCGGCTGGACAACTGCTTCTGTACCAATTCCATCTGCGCGCCCAGCCGAGCGACGATCCTCTCGGGGACATACAGCCACAGAAACGGTGTGCTCACGCTGGACGACCGCTTCGACGGGCGCATGCTCACGTTTCCGCAACTCCTGCAGCAGGCCGGATACCAGACGGCCATTGTGGGTAAGTGGCACCTCGGGCACGGGGGGATCCACGACCCGACCGGTTTCGACTATTGGAACGTGCTTCCGGGGCAGGGCGCCTATTACGATCCAGTGCTCATCGAGGCGACCGGGCGGACCGTCCATCCCGGCTACGCCACCGACGTCATCACCGATCTCTCCCTGGAATGGCTCCGGCGGCGCGATCCCGCACGCCCGTTCCTGCTGATGTGCCACCACAAGGCTCCGCACCGTCCGTGGGAACCCGACGCCAAGCACGCGCACCTGTACGAGGACGTCGACATCCCCGAGCCGCCGACCCTGAACGACGACTACAGCGACCGGGGACGGGCGGCCGCGGCGGCCCGGATGCGCGTGGACCGCGACCTGACGGATCGGGACCTGAAGGGTCCGGCCCCCGATCTGCCGCCGGAGCAGTTGCGGGCGTGGAAGTATCAGCGCTACATCAAGGACTATCTGCGTTGCGTCGCCTCAGTGGACGACAACGTCGGCCGGCTCCTGCAATACCTGGACGCCGAGGGGCTGGCCGAGGATACGCTGGTGGTCTACACCTCGGACCAGGGGTTCTTCCTGGGGGACCACGGCTGGTACGACAAGCGTTTCTTCTACGAGGAATCGCTGCGCATGCCGTTTCTGGCCCGCTATCCGCGCGAGATCCCGCAGGGCCGCACGGATGCCCGCTTCGCCCTAAACGTCGACTTCGGGCCGACGTTCCTCGATTACGCGGGATTGTCCGTCCCGCCGGAGATGCAGGGCCGCAGCCTGCGCCGCGTGCTGCGCGGAGAAGAGGAGCCGAACTGGCAGCGGTCGATGTATTACCGCTACTTCATGCACCTGGCCCACCACAACGTCTACGCCCACTACGGCGTCCGCACCGAGCGCTACAAGCTGATCTACTATTACGAGTCGCAGCCGGAGCCGCAGGAGTGGGAATTGTTCGATCTGCAGAGCGACCCGCAGGAACTGCACAACGTCTACCATGACCCGGGGTATGCCCCGGTTGTCGCGGAACTGCGGGCCGAACTGCGCCGGCTGCGGGCCGAGATCGGCGACGGCACCAACCCCTTCGAGGGTGAGGGTTGACCGGTGTGCCGCCCGGGCGGCCGCTGACCGCCCGGGCGGCCGGCAGGCGTGCGGGTGCGACAGGGGAATGGAGGCACGGGGTGCTGGTCCTGCGCCTGGTCCGTGTCCGGGCCCGGTGACCCCGTTCCGTTCCCGGTCGCCCAGGGCCGTGCCCGCGCCCTGGCATTGAACGAAGGGAAAGGGAGGCGCCGCCATGCCGAGCCCCAAGCTCAACCTGATCGTGTTCTGCTTCGGCACCCTCCGCCGCGACGCCCTGACGACCGACCTCTGCCGCACGCCCCACTTCGACGCCTTCGCCGAGCGGGCCGTAGTCTACGACAACGCCTGGGGCGAGGGCCTACCCACGGTTCCCTTCCGCCGTGCCGTGCACACCGGCATGCGCAGCTACCCCTGGCGCCACCACGTCGGCGACCGCGGCAGCCACCCGAACATTCTCGGGTGGCACGCCATCCCAGAGCACCACACCACACTGGCCGAGTACCTCTATCAGCGCGGTTACGCCACGGGCCTGGTGACCGACGTCTGGCACCTCTTCAAGGCCACGATGAACTTCGTCCGGGGCTTTGTCTCCTGGGACTTCGTCCGCGGTCAGGAGGGCGACACGTACACCCTTGCCCGCGAGGCGCTGGAGGAGCCCTCACCCTACGGCGGCCGCCGCCTCGGCCCGGCCGCCTACCTCTACCAGACGCGCGACCGCCGCAACGACGAGGACTACTTCGTGGCCCGGGTCCTCGACCGGGCGGCGGAATGGGTGGAGGGGATGCGGGGCGCCTCTCCCTACTTCCTGTGGGTCGACTCCTTCACCCCGCACGAGTTCTGGGACCCGCCCACCCGCTTCGCCGACGCCTACCGCTCAGGCGAGGGCCTGCAGGACCACATCGTACCCCAGTCGCTCAACCGCGGCTCGAACCGCCCCGAGCCCGACCCACGGGACATCGAGCGTACCAGGGCCCTGTACCGGGGGTACGTCACCTTCGCGGACGAGCGTTTCGGCCGCTTCATGGACCGGCTCGAACGGATCGGGGCGCTCCGGGACACGGTCGTCGCCGTCCTGTCCGACCACGGCACCGAGCTCTGGGACCAGGGCCAGTTCGGCAAGTCGGGGGCCCGCATGCACCCGTACAACACCCACATCAACTGGATGGTCCGGCACCCCGACGTCGATCGGCGGCATGACGCCGAGGCGCTGGTGCAGAATCAGGATGTGGTGCCCACCCTGCTCCAGTTGCTTTCCGTGCCCCACCCGCCGCTCGACGGCGTCGTCGTCTGGCCGTGGGCGCCGGAGCGCGCCCCGGAGCGCGACCACGTGGTCGTCGGCTGGGATGTGTACGCGTCGGTGCGCGACCGGAACTGGAACCTGCTGCTCAACACCCAGGACCCGTCTGCTCCCAAACGGCTGTTTTCCCTGCAGCAGGACCCGCGCGAAGAACGCGACGTGGCCGCCGAGCACCCGGAGGTTGTGGCGCGACAGGTGTCGCGCCTGGAAGCGTTGCTCGGCGCCCCCCTGCCGGCACGCTTCGTCCACACTCCCATGCGGGGGTTCGCGGCCACGCCCGGCGGCCTGCGCGAGGTGCGGCGCCAGAGGGCCCAGGCCGGGGAGCGCTGGGAAGGCAGCAATCTTGTCTGAACGTAGTGCCGGTGCCCGTGGATGATCCGCCGCTCCGATTTCCCGCCCCGGAGTTCCGGAACTCTACGATCCGGCCGTCGGAGCTGGTGCGGCGGGCCTTTGGCCGCGCGCCGGACGGAGGTCGGAGTGGGAGGAGACGACCCGATGACGGCTCTGCTGCGGATCGGTATTGTGGGCGTGGGCGGCATCGCCGGCCATCACCACCAGATCCTGTCCCGTGAATCGGATGTCCGTCTGGTGGGCATCACCGATGTCGATCCGGCCCGCCTGGAGGCGAGGGGGCGGGAGTGGGGCGTCACCGCCTATCCCGACCTGGACGCGCTCCTGCCCCACGTGGACGTGGTGTTTGTGTGCACGCCCCCGGGGTATCATCGCGAACCGACCGTCCGCGCAGCTGCGGCGGGTGTGCACGTCTTCTGCGAGAAACCGATCGCGCTCTCCCTTGCGGACGCGGACGCCATGATCGCCGCCTGTCGCACTGCGGGGGTCGTGCTGCAGATCGGTACAAACTTCCATTTCCATCCCGCCTACCGGGCGATGTGGCGCCTGTTCCGCGACGGTGAACTCGGCGAGTTGGCCACGTGCTGGATGCGCAATTCCCACGTGTTCCCGAGTCGCGGCTGGGACGAGCGGCGCCGCCAGGGGCACTGGCGCATGCGTCCCGAGGACTCCGGCGGCCGCCTCTTCGAGCAGATCCATATCGTCAACTGGCTGCACTGGGTGGGTGGGCCGGTGCGCAGTGTATACGGCAGGGCGTTGTCGGTGGCCGAAGACCTGCCCGTGGATGATTTGGATCTGGCGGTGCTCAATTTCGACCACGGGTACGGGCTCGCCGAACTGGCGATGACGCCCACGGCTGTGAACGAGGCCTCCGTGGGGATCATGGGGACCCTGGGCGGTGTTGCCCTGCACGGGCAACAGATCCTCCTGCGGCGAAGGGACGCGTCGGAGGTGGTCGAGGTGGCGTCCACCCCTGTGCCTTCCCGGCAGCGGCACTTCCTGGACTGCATCCGGGAGGGACGGGTGCCGGAGACGGACGGGGGGGACGGGCGCATGAGTCTTGCCGCCTGTCTGGCTTTCATGCGCTCGGCCCGCGAGGGCCGCGCGGTCGCGCTTCAGGAGCTTGGGGCCTGAGCGGGGGCTCGAGGTTGTGCCGCGTCTTCCGTTCAGGCCTCGGGTCCTCGTTCCGCAGCGTCTCCGTGGACGCGGGCCATGTGCTGATGACCCGCGTCTGGGTACGTCGCACCCTTGCGGGCGTACCGAAGTCCCGGCAGAAGGGGATGGGTGCAGAGGTGTTTCCGCCGTTTGATCCCGAGGCCGCCGAGGTGGTTCTGGAACCCGAGGCCCCCGGCCAGGGGTACTGGGTCGGCGCCCCGTCCGTATTGCGCCACAAGGGTCAGGTGCTGCTGACCTACCGCCGCCGGCGGCCGCGGGGCGTGGATCCGGACCGCGGCTACCGGAGCTGCATCGCGGTCAGCGCAGACGGACTCCATTTCGAAGACGTGTCCGCCCTGGACAAGGAGGCCCTCGGCACCACCTCGATCGAGCGGACGGCGCTCCTGCCGGACCCGGCCGGCGGGGGTTGGATCTGGCTGGTCTCCTACGTCGATCCGGCCGACGGCCGCTGGCGCACCGACGCCCTGCGGGCCGGCCGGCTGGAGGACCTCCCGCGCGGGGAACGCACACCGGTGCTGACTGCAGCCGACATCGGGGGCGAGGGTGTCAAGGACCCGGTGGTGGTGCGGACGGCCGAGGGCATCCACCTGATCCTGTCCTGCGCCGAGCGTAGTCGGTCCGCCGCCGACGCCTCCGCGATGCACAGCACCAATGACGCTTACAACACGGGTCTCGTCAACTGCTTCACCGGCCTGGCGGCGACGCGCGACGGCAAGCACTGGGAATGGCGCGGGCGCTGCATGGATACAGGGGCGGGCTGGGACCGTTACCAGGCGCGCATCGGGGCGGTGGTGCCGGTCGGACCGGTGTGGGTTGGGCTGTACGACGGCAGCGCCGGCGTGGAGGAGAACTATGAGGAGCGGCTGGGCGTGGCCGTCTCCACCGATCTGGCCCGCTGGCGCAGCGTCACCCCAGACGGGCCGGCCGTGCTCTCGCGCGGCAGGACCGGCAGTGTGCGTTACGCGGACGTGTTGCCGGCAGATGACGGGCTCTGGGTGTATTTCGAGTGCAGTCGGCCCGACGGTGCGCATGACCTGCGGCGTGCGCGCCTGGCCTGGAAGCCGTGAGGAGGGGGTGGCGGCGGTGACCGCCGCCACCCCCCAGGCTCCGGTTCGAGGACAGGGCGGGTGCACGGGTTGTGCCGCATGATCAGGCTGCGCGTAGCCGCAGGTGCATTCCTCCCACGGTGGCGCCCGCGTCGCCGATCCGGACGGCGCGAGATATGCCGTCACCAGGGGCTGTCAGGTGAAGACGCCCGGCCCCCGTTAAATCTCCGGCCTGCCGCCGCTCTGGTGGAGTCGCTGCGCCGCACGGCCAGGGCTGCGCAGCGGTCGGTCCACGAGGACGAACGGGTTCCGCGTGTCCGCCCCTGTTGCCCGTTCCCTGCACCGGCCGGCTTCGCGGCCCGGGCCGGATGGCTGCCCGGTCGACCGCAGCAGGGGCTGGCCGGCCGGCCGCGCCTTCTGCAACCGCTGGGACCGGGGTCTTGATGTCTGCGGCGTTGGCCTCGCATCTGGGGCCGTTCCCGCCGACGTTCGGGTCGGGGAAGTCGGGCAACCCGTGCACGCGCCGGCATTTGGCAGAGGCGACCGCTGCCTGTTCCAACTTGCGATGATCGCCCGCTCCCGCTGCCGCCCGCCTGACCAGTCCCGCCCCTCCCGGCCCAGTCATGCTTCAGCGCTGGCGGTTCTCACCTGGCCTTGCGCATGGAGACATGAAAAGGTAGGATATTGCGGAAATAGGTCGCCGCTATCCAGCGGCGGTGCATTGACGGGAAGCACTAGGGGCGCGGCAGCGGACCAGAGAGCCGGCGGTCGGTGCAAGCCGGTAAGCGCGCGGCCCGAACTCCTCCCCGAGCAGGCGGAGCGAAATGGCCTTCGGGCCCTCAGTCCCGCCCGGCCGAACGGCGCTGTTGGCGCCACGGGGCCGTTATCCCCGGCACCGGCCCGCATGCGGCGGGTGGTGCGCGAGGCTGCCGCCGGGAGGCGGACAGCGAATCAGGGTGGTACAGCGACATCAGCCATCGCCCCTGCGCCGGAAACGGCGGCGCAGCGCGGCGGGGCTTTTTTGTTGTCCCGGCGCCGCCCTCCGGCGGTGGGCGCGGCCCGAGCCAACAGATGAGAGGGAGGCGGCGTCCCCGTGCGTCACACGCTTGCGGTGCTCGTGGAAAACCATTTCGGAGTGTTGGCGCGCGTAGCTGGCCTGTTCAGCCGCCGCGGCTTCAACATCGAGAGCCTGGCCGTCGGGCCGACCGAGGATCCGACGATTTCGCGCATGACGATCATCGTGGAGGGCGATGTGCGCATGCGTGATCAAATGGTCAACCAGATGAACAAGCTCATCGATGTGATCTCCGTGCAGGCACTGGCGCCGGAGGCCACGGTCGGCCGGGAACTCGCCCTGATCAAGGTTCGGGCCAATCCGCGGAACCGCTCGGAGATCATGCAGATCGTGGACGTGTTCCGTGGACAGGTCGTCGATGTGGGCAAGGAGTCGCTGATGATCGAGCTCACCGGTGACGAGTCCAAGGTCGGGGCGCTCCTGGAGGTCCTGGCGGAGTATGGGGTCCTCGAGGTCGCGCGTACCGGCGCCGTGGCCTTGGCGCGGGGTACGTCCGGCGTGGCGGGAGAGGGAGCCGGCGGCGCCGGTGCAGATACGCCCGCCACCGGGTCGGGTCCCGGCGACATGGGTGACTCCTACGCCTGAATGTCCGGTCCGGATCAAGCACACCCATCCTAATTAGGGAGGTCCCCGCACTTGCCGCGCATCTACTATGATCAGGACGCCGATCTCGCGCGCCTCCAGGGAAAGACCCTCGCCATTCTGGGCTACGGGATCCAGGGCAGCGCTCAGGCGCAGAACCTGCGCGACTCGGGACTGAAGGTGCTGGTCGGCCTGCACGCCGAGGCCCGCCGCAGAGAGCAGGCCAAGGCCGACGGGTTCGATGTGCTTTCCGTCGCAGAGGCCTGCCGGCGCTCGGACTATGTGCAGGTGCTCATTCCCGACGAGCGCCAGGGCGATACCTATACCGCGGAGATCGCGCCCAACCTGCGCGCCGGCCAGGTCCTGGCCTTCTCCCACGGCTTTGCGATCCACTTCCATCAGATTGTGCCTCCCAAGGACGTCGACGTGCTGATGATCGCACCCAAGGCCCCCGGCGCCACCGTCCGTAGCCTCTACCAGAACGGGCAGGGGGTGCCCGCCCTGATCGCCGTCCAGCAGGATGCCTCGGGCCGGGCCCGCGATCTTGGACTGGCCTATGCCAAGGGCATCGGCTGTACGCGGGCCGGCGTGTTCGAGACCACGTTCAGGGAGGAGACCGAGACCGACCTCTTCGGTGAGCAGAACGTCCTCTGCGGGGGCGTCGCCGAGCTGATCAAGGCCGGCTTCGATACGTTGGTCGAGGCCGGTTATGCCCCGGAGATGGCCTATTTCGAGTGTTGCCACGAACTCAAGCTGATCGTGGATCTCATTTACGCCGGCGGCCTGGACGGCATGTATCAGGGAGTCAGCAACACCGCCGAGTACGGCGGTCTGACGGTCGGTCCGCGCATCGTGGACGATCACGTCAGGGCCGCCATGAAGGAGAACCTGCGCCGGGTCCAGTCGGGTGAGTTCGCCCGCGACTGGGTGTTGGAGAACAAGGCCAACTGGCCGGTCATGGGTGCCCTCCGCGGTCGGGAGCAGGAGCACCAGATCACCGAGGTCGGCCGGAAGCTGCGCGCGATGATGCCCTGGCTGAAGCCTGGCCGCTGAGGCCGGACTTGGGCCGCCTCCCGGCTGGCCGGTGGTGGCCCCCGCCCCTCAGGGGGCCTGAAGCGGCGGGCGACAGCCGTGAGAGAGCGACGGCCCGAGCGCCGCTGACGCGGGATGCCGCCACTACCACGCTGGATTCAGCACGGGCGCGACAGCGGTCGCGCCCGTGTTCCACAGGGCCCGACGTCTCAAGCCTGCCAGGGGGAGGGATTGCGAGATGGCCGAGCCGTTGGTCCGGATCTTTGACACGACGCTGCGCGATGGCGAGCAATCGCCCGGGGTGAGCCTGAACCTGCACGAGAAGCTGGAGATCGCGCGGCAACTGGCGCGGCTCGGCGTCGACATCATCGAGGCCGGGTTCCCGATCGCCTCGCCGGGCGAGATGGCGGCCGTCCAGGCGATCGCCGCCGAGGTGCGCGGCCCGGTGATCTGCGCCCTGGCGCGGACGCGCAGGGGGGACATCGACGCGGCGGCCCAGGCCCTGCGCACTGCCGAGCGGGCGCGCATCCACACCTTCACCAGCGGCAGCCGGGTGCATCTGGAGCATATGTTGCGGTTGACGGAGGACCAGGCGCTGGAGATGGCGGTCGACGCCGTCCGCTATGCGCGGAAGTTCACCGACGATGTGGAATTTTCGGCGCAGGACGTGGCGCGCGCTGATCCGGCGTTCCTGGTCCGCCTCTATGCCGCGGCGGTGGATGCTGGAGCGAGCACGATCAACGTCCCGGACACGGTGGGCTACAGCACGCCCGGAGAGTTCGCGGGGATTGTCGGTTTCTTGCGGGAGCGCGCCGAGGACCTCAATCCGGACGTGATCGTCTCGGTGCATACGCATGATGATCTTGGCCTGGCCGTGGCCAACGCCCTGGCCGGCGTCGAGGCGGGCGCCCTGCAGATCGAGTGCGCCGTGAACGGCATCGGAGAGCGGGCGGGCAACTGCGCGCTGGAAGAGGTCGTCATGGCTCTGCTGACGCGCCGGGACCACTACGGGCGCGCCGTCGCCGTGCGCACCGAGGAGTTATACCGCACAAGCCGGTTGGTGAGTAAGCTCTCGGGCATGGTGGTGCAGCCGAACAAGGCGGTGGTCGGCGCCAACGCCTTTGCCCACGAGGCCGGCATCCATCAGGACGGAGTCCTGAAGGAGCGTAGCACATACGAGATCATGCGCCCGGAGGATGTGGGCGTGCCCGAGACGCGGCTGGTACTCGGCAAGCACTCCGGTCGCCATGCCCTGCGCGAGCGGCTGACGGCGCTCGGCTACGGCCTCGGCGAGGCCGAGTTCGCGCGGGCCTTCGAGCGTTTCAAGGAGTTGGCGGACAAAAAGCGCGGTATCTCCGACGCCGACCTGGCGGCCATCGTGCAGGCCGAGGTCGTGGCCGCGGCTCCTGAAGTGTACCGGCTGGAGTACTTCCAGGTGACGGCCGGCAATACCACGGTGCCGACGGCGACGGTGCGGGTGGCCCTGTTGCGCTCGCTGAGCGGGGCGGATGCCGGCGGCGGTCCAGGTCCAGTGCGGGGCGATGCATGCGCTGCCGTGCAGGAGAGTGCGACGGGCGACGGTCCGGTCGATGCTGTCTACCGGGCGATCGACCGGGCGGTGGGGCGGGAATTCCGCCTGGACGACTATGCGCTGCGCGCCGTCACCGGCGACAAGGACGCGATCGGTGAGGTGACGATCCGGCTCTCCGACGCCTCCGGGCGCACGGCGACCGCCCTCGGGGCCAGCACGGACGTGATCGAGGCCTCGGCCCGGGCGTACATGGCGGCGGTCAACAAACTCTGCGGCATGCCCGAGGCGCGTCCCGGGACGGAGGCCGCAGCGCTGGCAGCTGGCGAACGCCAGGTGTGACTGCCCGCCGCCGCGCACCGGATCCGTCCTCCGTTGGAAGCGCCTGCCCTGCGGTGTGGTACAAGGTCGACAACATTTGGGGTTGCGGCCTCAAAGCACAACCCCGGATGTCGTCGCTGAACGCGCGCCCCTGACAACAGCATCGGAACGGCGCTGCAGGAGGCGGTCTCCACCCTGGCCGCGAAGCGTGGACCCTTGGGGGACAAGGGGCCTCGGCGCAGTGGTCTCGCAAAACGGACTTTTGCGTGCGACCACTAGTACTGTCCTCGGCACTGGTAGCAATTGGCGACGGAGACGGTCCGGAACATCGGCTCAGAGGTCGGAGCGGCGGCCCCAAAGGCCGTGGACGGACAGGCAGGCCCGAGTTCGGCGCTTCATGAGTCCCCATCCCGGTCCAGGCCTTGCCAGTGCGGAGGACAGTACTAGGTCGGGAGCAGACCACGGGCGAAGGCCAGGTTCGATCGAGCATCCTCGATCGGATCATGCGGCGCTGCGGACTCCAGCACCACCCAACCGTCGTAGCCAATGTCACGCATGGCCGCCACGCAGGCCGGGTAGTCCACGTGACCGCGCCCGAGCATCGCGTTGCTGTGGCCGCCGCTGCCGTCCTTGAAGTGGATCTGGGCGATGGCCGGACCGAGGCGCCGGATCTCGTCGGGGCTGTTGTGGTGCCACCACATGGCATTGGAAACGTCGAAATATACCCCTACGGCTGGCGAGCCGATCGCTGAGAGCATCTCCAGGTCCTGCTCCGCCGAGAGGGTATTCTCCATGGCGAGCACCACCCCGGCCCGCTCCGCTTCCGGTGCCACCCCCGCCATGCCGCGCGCGGCCCGCTCCCGATCCTCCGGGGTGAACAGTTCGGAGGCTCCGAAGAACGGGACGAGCACCACCCGTGCCCCGAGTTCGCCGGCGACCCGGATGGCGTTGCGGATGAACTCCACCGCCCGTTCCCGCACCGCCGGGTCAGGGCTCTTGAATCCGAAACCATTGAGCGCCCCGAGGCAGAGCGAAGGGATGGCGACGCCGGCAAGGGCGGCAGCGCGCCGCACGTCCTGGAGACCTTCCGCCGTGAAGACCGGATTCCCCGGGCGTAGGTCCAGTTCGACGCCGTCAAATCCGATGGCGGCCGCGGTTTCAACCAGGACCGAGCCCGATCGCCGCAGAATACCCTGCATCGCGCCAATGCGCATCTCCACCACATCCCGATTGTAGGGATCCCCTGCCCGTATTCCGCGCAGCGGACCCGTGCTTCGCGACCTGGCGGCGCAATCCTGGGGTTACACGCCCCGGGGCGGCGGCCGACTCCGGCATCACGTCTTGGCGCGCATTCGCTGACGACGGTAGTGATGCGTCGCCGCGGCGAAGTGGGGGGCGCCAGGGACGTGGACCCTCCGGCCCGTGCCCCCCGGTCTGGCGTGCCCGGAGGCGATCGTGGCGCGTCTGGAACGCCGGCGCCCTTTCGCCCGCGTTCCAGACGCGTTGGCCGGCCCCGGACAGCGCAGCGACGGCGATCCGGGAGCTGCTGTCCGAGGCGGCTGCGAGCGGGAGCCCGCCCACGGCGGCGGGGCAGAAGCGTCAGGATCCACCGGACGGGAAACGCTGGCACGGCGGCGGGATGCACCTTGCCGGCACCTTCGACTGCGGTCCGAAGTGGCGCGGGCAGAAGGGTACCGGGTTTGCGCGGTCCGCACTTGTCACGGCGGCGGCGCCTGCCGGTCCAGCCCCTCCCGGCTGGCGACGAGGCTGAGCGTGCGGAAGGTGAGCACCATCTCTCCGCGCTGGTTGCGGAAGGTGTGTTCGATGACCACCCGCCCCCTGCCCCGGCGCGGTGTCTCCGAGCATTCACGTACGACCGCCGCTCCCCGGATGGTGTCCCCGGGGCGGACGGGCGCCGTCCAGCGCAATGTATCGATGCCGATGCCTCCTCGGCTGCTCTCGGCGAAGACACCGACCCGGACCCAGAGGGCCCAGGCCAGGTTCAGGGTCTGGAAGCCGGAGGCGATCAGCCCACCGAAGGGACCCTCTCGCGCCCATTCGGTATCCAGATGCAGGGCCTGTGGATCGTATGCCTGGGCGAACGCGGTGATTTCAGCCTCGGTCAGGGTGCGGCCTCCCGTGCTCCAGCTCTGTCCGATCTTTAAATCTTCGAAGTACAAGCGAGCGCCCGAGACAAGGCGCAGCAAAGCCGTTCGGCCGGCCGTACGCTCCCCGTCGTCGGGCGTTGCCCCCCCCTCTCGTTTCAGTTG
>JAJZMB010000149.1 GCA_021803205.1 Bacillota bacterium | reverse complement strand
GATACCACGCCCTCCACCTGGGCCGTGGTGGCCGCTCCCGCTGACCGCCACCCTGAGACGGTGCCGTTCCGCTGGCGACGGTCGGAACTTGATGGACGCACCACTAGGTGGCCGCCGCAAAAACTCCGCTTTTGCGAGGCCACTGCTCAGATATCCTTTGTCCCCCAACGGTCCACGACTCGCGGCCGGTGCGCAAACGGGATTTTGCAGCGCCGTGCTGGCACTGTCCTCCGCACTGGCAGGGCCGGGGCCGGGGTGGGAACACATGAAACGGAGAACCGGGTCTGCCGGTCTGTTCACGTTCTTTGGGGCCGCCTTCCCGACCGCTGAGCCGATGTCCCGGACCGTCGCCGGCGCCAACCGCTGCCAGTGCGGAGGACAGTCCTAGGACGATGAGGCAAAGGCTGGCTCCCATGCTAGCCGAGAAGCGTGAACCGTTGAGGGACAAGGGGTATCCGGACAATGGCCGCGGAACGCACCGGTCCTGAGCAGCGGCGGGCTCGCGCGCTCGGGCCTGGATGCCCGTGCTCCGCCGGTGCCGCGCATCCGGGCGCTCGCCCGCGGAGTGTCGGCGTGTCGCCAGGCGACCACGCCGTCGAGGCGGGCGATCCCAGAGGCGGGCCGGCGAGGTGTGGCCGGCTGGAGCGGCTGCGCAGTCAGTCGAGCAGCCAGGCACGGATGCGCCGGCCATCGGTGAGGTCGGGAAACATGACATCCGGGCGCGCCGCCGCCACCGGCCCTGGCCCCTCCTGGCCCGTACCGACGGCCATCACGCGCATGCGATTGGCGCGGGCGGCCTCGACATCCCGCGCGGAGTCGCCGACCACCACTGCCGTTGCGGGATCGAAGCCGATGCCGTAATGGCGGGCCGCCTCGTGCAGCGCGGCGGCGATCACTGCCGGATGCTGGGCGCTGTCATCCCCGAAACCGCCGGCGGGGAAGTACCGCTGCAGGCCAAAGTGTGTCAGTTTGACGCGCGCGGCGGCGGCGATGTTTTCTGTCCCGAGCGCCAGACGGCAGCGGGGGTCTTGGGCCAGCGCCGCGACCAGTTCGTCGGCGCCGGGGAGCAGCAGGGCCGAGCGCGTGACGAGGGCCTGGCGCAGGGCCTCGATGTATTGGGGCAGCAGCCGGGAGATGGCGGTGGCGTGCAGCGGCACGCGTGCCTTCGCAGCCATGGCGGAGAAGATGTCCAGGTCGGTTCTGCCGGCGGTCGCCACCCCCTGCCCCGCGGCATACACTCCGAACACTCGTTCGAAAGCTTGATCCATGGCCAATCGACCCGCTCCCGCGCCATCGATCAATGTTCCGTCGATATCAAAAACGACGAGCACTGGTGCCACCAACGATCCCTCCGTGGGTGCGGCGCCCGGGGACATGTCACCGCCGGGCGTCACCGTGGTGCCGGGCGTGGAAGCGCTGCCGCCTTTGGGTGCGCGTCACCCCCAGTCCTCCATGAAATCGTGCGTTGGGGCCACAGTGGTGATACCTCCCCCTTCTGGTGCGGCACGTTCGTTGGACACCTGACGCCGGCGGGAACAGGGAGCGGATCGGCAGTTCCCTCCGGTCGCATCCGGCCTGCATCTGCGCCGTCCAGCCGTCAGGCGGCGCGGACACGAACGGTACGCCTCACCCACGGGTTCCGGCGAGCGGCCGGCGGACCGTGGAGGGATGGGGACCCGGACCAGGAACAATCGTCAGTGGAAGTGTCGCGCGCATTTCCCGGGCCACGTGCGCCTGCCGGCCTACTCCGCGACCGAGGGTGCGTCCATAGCCACGGGGCGGCGGCCCGCTTGGGCGTGGGAAACCCGCGTGGGGGTGGGGGATGGCCGGCCCCGGATCGTTTCCGGCAAGGAGTGGAGTTGCAACGATGGTCACTGCCCCATCAGGAGGCGTCCAGTGGCGCCTGCAGGTTTCCCCGGGTCCGCGGGAGCGCCGGGAGGCGCCCCTGGTCTTCGATGCCCCGGACGGCGCGGCGGCCGGCGACTACGTGCTGGTCCGCGACGGTGAGACGATCCCCGCCCAGGTGGGGTACGGCCGGCTCCTGGCGGTATTCCCAGCCTTGGCGGCAGGTGTTGCCCGGGCATACACCCTGCGGCCTGCCCGACTGCCGCGCACCATGACCGTCGCGGCCTCGACGGGGTCCGTCGCGGTTGCGGTCGGAGACGCGCCCTTCACCACTCTGCACCTGGAAGGGGCGCCCAAGCCGTATCTTTACCCGTTGCTGGCGCCGGGAGGCGTGTGCGTCCTCCGGGGATGGCCCGTCGATCCGCAGATCGGAGATCCCACCGACCACGTCCATCATCGCGGTGCCTGGATCGGCCATGGAGACGTCAATGGCGCGGATACGTGGGATGAACGTGAAGACCGGATCGGCCGGATCGTCGCCGAAGCAACGGCGGCGGACGCCGGGGGTGTGGCCGCCCACATCGCGACGGAGGTGCGCTGGGTCCGTAAGGACGGGACGGCCGTGCTCCGGGAGCGGCGCCTCTACCGCTTCTGGGCGGTGGATGACGCCGTGCGCCTCTTCGATGTCGAATCGACGTACAGCGGGGTTGACGGGGCGGAGGTACGGTGGGGCGACACCAAGGAGGGCGCGCTGTGCGGTGTACGTGTGGCCCACGGCATGGAGGGCAGAAACGGCGGACGCATCACTACGGCGGAGGGCGCCATCGGAGAGGCGGAGGCCTGGGGGAGTGCCGCGGGATGGTGTGACTATACGGGAGTGCCGGCGGCGGAGGCGACGGCCGGGCGCAACTCTCCGGTCGGCGTCGCCATCTTCGACAATCCCGGCAATCCGCTGCATCCCATGCGTTGGCACGTGCGCGACTACGGCCTGATGGCGGCCAACCCGTTCGCCCTGTCGCACTATCTGCCGAAGCAGGGGCGCAACGGTGAGTACACCATCCCGGCCGGCGATAGCGCGACGTTCCGATTCCGGGTGCTGCTGCACCGCGGCGGGGTGGAGGAGGGGGATGTGGCCCGCCGCTACGCGGACTGGGCATTCCCACCGCGGGTGAAGTGGGAGCAGGCGTAGCCGGGCGCCGCCGCCTCTGGTCCCGTGCCCGAACCGACGGGCGGTGGCGTCTCCGGTGGCCGCCCGTGAGGCATGGCAGCGCCGGCGGCCCGTGGCTGCGGCGCTGCCTGTGGTCGCCGCCGCACCGGCCCGGATGGCGCCGGGCACTCGCGACGCTTTGTTTTACCCTGCGGCGGCCTCGCCGGGTCCTTGGCGACGTGGCGCTCAGCCGTGCCCGGCGGATGCGCCGGGATCGGGGAAGCGGTGAAGGAGGAACGCGGCGACAAGCAGCGTCAGGGGGGCCGGCAGGAAGTACAGGGTGAGGTCGTGGGGGAGCAGGAGGCTCACCGCGAGCAGCCCCGCGGATGCGACCGCGAGGGGACCGAGCAGTTGACGGGTCAGCAGCCACCACAGCCCGAAGCAGAGAGCCGCCGCGGGTAGGGCCAAGGCCAGGCCGCCGCCGATGGTCGTCTGGTGGACGGCCACCCTGTCCTGCGCGTTGAGGGACACGCCACGCGGGGCGAAGGATGCCGTGGTGGCCGCGGCCAAGAGCCAGAGCAGGGAGAGTTCGCCGAGGAGGCGGGCGATGGTCCGGATCACACAAACCACCTCCGGGGCGAGGGTTTTCCGGGGGTCTTCCCGGGGTCACGTGGTGTAATCGCCGTTGATGTGTACGTACTCCGGCGTCAGATCGCAGCCCCAGACGGTTGCGCTGGCATCCCCCAGGGCGAGATCGACCTCGATGCGGATGCGGTCGCCGCGCAGGTGCTCGGTGAGCGGTCCCAGGCCGTCCGGTCCAAGGCCGCCTCCCGGGTAGACGGCGATGCCCCCGAAGGCGATGCGGACGCGGTCCGGATCCAGCGGCAGATCGAAGCACTTGCCGACAGCCATCGCCACGCGTCCCCAATTGGGATCGGCGCCCCAGGCCGCGCTCTTGACCAGCGGAGAGTTCACCACCGATTTCGCGACCCGGCGGGCGGCATCTCTATCCGGGGCACCGCTTACCGCGACTTCGATCAGTTTGCTCGCGCCCTCGCCGTCGCGCGCCACCTCCTGCGCCAGTTCGACCGCCATCGCGGTGAGCAGTCGCCGGAAGGCGTGCCTGTCCACCGCCCCGGCCTGCCCGTTGGCCAGGACGACCGCGGTATCGGAGGTGCTGGTGTCCGAGTCCACGCTCACCATGTTGAAGGAGACCTCCACGGCCTCCCGCAGCGCGCCGCGTAATTCGTCCGCCGGCAGGGCCGCATCCGTGAAGAAAAAGGCCAGCATGGTCGCCATGTTGGGTTCGATCATCCCCGCGCCCTTGCAGCATCCGGACAGAACCGCGTTCCCCAGTTGCGCGCAGCGCATCTTGGGGTGCGTATCGGTGGTCAGGATCGCCCGGGCGAACGCGTCCAGGCGGCCCGGAGCCAGTTGGGACCGTACGCCGGCGATGCCGGCGCGCATCCGCTCCATGGGCAGCGGCCGCCCGATGACCCCGGTGGAACAGGGAAAGACATCCTCCGGGCGGATGCCCAGTTCCGCTCCGACCAGGCGACAGGTCTCGCGGCACGCCTCCAAACCCTCTGGACCTGTGGCCACGTTGGCGTTCTTGCTGTTGACGACTACGGCCTGCAGACGGCCGTCGGCGACGTGGACGCGACCGACGGTCACCGGGTGGCCGCAAAATGTGTTGCGGGTGAAGGCGGCGGCGGCGGTGGCGGGGCTTGTGGAGTAAACGACGGTGAAATCGAGGGTCTCGTCTCTGATACCGACGTTTTTCGCCACGCTGAGTAAGCCGTGCGGTTGCAGGGACAGGTCGTGCCGGATCTCGGGCAGGGAATGCAGCGCGATTCGCCCCTTCCCGCCCTCGGGTCACCGCCGGGCGGTGCGCGCGCCACTTGGCGCCGGTCCCGAGGACTCTGCGAGATTCTCCACCGCCAGGGTTGCGTCCTCCGGAGCGGGACCGGTGCGGCTGCGGGGGGACTCGGCGCGATGGCGGCTGCGGGGAGAAGCGGAGGACGCGGTTTTTCGGCCGCGATCTGAATTGGCGGATCAATAACCAGATCCGGTCCGAGATTCTGGCAAAGTTGCGCTACAAAGCGACGCGCGTGGGGATCCGGGTCGGGGAGGTGTGGCCGCGGGGGACAGGTTACCGTTGCCATCACCCCCTGGCTCCGGCCGGCGTGGCTTCCCTGCGCGGTGCAGGGAGACTACTCCATACGTACAAACGCTCATGAGGCTAAGAACGGCTCGGGATCACGATCCGCGTGCGCACGGAGTTGCAGTGTCCGGCGGAGATGGACAAACTACTGCTGACGCACGCGGGGGACGACAGTGTCGCCGTGCTCCCGTGCCGCCTGCGCGGGCGTCCAGGCGATCGAGATCAACCCGGCGTACACGTCGGTGATCGGTTTTACCAAGTTTGGCTCCGGATACGGGTGAGCGGCTACATCGCTAAGAACGGCGGCGATCGGCGTTGGCGTTTCTCGGGGTCGACCTCATCGTGCTCCGCGTCCGCAACCTGACGGCTGCGGCGGACTTTTACGCCGAGAAGTTCGGCGTACCTGTCGGACCTGGTGTATTCGAGACCTCGCGGACTCTATTTCTGGCGGGTGGACCCCACGTCGACCTGGCGCCAGGGCGCCCGGACGATGTGTCCGGGAAGCCGCCAACCGTGGAGATCCGGATGGTCGTGGATGATCTGGATGAGACGTACCGCGGCTTCATCGAACGTGGCGTGGAGGTGCCGCATCCGCCCACAGCGCTCCCGGGCGGGGCGCGGGAGATGGTTGCGCAAGACCTGGACGGTTACTCCTGGCGTTTTACCGAGCCGCACCGCCCGCAAGCGCGGTAAGTGGACGGCGCCGACGTCTCGGAGGGGGACAAAATCGGCGCGTCACCATCAGGCAGGCCTTGCGGCATACGGGAGGTCCGACCCGAGAGACGGCGGCCGCTGCGGGCCCAGTTGGCGGGTACCGGTACGCCACGTCAATCACCGGGGGCTGGTCCGATGCCGGGCACAGAGTGGCAGCGGCCGTGGAAGGCCGGGAAGGCGCGATTCAGTCCGGGTGTACGGTGTATGCGCACCGCTGTGTTCAGGGAGACCCTGGCCACGTGGGCCGGGCCCGCCGCGACGGCCTACCCGCGTTTGATGAGAATACCTTCGACCAGGCGAGTCACATCCTCGCAGTGGTCGGAGGCCTCCTCCAGTCGTTCGAGGACCTCCTTGAGTTTGAGGACCTCCAGAGGAGCGAAGTCCGGGGTGCGGAACAGGCGGGCCAGTCCAGTGCGATAGATCTTGTCGATTTCGGCTTCCATCGTTTTGCAGTGCTGCGCCGGTTCCGACACCGCCGTCCGCCGCAGCGACTGCAGTCCGGTGACGACATCGACCAGAGCCGACGTCTGGTCCGTGAGCAGATCAGCCATTGCCAGCACCTCAGGCGTCAGCGCGGTGATGGCATATAGCTCGACGCGGTTGGCAACCCCTTCGATGATGTCCATCACCGATTCGAGTGTACCGGAGATCACATAGATGTCCTCCCGGCGGACGGGCAACAGGACCGCGCGGTCCAGGCGGTCGGTCACGGCCCGCTCCAGTTCGTCGCCCCGGCGTTCCGCCTCACGGATGGCGATCGCCTGCACCTGCCGTGCCGCGGGGTCCGCGACCGCCCAGAGAAACGCACGCAGGGCCGTCGAGCCGGCGCTGACCGCGTCCGCCTGCTGTCGCAGCAGGGCGAAGAACGTTCTGCCTCGCCAGCCGGAGAACAGCATCGCCAAGCGGGGCCTCCTCCCAGGTTTCCAGGCTGCGAGAACAGAGAGCACACTGAGTGTAGCGCCGGGGTGGGGCTTGGCCAAGGGTGCCGGAAGAGGCCTCTGGGGGGATGAAGGCTCACGGCCGCAAATGTGTGGAGAAATGCATGATCTGGGTATCCCCTTGACTGCCACACCCCCAAGATGTAGTGTCGCGCCGTGGACGATTATCCGGGCACGTTCCTGGAGTTTGAGGAACGATTTTCCACCGAACAGGCCTGTCGGCAATACCTGGCG
>JAJZMB010000022.1 GCA_021803205.1 Bacillota bacterium | reverse complement strand
GTACAGTCTTGTGCTCGACTCATCAGACCATACCATGCCCCTGCCTCAATCCGTCAGCGGCAGCACCAGCGCGGGCGGCTCGATCACGTGGTCGGCGCTGATCTCATCGACGGCGGTACCCACGGCGAAGAACTCGATCACGTGCGCGCCCCAGGAGTGGCTGTTTTCGTGGACGTCGGCACCGATGATGCCCTTGGCGGAAAGCGCCTCGGCCTCCTTCTGCATGCGCTCCATGGCGAGTTCCCGGCTGTCGTAGAGGGCCTGCGTGTACTGCACCATTTCGGCGTTGCGGCCCATGGTGGCCATGACGGCGGCGAACCCCTGCTGGGCCACGTGGTAGACACAGTTGCCCATCACCATGCCGAGCGGACGGTAGCCCGAGCGCAGTAAGACATAGAAGTCCTGACCGGAGAGGTCGGAGGTGAAGGGCCGGTTGTGCTTGTTGCGGAAGCGCCTCGGCTCGCCGCGGTGGACGACGGCGGTGCCAATGGCGACGAACTCGGCGATGTGCCGGCCCCACTCCTTGTGGCTGACCTCCAGGCGCACCCCCACAATGCCGTCGGCGCCGAGGGCCTCCGCCTCCTCCTCCATGCGTGTCATCGCCAGTTCGCGCGCGTGATACATCGCCTGCGTGAGCACGGTCATCTCCTGGTTCCTGGAGAAGGCCGCGGCCTGGTAGCCGACGTGGTAGATGGAACTGCCGACGACGAGGCCGACGGGGTCGAACCCGGCCTCCTTGACGAGCAGGAACTCGCTGGTGGAGAGGTCCGACGTGAACAGGCGCCGCTCCTCGCCGCTGCCGCGCATCTCGACTAGGCGTTCCTGGGCCGCTTTGGGCAGCGTCGCGAATTCAGCCTGGGCCTGTTTGTCGTCCCCGGTGGTGTCTGCCATACGGGATTTGCCTCCTGCCGTGGTGTTGTCGACCGGACCGGGATGTCAGACGAAGGCCGCCTCCGCCGCGGTGCTGCCGACCTCCAGTTGTCCGTCCCGCAGCGATAGGACCAGACGCGTGGCTGGCACGCGGGGCGCAGCGCCGGCCCGAGCGCGGATGGCGGTGCCGATCATACTGAGGATGAGGTTGTGGTGCTCGCGTTCGTAGGCCGGATTCTCGTCGCTGCCACTCAGTCGCACCTCGTCGAGGCGTCGGGCCACGTGCACCCCGACGATGCCGAGGGCGCCCGAGTCCCGAGCGATGGTCTTGAGATGCATCGCCGCACGCGTGCGGCACTGGCCGAGGGCAAGGCTGAAGTGGCGAAGTTCGACGTTGACCGGGTTCATTTCGTTCCACTCGTCCTGCATCGTGGTCAGGATGAACCAGGTGCAGTGCCCGTAGGCCAGTGCGGCCGGCTCGTACCCCGCGCGCCAGAGGGCATACCACTCCTGGCCGGACAGGTCGCAGAGCCACGGCGTGCGGGGGGCGGCTCCTGGCCCGCGCACGGCGGTGCCAATGAGCTGGACCTCGACCGTGCGATCGGCCCATTCGTGGCGGATGATACCGTAGCGCACCCCGACGACGCCGTGCGCGCGGGCTGCCGCGGCCTCCAACTCCATGCGGGACACGGCCAAGCGGGTGGCCTCGTTGTAGGCGCGGCTCAGTTGGGCGACTTCGCAGTCGTTCCAGGCGGAGGCGTAGGCGTAGCCGACGTGGTACATGGCGCTGCCGGTGACCAGGCAGATCGGTTCATAGCCGTGGCGCCGCAGCAGTCCGGCTTCGTCGGCGGCAAGGTCGCTGGTGAAGGCCAGGCCGTCAGGACCCGTCCGTCCGATCTCGGCGAGGCGCCCCTGCGCGGCGGACGGCAGGCGACCCTGTTCGAGGAGGGCCTGATCCCGCTCCTGGCGCGCCAAGTCGTCGGCCAGACGGCGGCGCGCCTCGGCCGGATCGTCGCTGCCGGGGGATGGGCCGCGGAATCCGGGCATGGTGATCGCACCCCTTCCCGGCCCGCGCCAGTCGATCTCCCGCGCGGACCCGACTCACCCCTTCGGCGGGCGCAGCGGGGGTCCTTCGCCGCAGCAGGGCGGGGGCGTAGCCGGGCGAAGGAACGTTACGCTATCGTAGCGGGGGCGGCACGGCCCGCGGGGGCTTTGGCCGCCGGGGACTGGCGCGGGGTAGGATGCGCTGTGGGCACGCACCGCGCAAAAGACGGCGACGATGCGGCGGCGCCGGATAGTGTGCCCGGAAGGGGACGGCGACATGGCCGGGGAGCCCGATTTTGATTTGGTGTCGGCGTCCCTGCGGGCGGATGCCGCGGATCTTGGCACCTTCCTGGAGGTGCTGGCGGGGAAGATGGAGGCTGCGCTTCCCGGGGCCGTGGAGGTGCGGCGCTCCGGCGGCCTGTTCCGCAAGGAGCACCCCGTGCGCGAGATCCTGCTGTCGCTCGGGGAATGGCAGTTCCGGCTGGCCGCGCGCCCTGGCGGCGAGTTGCGCGCGGAACGCGCCCACACGGTGCGCGGTATCGCGCTCAGTTCTGAACAGATGGAGGTCGACGCCTGGCTGGAGGCGCTGCTCCAGGCCCTGGCCGCCCACGCCAAGAGTAGCGCGACGGCCGCCGAGTCCTTGCACCGGCTCCTGAGCTGAGGCGGTTGCGCCTTCCGCGCCCCGGCACAACGGTGTCGGAGAACGTCCACCGCCCCTGGCGGCAGTGGCGCCCACTCCCAGAGCCTGCGCCGTTCCCGGCCTGGACGTGCTGTACTCCGGCCTGATGAAGAAAAAATGGTCGGTCAACAGCATGATGATGACCTTCTACGCGTTCGCGGTAGTGCTGGTCGTCCGGTGCTTCCGGGGATACTCGATGGGTTTTGGCTCACCCCTGAAGCTTGGGCCCGGTAGACGACACGCTTGGCGCCCTCCACAGCAATGGTGTGGCCGGGGCGGTTGGGAGAGTGATGACGGCTCTGTTGGCCGATGGCGCACCCGCATCTTGTGGCGGCGTCTCTCGGTCGGATGCCGCCCGAAAGGGTGCGCCCGCGAGGCGTCGAGGCCTCTCCTTCTGCCCTGCACGGGCCGCGGACAGCGGACGATGGCGCTTCGCCGACGCACCGGAGCGGTGTGGAGTTGGCGCCCGATACGCCCTCACAGCCAGCGGCGCCAGGGGTACGTCAGGGGTGACACCATCCTCCATCCCGCCTGGAGATCCCGCCAGCCGGCGCGCAATCGTTCCAGGTCCGCCGAGGCGGAACGGCCGGCAGTGGCGGACATCCCGTAGCGCAATCGCCCGTAGGCCATGGCGAAGCGCTCCGCTGCCGGGCCGAGGACGGGAAAGGCTGTCGCCAATTCGCGCCCATACTCCACCGGCGTTTGGTCCCCGCGCCGCCGCCGGCCGAACCGCGCCCCCACGCGTTCACAGGCGCGCCAGATGGCCTGTGCCTCCTCCAGCGGCGTACGCCCAGTCTGGCGTTCCGCCAGGTAGTTGCCGAGCGCGCCGAGCAGCAGAAGCAGCCCGAATCCCACGGGCAAGCCGACGGCGATCCAGAGATAGTGCGGCAGGGACAGGCGGGAGCCGCTGCCCTGGACGGCCGGTTGCGCAGTGGGCCGGCTGCCGACCAGGGTCGGAGTGGGAGCGGCTGCAGGCGTCGGGTCGAAGACCATCCAGCCGTAGGGGGCGATGTAGGCTTCCACCCAGGCGTGGGCAGCCGCGTTGCTGACCGCGAACGTTCCCCCACCGGCCGGTACGGTGGTCCGGTAGCCCTCCACCCAGCGGCTGGGGATGCCCTTCTCACGCAGAAGCACGGCCATGGCGGAGGAGTAGTAGGTGCAGTAGCCGCTCCTCTGGTCGAACAGGAAGTAGTCGACGAAATCCTTCCCGGGTGGGGTCGGCTTGGGATCAAGGGTGTAGCGGTAGCCGAGCAACCGCTGCTGTATGGCCAGCGCCTCCAGCAGCGGATCGTGGAGGCCGCGGGTCCAGCGGTCGGCCAGGAGGCGCACCCGCGCCGGCACGGTGTTTGGGATCTCGAGATCGACGGGGTTCGGGAGTTGACCGATGTTCCGCGGAATCCCTTGGACCGGGGCAGGGGCGACGCTTCGGCCGGTCTGCGCCAGTTTCAACGCCTGCGCCGGGCTGACTAACTGGTGGGGCATTCCAGCGACCGCATACGGTGCGAACACGGTACTGGTGTATACATCGCCGCCCAGCACCGCGCCGGTGAGGGTGTAGGAGAAGCCTGCCGGCAGCGGGGCTTCGGCCCAGGCCTCCCCGCTGCGGTCCCAGGTGACCGGCACCGAGAGACGCAGCGGCGAGAGTACGGTGAACAGGTTGGCGCTTGCTGCGCTGCGCAGTGTGATGCGCGCATTGATCAGTTGAAAGGGCACCGGCAGCGGCGCCCCGGAGACGAAGGCGCGCCCCACCGCGCCGGCGTTCGTCGCCGGCCATGTCGGGTCCGGCTGCTGTTCGCCGGGTCCGGGCAGCCAGCCCGTACCGTCGTACACGTCCCGGACGGCCCCGCGCAGGTAGACGGTTGCCGGCCGCGGTGCGGTGCCGGACACCGTGATCACCAGCGCTGTCCGGTTGTCCAGATGCACCGGGCCGCCCAGTGTGCTGGTGCTGGCCCCGAAGCCGGTTTGGGAGAGGTCGAAGCCGTCCGCGTGCACCTGGATGCCTGTTGCGGACCCGTTGCCCGGCGGCGGGCCGACCTCGGAAGCCGCGCCGGCGGCATATCCGAAGCTGCCTTCGCGGGTCGCCTTCTCCAGCGTGCCGATCATCGGCAGGCGGTCGATCCATATCCCCACCCCGCCGAGATTGGCCGGGGGACCCTGCCGGGGCACGACCAGCAGGGCGCCCAGGACGGCGATTCCGGCAAGCCCCGCCATGCCGAAAGCGGTCCACGGGTTGGGGCTGCCCGCGTCCAGTTCACCGAGCCGGGCCGTTTCACGCGCTCGGTCGGCGGCGAGCCAGAAGACCGAAACCAGTATCAGCGGCCAGAAGAGCAGGACCGTCGCATTGTCGACGAACTCCCACTCCACAACGAGCAGGACGAAGCCGAGCAGGAGCGCTGCCGCAGGCCTACCGGTCCGGGCGGCGTGGAATACCGGCAGGCCCACCACCAGGCCGGCGGCGGCGGCGGCGACCAGCGCCGCGGGAGCGGCCAGGCCGCCGCTGGCCGCCCACCCCAGGGTCTGGGCCGCCATCATGCCGGCCAGACGACTCAGCCAGGACCGGCCAGCGGGCAGCGCCGCTAGCGCGGCACAGACGAGCAGCAGCGCCGCTGTGGCAGCCAGCGGCACGCCCCAGCGGACGCGCCGGGTGCCGGAGTGCGGCCCGGTGACGCCGTATGCCAGGATCGCCCCGACAGCGATGGACAGGGCGACGTCCAGGTCGCTCGGCAGACCGAGGAAGGCGGGCAGCGACCAGAGCATGACGGCGGCAAAGGCGCCGGCGCCGAGGCCGGCCAACGCATCCAGCGCCAGCGACGGAGTACCGCCCGCCCCTGCCTCGGGCGACGGGTGGCTCCAATGCGCAGGGGTGCCATATGCCGCTGCTGTGTTCGGATCATCCAGCACGGGTTGGTCCCTCCCCGCAGCGTCGCGGGCGCCTGCTGGTCCCTGTGTCGGGCTGCTGCGGCGCCCACGGCGTTCATGGTCGGGACACCCCGGCAACCCCTGGTCGGAGCGCGCACCGATCCACCGCGGGCGCTAACCGGATCTGCGCCGGTGCAGACCCGCCATTTCTGCCGCCAGTTGGACGGCGGAGGCCGCCGCCCAACTGAGGCAGCCGAGCCGCCGCAGATCGGCTACGGCGCGCTGCAGCGCGTCCGAGTGGGCACCGGCGGGCGCGGCGAGCACGGCGGCGAGCGTGGCGCCCCGAGCCTGGATGTCCGGTAGTCCCGGTGCCCACGTTGCCGGGTGCGTCGGCGTTACCAGCACCACGACCGCGCGCCAGGAGGTCTGGTCGGCTACGCTGGATAACCAGTCGCGGAGCGGCCGCGGGCCGTCGGGCTCTACCGTTGCCAGGGCGTCCAAAAGTTCACCCAGCGCGTGCGGGCCTCGGAGGCGATGAAGCCGGACCGGCATCTTGCCCGTCGCCAGGAAGGAAAGGTCTGCCCCACTGTGGAGTATGGCGTGACCGACCGCTGCCGCGATCTCCGCGGCGGCGTCCAGGGATTGGCCGTCGCGGCCATGGCCGTATGCGCCTGCCCACAGGTCGAGGACCACGAATCCCTGGCCGCCGCTTGCGGGCTCCGGTTCGCGCACCTGGAGCGCTCCGGTCCGCGCGGTGCGTTTCCAGTGGATGCGCCTCGGGGAGTCCCCGGGCAGCATCGGGCGGGTGGTGACTACCATGGTGGGGTCGGCGTACGGAGAGACGGCACGCGTGGCGCGTCCATACGTCTCCGCCTGCTCCAACGGCCAGCGCGGGAGCGGGTGCAGGCGGGGCAAGACGGTGATTTCCCGTTCGGAATAGAGGCGCCGTGTCCATGCGAAGAGCCCGAAGGGGCCCTCCGCCCCGATCTCCAATGGGCCCAGCCGGTAGTGGCCGCGGCGGGCCGGCAGCGTCCGCTGCAGTTCCAGTCGGGAGAAGGGCGGGAGGCTGTAACGTTCGGGCCGGGGACCGGTCGCAAAGCATAGAGCGCTTTCTGGTCCGTCGCGCAGGCTCACAGTGGGGGCGTACAGCCATCCGTCGTTGGCGATCTGCAACTCGACGTCCAGGGGGTCGCCCGCGGTGTAGTTCCCGGCCTGGACGCGGTAAAGCACGGCCACCTGCAGCGCCGCAGCCAGACTCCAGGCGGCGTCGACGGCACCGATCAACAGCCAGGCCCAGAGGGTGCCGATGGCCACCGGCCCCCCGAAAAGCAGCGCGAGGACCGCGAAAACCGCGGTGAATGCCGGGTATGAGGGCCGGATGGCTCGCGGGCGGATGCGGATCACCTCCGGGCGGGAGATCGGGCGGCCGTCCCGGGCCGGATGCCGGGAGCGCAGGACGCGCAGCGTCCGCAGCGACCTGGGGGCCGGATGCCGGGAGCGCAGGACGCGCAGCGTCCGCAGCGACCTGGGGCCGGATGCCGGGAGCGCAGGACGCGCAGCGTCCGCAGCGACCTGGGGCCGCAGGCGCCGGGATGGA
>JAJZMB010000063.1 GCA_021803205.1 Bacillota bacterium | reverse complement strand
TCCGGCGTCCGATGGTGATTGGCACACGAGTAGGCTACCAGAGGCCAGAGAAAGTGTCCAGCCCCAAATCGCACCCAGGTGCGGGGTTCACCGAATACTTACTGGACAACGGCGCCCGCCGGTCTGATAATGGCGGCGTTCGATGGGCGGCGGCAATCGGCTCCTGGTGTCAGGCGGTGCCTGATAGGACCATGGCCGCAATCGCCATTTCGCCTTCCGTAAGGGAGTGGCGCATCCTGCGCTAAGCTGGGATGCCGGTGCAATGCCGGCCAAGGAAGCGGGGCGAGGCGTTTTCGCCCGCCGGTGCCGGAGGCGTCAACGAGTCGGCATCCGTGTCGGGGAAATCGGTTGACGCGCCCAGCATTTCACGTTGATGCGGAATCTCTACGTGGTCCGTCGGCGGACGTCTCAAGTCGGCGTCCATGCCAAGTGTCGCGGCCGTCCCGCGCGGTTCTGTCTAAATATTTGTCTGTCCGCCGTGGCGCATGTTCCATGTTGGAACTGCTTGGCGAGTCCGCTGACCGGTCGGAGGGTTCCCAGCGTGGTGAGGTGGGGACGTCCGGACCGGTCCACCCCGAACCGCGAGGAGAACGCCGCTATGCGGCATTATCAGGAGATGCCCCTGTGGCGAGACGTGGTGCCGGAGCAGTGGAACAACTGGAAATGGCAATTGTCGCATCGGTTGCGCACCCTTGAGGACATTGCACAGGTCGTGGACCTGACGTCCGAGGAACGGGACGGCATATTGCATGCGACATCGGACTTTCCGCTGTCGATTACGCCGTACTATGCGTCCCTGATGGATCCCGGAAATCCAAATTGTCCGGTTCGACGGCTTGCCGTCCCCACTTCGCACGAGTTGAACATAGCCGCCGAAGAGCGCGACGATCCACTGGATGAGCAGGCGGACGCGCCAGTGCCCTTGATCACCCACCGGTATCCCGATCGTGTCCTGTTCCTGATCACCGACATGTGTTCTATGTACTGCAGGCATTGCACGCGAAGGCACTTCACCGGAGAGTTCGGCCACGCGGCGCCAAAGCCCCAGATCGACCGAGCAATCGCCTATATCCGGGATACGCCGGAGGTTCGGGATGTGTTGCTGTCAGGCGGCGATGCGCTACTGGTGGGCGACGACTGGCTGGAATATATTATCAGCCGGTTGCGCGCCATTGAGCATGTGGAGATCATCCGCCTGGGGACACGCATGCCCGTGGTCTGCCCGCAGCGCGTCACCCCGGAATTGTGCGCGATGCTGCGCCGCTATCACCCGATCTATATGAACACTCACTTCAATCATCCCAAGGAGATCACGCCGGTTGCGGCGCAGGCCTGCGGCCGGCTCGCCGATGCCGGTGTGCCGCTGGGCAATCAGGTGGTGCTGCTGCGCGATCTGAACGATTGCCCCGTAGTCATGAAGAAGCTGATGCACGAGTGCCTACGCATCCGCGTCCGACCGTACTACGTCTATCAGTGCGACCTGTCACCGGGGCTGAGCCACTTTCGCACCAGCATCCGTCGGGGAATCGAAATCATAGAGATGTTGCGGGGCCATACCACAGGATTCGCCGTACCCACGTTCGTGGTCGATGCTCCCGGTGGTGGCGGCAAGATTCCGTTGATGCCGAACTATGTGCTGTCAATGACGGAGGACAAGGTGATTCTCCGTAACTATGAAGGGGTCATCTGTGCCTATACCGAGCCGCAGTATCCCCGACGGGACGATCATCCCTGTCCCCTGTGTGCCACCGACCACAGTCAACTCGGGGGTCTGGGCCGGTTGATGTACGGTGACGAGTCGGCCTTGGAACCCGCCGTACCGGAACGCCGCCGGCGCGCTCACGGCGGGCATTCCCACGCCTTGGAGGGTGTGGGCGCCCGGCACGCCCAACCGGTTTCGCCAAGCCCAGCCGACACCGAGGCGGCGCAGCCCGCGGGTCCGGTCGCCTCGCCAGCGGGCGCGGCCTTTATCTCTCTGGATTCGCTGCCGCCGGTGGGCGGCGTGCCTGCCTCAACCCGGCAGGCACCCTGAGGTCACCGCCCGCGTTCGGGCGCGACCATCTGCGGGTGATCGGGCGCGGGCGTTTCTTGACGCTGGTTTGCCTCGACCTGTACGATGGTCGAAACAATCAGTTCGACGTGCGCTTACCTCCGCCCCGGTCCGCGGGGTCTTCTTTTTGCAACGGCGGAGATGCGCGGCGAGCCGGTCGGTCGGGAGGCAGCCCCATTTGGCCAAATTTGTGTTTGTGACGGGGGGCGTGGTCTCCGGGCTGGGCAAGGGTATCACCGCCGCCTCAATCGGCCGTCTGCTCAAGAGTCGCGGTTTTGCTGTCGCTATTCAAAAGATCGATCCGTACTTGAACGTCGATCCTGGAACGATGTCTCCCCTGCAGCACGGCGAGGTTTTTGTCACTGATGACGGCGCCGAGACGGATCTGGATCTGGGACATTACGAACGGTTTATCGACGAAAGCCTTGCTCGCGGCAACAACATCACCACCGGGCAAATATACCTTGCCGTGATCGAAAAGGAGCGACGCGGGGACTTCCTCGGGGGCACTGTGCAGGTTATTCCGCATGTCATCAATGAAATTAAGGCACGCATCCGTAAGGTTGCCGTCGATAGTGGTGCCGACGTGGTCATCGCCGAAGTCGGCGGCACCGTCGGCGACATCGAAAGCCTTCCCTTTCTTGAGGCTGTGCGCCAACTCCGCGCGGAGGTGGGGCGGGACGATACCGTCTTTGTCCACGTGACGCTGGTGCCCTATATAGACAAGTCGGGTGAGCAAAAGACGAAGCCGACGCAGCATAGCGTGAAGGAATTGCGTAGCATCGGGATTCAGCCGGATGTGGTGGTGGCCCGCTCGGAACGCCCGTTGTCCCGAGACATGCGGGAGAAGATCGCCCTGTTTTCGGATGTGGCCCCAGGCGCCGTCATCGAGAATGTCGATGTGGAGACGATTTATGAGGTGCCGCTGCTGCTGGAGTCGGAGGGGCTGGGGGACCTCCTGGTCCGGCGTCTGGGTCTGGGGGAGCGGCCGCCCGAACTGGACGACTGGCAGCGGATCGTAGAACGGATCACGGACCCGACGAAGACAGTGACCATCGGGTTGGTCGGCAAGTACGTCGACCTGCATGACGCATACATGAGCGTGGTGGAGGCGCTCTGTCATGCGGGTGCCGCTAACGATGCGCGTGTGGAACTGCGCTGGATCCGCGCCGAAGAGGTCGTCGAGCAGGGGCCGGAGGAATTGCTGGCCAATTGCGACGGAGTGCTTGTGCCCGGCGGATTTGGCCCCCGCGGGGTGGATGGCAAAATGGCGGCGATCCGCCACGCCAGGGAACAGCGGGTGCCGTTCTTTGGGCTCTGCCTGGGGCTGCAGTTGGCTGTGATCGAGTTTACCCGGCATGTCTGCGGTCTGCCGGAGGCGCACAGCACCGAATTCGAGCCCGACACGTCTGTGCCGGTCATTGATCTGATGCCCGATCAGAAAAATCTGCGGCGCATGGGTGGAACGATGCGTCTTGGCAGCTTTCCCTGCAGGTTGTTGAAGGGTTCCCTTGCCGCCCGGGCTTACGCGTCCCTGGAGGTGGCCGAACGACACCGTCACCGCCTTGAGGTCAACGGTGTGTATGTTCCGCTCCTGAACAGCCACGGTATGGTGGCCAGCGGCGTCTGGCCCGAGGCCGGGCTTGTCGAGATCGTGGAACTCAACGACCATCCGTGGTTTCTCGCCACGCAATTCCACCCGGAATTCAAATCGCGCCCTAACCGGCCGCATCCCTTGTTCGTCGCCTTTGTCGCCGCCGCTCTGGGATGCCGGGCCCAACGGCTGTCGAGATGGCGCTGACGGTGCTCAGCGGCCGTCGGTGACGCGCTCGGCATACTGCGGGCCGCCAGAGGTGATGGCAGTGCCGTCAGACATTGAAGGTTGTGATTTTGGGCTAGCGGGCCTAAATTGGGCACCGGGGGTGGTGACGTGCCCGGCGCCGTCGCGAACCCGATCGACTGGCGCGCCGCTGTGGGGCCGGCCTGGGTAGAGGTCGACCTGGACGCCATCGCCGACAATGTGCGCATGATAGGTGCCCTGCTGCCGGAGGGCTGCCGCCTGCTGGCGGTGGTGAAGGCCAACGCCTACGGTCACGGGGCGGTGGAAGTGGCACATGCGGCGATCAGTGCGGGCGCTGCGGGGCTCGGCGTCAGCACTGTGCCCGAGGGGTTGGCCTTACGTGCGGCGGGTATTACAGCTCCGATCCTGGTCTTCACACCACCGCGATCCCAGGACATCAACCCAGCACTGCAAGCCGATTTGACGATCACCGTGGTCTCCATCGATCATGCGCGGGCCCTCGCCGATGCGGCCGCCCGGCGCAGTATTCCTGCCGTGGCCCACGTGAAGTGCGACACAGGCATGGGGCGTTATGGTTTTGACGACGGTGAACTGGGTGCCGCAACAGAAGGCCTGGCCGCACTTTCCGGGCTGATTCGCTTCGAGGGTATCTACACACACTTCGCCCGCGGCGCCGACATCGCGGTTACGCAGCGCCAATTGGAGCGTTTTCTCAGGGTTGTGGACGCCGCAGAGCGTGCAGGGCTGCATTTTTCCATACGGCATGCCGCAGCCAGTTCGGCGATGCTGGCGCTCCCCGAGTCGCGTTTGGACATGGTGCGCATCGGAACTCTGCTATATGGCGACCGCCCTGTGAGCGGCAACGCCCCAGGGCTTAAACGCGCCTTTGCGCTGAAGGTTCAGCCGGCCCAGGTACGCGAGCTCCGTGCCGGCTCGACGGTGGGTTACGGTGCGGAAACAACTCTGCAGCGGCCTGCCCAGGTGGCCGTGCTGCCCGTGGGATTTACCGACGGTTTCGACATGACACCTGCCGGACCCTACCGGCGGCCTCTCGTCCTGCTGCGCACCCTCGCCAGAGCCCTTCTGTCCGCACTGGGGCTCAGGCGACTGCTTGGCGCCGCCGTTGGGGAGGTGCGGATGGGGGACCGACCCGTACGGGTGCTGGGTCGAGTGGGGATGCAGCAGGTGGTGGTGGACTGCACCGGCGTTTCACCGGAAGCCATGCTCCGCCCGGCCACCATACATGTTCGTCCGACCGTGGTCGGGGCGCATCTGGCGCGCGTATACATGCGCGACGGGGTTGCCGTACGGGCAGCCACTGTGTTGGGATCATTTCCGACATCTTTGGCGCAGGCGGCATCAGGGGAGCGCCAGTCCGGAGTTTAGGGAACTCGCGCCTTCGAACCGGATAGCATCGGCACGCTGATCGACCTTGCGGCCGAAGGTCCCTGGGACGCAGTCCTTCTGCTATTGAGCGCAGGACCGCGTCGTTGTCGGTGAACGTATTGAGCCACAGGCAATTTCGGGTGTAGGATCAAATGGTGGCACGCGTCGACCAGAGAGTATCCGGCCAACGGAGGGTCGTGCGGGCCCCTTGCGGAAGCCTGGTTTTTAGGCCGTGCGGCCCTGGATTTCCAACGCAGTGATGCCGCCATGCTCTTGAGCGCGATCACAGAGGATGTCGTCTCAATTGAGCGAATGTTTCGAATTTGCGAGGATCTCAGGCTGGCCCCAGGGGGCTCGTGTGACAGGTGGTGGCGCGCCTTATGTCCATGGAACCTATCCCGCGTGTCCCGTTGGTGTTGGTGGTCGAGGATCGAGCGAGCATTCGACACCTGCTGGAGATTGCCCTGGGCCAAGAGGGAATGCGCGTGGTGGCGGTCGCGACTGCAAATGAGGCGCTTGAGTGTGCTGCCGAGCAGGTTCCGGACCTCGTCCTTGTGGATCTGCTCCTGTCCGGCCGACGTGGGGACGCGTTGATTTCCGCTCTGCGGGCGCTTCCCAACGGGGATCAGATCCCGGTCATCGTTCTTTCGGGCATCGAGGGCGGGCTGGCGGCCAGCCGCGCCGCAGGGGCGCAGGACTTTCTCGCCAAACCCTTCGACGTGTACGAACTCCTGGCCCGGGTCCGCCGTCAATTGGGGTGTGCGCCGACTTCGGGCACCACGGCCTAGCACCTGGGGGCCGGCGGTATGCCGGCCCCCAGGTGCTGCTTCAGTCCAGGAGCGGTTCCAATGCCTGGGCCACCCCGTCCTCGTCGTTTCCCGCCGTTGTCGCGGCCGCGGCTCCGCGGACGGCTTGGGGCGCGTGCGCCATGGCAATGCCGGTCCCGGCCCACTGCAGCAGATCGATGTCGTTCTCGCTGTCGCCGAAGGCGATGACATCTTCCCGCGCGATACCAAGGCGCTGGCAGAGGAGACGCATGGCCGTTCCTTTACTGGAGCCCGCCGGCAGCGTTTCGTGAAATGCCGGTCCCGTTCTCACCCACTGACCGCCTTCCACGGCGGGCACCGGTGGATGGCGTTGATCCGTCCGCTGGATGAGAATCACCTTCCAAGGATCGGGCTCGGCGGCAACAGCGTCGGGCACCACGGTGGGCGCGTCCTCACCCACTTCGTGCAGGGCGGCCGTCAATGCAGGTACGCCCCATGTCGCCTGGGTAAACACGCCTCGCGGACCGCTGACTGCGCGCGGGATGCAGTATCGCGCGGCGTAGGTCAGAGAGGTGCGGACTCCTGCATCTGGAATGCGGGCGAGCACCTCAGTCCCGTCGGCCTGCGTCCACAGGGCACTGCCGTTGGCAACGATGTGTGTGCCCGTGAGGCTCAGGCGGGCTGCCAGCGTCCGGATGGCCCAGGGCGGCTTGCCGGTCGCCAGAAGCACATGCCAACCGAGGTTCCGCGCCGAGATCACCGCGGCGGCGTTGCGCCTGGACAGCGTATTGTCCGATCGCAGCAGGGTGCCGTCGACATCGAGTGCAAGAAGTCGCCGTCCCGCCGTCTCGGCACCTCCTTTCCGTCCCCGACCTAGTATGTCGCGTCGATCAGGGTACCGACAACGCTTGACTTTTCTGACCTGCTGGAAACGCCGCGGATACGTACGGTTCATTACCTCCGGCGCAGGACAAGGACTTCCGGAGTGGAATCCTGAGGTTTCAGCGGGAGGGATGGCGGGATGTCCGGGCTCCTGAGCGGGAAGCGCGCGCTGATCCAAGGAGTGGCGAACCGCTTCAGCCTTTGCTGGGGAATCGCTGAGGCCATGGCCCGTGAAGGCGCGGAAGTCTGTTTGACGTATCAAAACGAGCGCCTGCGCAAGGGCGTGGAGGATTGCGCCGCGACGCTGCCGGGAGCTATCACACTGCCTCTGGATCTGCAGCAAGATGAGCAGGTGGAAGCGGTGGCTCATGCGTTGCAGGAGCGCTGGGGGAAGATGGATGCTCTTGTTGTCGGTGCCGCCTTCGCTCGCCAGGAGGAGTTGGAGGGCGAATTCATCAAGGTGTCTCGTGAGGGCTTTCATCTGGCCCTTGACGTGAGCTGCTACGGTCTGGTCGCCATGACCCGGGCCTGCCGCAGCCTGCTGGCAGAGGCGGACGGTGCGTCGGTTCTGACGCTAACCTACATCGCGTCGGAACGCGTGGTGCCGAATTACAACATTATGGCCGTCGCCAAAGCGGCACTGGAGGCCTCGGTGCGCTATCTGGCCAACGATCTCGGTCCGGAGAACATCCGGGTCAACGCTATCTCCGCGGGACCCGTGCGCACTGCGGCGGCGAGCGGTGTGAAGGGGGTCGGCGGCATGATCGGCGAGGTGGCCGAGCGCTCCCCCCTTCGGCGCAAGACCGATCGTATGCAGATAGGGGATGTCGCTGCGTTCCTGGCCTCCGATTTGGCGCGGGGCATCACCGGTGAAACTGTGTTTGTGGATAACGGATTTCACATCTTGGGGATGTAGCGTTGGTGTGGCGCACAGAGCGGTGCGTCGCCGCAACCGGGTGGACCGTGGCCCGTTAGCAGGTCAGGCGGCGGTGGTGCCGGTACCTGGCCTGCTAATCGCCGTTCTGTGGCGAGGCCGCAGTGCCCCGAGCTCCGCCTGACGCTCCGGCATCGCGCCAGGACTCCAGTGATCGCAGCCGGACCAACGCCTCCAGGTAGATTTGTTCTCCTCCCCCGGCCCGCCCCGTGAGCATCAGGCGGCAGGAATGCCCATTCCGAACGAGGTCGCACACGACCCGGCTGCGGTCGATCACAGCGAAATCCTCCTGGCCATCGCGCCGCAGGCCACAGAATCGTCCGGCGCCACGTGCCAGCACCCGTCCGACGAGGCTGGCCAGCGCCCCACGACATCCAGTACGCCGTTCCATTCGGCCTTCCACAAGACTGACCGCTCGAACGGAGTGCAGCGGAAACGCCACCGAGCGCCTTCCCACGCGGAGGACGGCGGCCCCGTCTTCCTTCCAAACGCGCAACCATGCGCGACCCGGGCGCGGTAAAGCCGGGTGTCCTCCCGAATACCAGAGGGCCAGCGCATGAGCGGTTGAGCGTTCGGCAGGTGCCGGGGCAAGGGCCGGAGCGGTACGCCGACGCACAGCGTATGCGGGCCAGAGGACCCACAGCCAGACGGCAGCCGCCGCGACGATCAGGGTTGGATAGCGGATCGCCGCGGCGAGGGAGGCGACGAGACAGCCGCCCCGCAGGATCAGGGCCAGGAGTGGCCGGGAGGCTGACAGGCGCAGACGAACCATGAGCCCGCTGCCAGTACTGTCGAGGATGCGGACCGGACGCACCCGGCCGCGATGGGGGTGGCCTTCAGCGGGGCGCTCGCCGGGCAGTTGCTGATGCACGTAGCCCTCGCCTCCCCGTGTCGACTCGCCACTCGGGCCGTATCAGGGAGTGGCGGCCACTGTGCACAGACACCGCCATGGGCATCGAGAAACCACCTGTGCCGCTCGCGATGCGCCAATAATGCGCGGCAAATGCGCCGCCCGTGTGTCGCGTTCGCGGTCTGGTCCGCGGCTCCTGCTCCGGATGCGGCGTGCCCGGGGTGGCGTCATTCCGAGAGCACTTCGGTTCGACGGTCTGCCGAGCGGCGAGACACGTGAGGCCCGCAGGGGCGCAATCGCTTGGGGGGCACCGATTGTCTCACCGAGGCCCCGGCGGTTTCAGAATGAACAGATGTAAACGGATGCGCGTATGCCGCGATTTCGGGCAGCGCGCCGCTCTTGGCGCGCGTGCTGCTGACCGTGAACGGCGCGCTCTCGGCGCTGCATGCCGGACCGGCGGGGGGCATAGATCGCCTTGGACGATTGCCAAGTGGCCACGGTGTGCCACGGTGCCCGCGCGGTGCCGGTGGACGGGCGGATCGGCGAGGCGCCCGGTAGTGGAATGGACCAGTTCGGTGCAGTGGAGGTGGCGGACCTGGCGCCGGTGGCTGCGGTACTCATCTCGCGCATTCTGCTCATCGGGGTCGAGCGCGTGTTGCTGCGCCGCATCGGATCCGTCGGGGGCCCCACCGAATGCGCCGCCGTGTTCTTTGGCGTCGGCGCCCTGGTCCTGCTCCCGTTCGCGCACCTGGGTCAGATCCAGGATTGGGATTTCCTTCGGCTGGCGGTCCCCAGCGGCCTGATCTACGCCGTGGCATATTGGTTCTACGTCTCTGCCCTCTCTGGCGGCGAGGTGGCCGCGGTGGCCCCGCTCAGTGCGGCCAATGCCGCTTTCGTTGTCCTGTTGGCGTTTTTGATGCATGGTGAGCCGATCTCGCCGACGAAGGTTGGGGGCGCCGGTCTGATCGCCGCCGGTGCCGCTTTTCTGCAGCGCCGCGCACCGGCGGCTGGGGTGCCAGCGCCCTCCATACGGAGGCCGCGACTGGCGGCGGCCTCCTGGCAGATGCTGGCCTATGCCGGCCTTTCCGCGCTGACACGCATGCTGGACAAGGCCAACGCGTCTGCCGCCCGGTCCGCTCCGGCCGGAACGTACGGCTTGGTGGTTTTCAGCGTGGTTGCGGCGGCCGAATTCACCCTGGTGCTGGTCACCGGCCGGCTGCCGCGGTTCTTGACCCTGCTAGGCCGGCAGCCTATCGCGGCGCTTGCTGCCGGGACCTGCAACGGAATATCGTTCCTCCTACTGCTAGTGGCCCTCACGCTCATGCCCGTGTCGGTAGCCGAACCGATCACGTCCCTTTCACTGCTGGTGACCGCCGCTTTGGCGTGGCTCTGGCTGCGTGAGCCGGTCGGTGCGCGGTGGCTGCCCACGGTCGCCATCATCGTGGGGACCTGGTTGCTGGTGGCGGATGGCGTGGTTGTGGCGCCGGCACTTGCCGGATAATGCGCCCGCCAATGCCTGGCCGCAGGGACTGCCAGGCATTGGCGGCTGGTCCCGAGACGAAGCAGGGGGCGCCACATTGTGGCGGCTTGGAATGCGGCTTCTCTTGCGCTGCGCGTCTGGACCTCTGGGTTGGCATTGTTCGGCAATCCCTTCTCGGCTGAGGCCTATTCGCGGATACGGTGCTCTTCCACGCGTATCAGGGCGTTGTGTGCGTCCACAAAGGCAGTGCGCTGAACCCAGCCGTCCAGTTCCCGTTCGTCACAGTAGCCGTGGGAGATGGCGACCGCGCAATCGCCGGGGTGGAAGTGGCGAGCGGGTGGACCGTTGAGGCAGAAGATGCCGCTGCCGGCCGTCCCGGGGATGATATAGGTCCGCCAGAGAGTTCCGTTGGCCAAATTGGTGATCTGGACGATCTCATACGGCAGGATCCTGACCGCGTCCAGCAGCAGGCGGTCGATGGTCACGCTGCCCTCGTAGTTCAGGTCTGCTGCTGTAACCGTGGCCCGATGAATCTTGGACTTGCACATCGCGCGCCACACGATCGTTCCGCCCTTTCCCCGAAGGTGCCCACGTCTGTCCCGGCCTGAGGAGGCAGGCCCATCCTATGCGCGTCAGGCCAGCCGATACGCGCAGGAGCCGTTGCGGAGTGCGCGCACAGGATCGTGGGCGACAGCGATCTGCGCTACTATTGGGAAGGTGAGTTCCGATGGCCCGGGCGGCACGAAGGGGGGAGCGGTTCGTGGACCCCTGGTCGCAGATGTTGATCTCAGCAGTGGCGACCGTTGCGCCGCGGGTGGTGAGTGTAACGGCTGTGGATCCCCGGAAGCAGCAGGCAGCCGTCGGGACGGGCTTCTGCGTGGACGGCCGGCATGTGCTGACCCACTCGCCGCTTTATACCCCCGGGGACAGTTTGTCTGTAATGTTTCATGACGGACAGCGATTCGAGGCCGAGGTTGCCGCGGCGGATGCGCTCTACTACTTGGCGCTCTTGCGCCTCAGAGGAGAAGTGTCCTTACCGCCGCCAGACCTGATCCCGCCGGCCGACTTGCGTCCGGGGTTGGTCGTCGCCGCGCTGGGCAACCAGTTCGGGATGGAGTGCGGCGTGACCCTGGGGGTTGTCAGTGCGCCTGATCGCACCATTTACCGACCCGAACGGTTTCCGGTGGACGGCTTGGTGCTCACCGACGCAGCTATTCACCTGGGCAACATCGGCGGCCCGTTAATCACCCTGGAAGGCGCCTTGGCCGGAATCAACGGGATCCCTTACGGCAATGGCCTGAACTTGTGTGTCAACGCCTCGGTGGTCATGCGGCTGGTCGCGCAGATGCTGCGCTACGGGCGGGCGACGCATCCTTGGTTGGGCTTCTCCGGCCAGACCGAAGTCGTGCCGCCGGCGATGGCGTTGCTGCTGGAACTTCCGGTGCGCCGCGGTATAGCGGTGGCGGACGTGGCTCCCGGAGGGCCGGGCGAGCGTGCCGGCGTACGCCCGTTCGACATGGTGGTGCGCCTGGATGACAAGCCCGTCGATACGCTGGGCGCTGTGCGCCAGGGTTTGGCGGGGTATCGTCCCGGCGAGAGCGCCGTGCTCACTGTTCTGCGCGGGTCTGAACTGCGCGCGTTGGAAATGCCCGTGGAAGAGATGCCACGATTGGCGGCCAGCCCGTGGACGGATGCATAGGACGGCGCTGGTGCGGCATGCCGCTGCACGAAGATGCCGAGCACTGCCGTCATCCGGTCGGTCGATGGGCGCATCCAATGCAAAAACCGACGTTGGGCTCGGCCGCCCGGTTCTCCGAAAGGTGGGGTCGGGCGGAGGGCGTGCGTTCGGTGTGGTGGTCTCGGGCATTGGGGCCGCTCGCTCGCGTCCTCCGGACGTGACTCAGGCGCACCGTCCGGCCGAAGTGCGCCCAAAGCGTGCGCCGGAGGCCGAGAGCTCCCAGCCGGGCGTCTTCCCGCGATCGCGACCCGGAACGGCGAGTGGGCCCGGGCCTCCGCCGGGAAGACCTCAGAAAATCGAGCCAGTCGGTCGTCGATCGGCGAAGGATCTCGGCCTGCAAAGGCAGGGCCATGTTGCGCATGAGGAACGCGTGTCGCACAGGCTCGTATTGGCCCGATCGCTGTCGATGACATTCGCTGGCGACAGCCCGCGTCGCGGCAGGAATGCCGACTAGGCCTCATGAAATCTCGACAGTGACAGCGCGCATCGGCGGGGCCGCGTTGCCCTGGAATGACCGGCGCGCCATTGTGAGGTGCCCAGATGTCCATGGAGGGATGGTGTCTGCAGGGATCATTGGTGTGGCGAGTACTACATGGTCACGCGGGCGGGGGTGCGGGGTGAGGGACGGCGCCAGACGGACGACCGCCGCTGCAAAACAGGTCTTCGGTGATGTGCGAGGCACCGTATCCATCGCCTCGATGGCGCCAGAGGCAAGCGAGGTGTTGTTTTCGGAGGACTGCGGGGGGTGTCCGACGGCGTTGTTGACGGTCGAAGAGCGCGTCGGCTACGTGCAGCGTCTGGCTGTCGCAGAATTGGCGGAAGGCATTGCCCACGACTTGAAGAATCAGCTCACCGTTGTCGTTGCGTCCGTGCAACTGGCCCGCGCCGCGGCTGAGGGTGTTCAGAGCGATTTGCTGGAACGGGCCTGGCGCGGCGCGATGCGCGCGGCGCACCTGATGGACGAGATGTTACGCTATACCCACGGGAGCCGTGGTCCGTCCACGGACGCCGATGCTGCGGAGGCTTTGGAGACAGCTGTCGCCGGGGCCTGGGCGTACTGCAGTGCGCGCGGCGTGCACTTGGAGATGCGCCAGGATCCCGATCTGCCGCGAGTCGTCGGTTGCGCGTCCGCGTTGCGTGTGTTGGTGCTCCACTTGCTGCGCTGGGTGGTGGATCGGTGTCCGCCAGAGAGTCGGCTGGTGGCGGAGGCGTGTGCGAACGGTGGCGACGTGAGTATTCGCATGCATTCCCTCGATGTGCTCGGTCGGGAATGCATGCTGCGTAGCCGTGCCGGTGTTCTTGCACCCATGGATTCAGGTATTGAATCTGCGGTGTTGCAGGCATTGGCCAATCAAGCGGGTGTTCGCTTGGCCCATGAGGGCGCCTGTCCGGAGTTGTTGCTCAGGGCGGCGACAGGGCCTAGTCGCCAATGGGAGGGCGGCCTCGGTGTCCAAGGCCTCAGAGAAGGATCTGCAGGCGGCGATCTGGGGCGGGGTGGTGCGGGCTAGGACCGAACAGTCCGACGCGGCATCGGTGGTTGCCGGCATGCGCGTGTGGTGTACGTCGGGCGTTGGTTTGTGTATCGTGGGCTTGAGCCTTTGGATCGCGTGCGCGCTATTTCCTGCGCCGGCTACGGCTGCGCCGACCGGAGCGGTGGGTGTCGCGCCGACGTTGCATGCACGCTCTGCAGCCATCCTGGACATGCGCGACGGTCGGGTGCTCTGGTCCGAAAACGGCCACCTTCGATTGCCCATGGCCAGCACCACCAAGCTGATGACCGCGTTGGTGTCGCTGCGGTTGGAGCACGATCAGATGAACACGCCCATGATTGTGCCGCCACAGGTCAAACAGGCCTATGGCGAACTCCTCTATCTCCGTCCCGGAGACGAGTACACATACCTTCAGCTTTTTGAGGGCATGCTTTTGCCTTCCGCCAACGACGCGGCCATCGCGATTGCCGTCGATTCGGCCGGGGGGCTCTCGCGCTTTGTTTCGCTGATGAACCAGGCGGCCGTTGCTTACGGGCTGACGGACACGCATTATGCCAATCCCGATGGACTGAACGCGCCAAATCACTATTCATCCGCCGATGACCTGGCCAGACTCGGCTGGGTGGCGATGCACAACCCGGTCATCCGCAGCGTAGTGGCCAAGACCAGCGCCACCATTGCGTGGCCGCGGCACGGCACGCGCCTGATCGGCAACATCAATGCCCTGCTGACGCAGTATCCCGGTGCGGATGGCGTCAAGACGGGATACACCTCCGAGGCGATGAACGTCATTGTCGGGTCCGCGCAGCGGAACGGTCAATCGGTGATCGCGGTGCTCATGGGGGAGCCGGCGAACACATTCTGGACAGACGAGGCGCATCTGCTCGACTACGGCATCGGCCTGGCGGCGGCGCGGGGACCGGTGCCGACCGTGGCGCCGCCGAGCGCTGCCGGCGCGTTGGTGGCCGCCGATGGATCTGGGGCGGTAACGCCCCGTCTCACGGGGACGGTGGCACCCGCGTCGTTTTCCGTCGCTGCCGATCGGACGCAGCGGCCCAGGACAGGTGGAAGCCAGGCGGTGATCAACGCCACTCTGATCCGAGGCGGGACGGCGTCACCGGCGCGCATCCCTGCACGGGGCGGGTCGGTGACAGGGGGCGTATGGGCGGCAGCCGCGCGGCTGGCGCGGATTGCCGGTGTCGTGGTTGGCGCTTGCCTTGCCGTTGTTGGGTTGTTGGTCTGGAGACGGTCGGGACGTGAGCACGAACTGCGCCTGGTCGGCATCAGCGGCGCAGGATCCCGGAACCGGCATCGCCGCGTGCGGGCCTTCTAGCCCGGCTTTGCAAGAGTCGGTTTCCCTACGGACGCGATCCGCGGGCCCTTGGGGAACAAGAGGCAGCAGAACAGAACAGTGGCCATGCGAGAGTGGATTCTTGCGTAGGCTGACTGGAAACGTGCAGGTGGGACGATGAACTGCGCTCACATCGAGCGGGTGGACATGCCAGCTGTCCAGGGAAGAACCGCACCGGGGTGCAACGACTCCTGGGCCGGCGTTGCTGATTTCGGAACTGTGCGCAAACAGCGGACCAAGGCCCGCGGATGCACCGGAGGCGGCAGATGAAAGGGAAAGGGGACCGGTCGATGCCCAACTGGCTGCGGCTGATGCTCGCGGAAGCCATCGGGACGATGTTTCTTGTGTTTCCCGGCGTAGGTGCCGCCATGCGGCCCCACGCCACCTTGCTGGACATCGCCCTTGCCAACGGGATCGGATTGGGGATCGGAATCTCCGTGACCCTGGCTGTGTCGGGCGGTGCGTTGAACCCGGCGGTCACGGTGGGGCTGTGGGCACTGGGGAAACTGAAGGTCGGGACTGCGGCTCTGTATATCGTGGCTGAGCTGCTTGGCGCTGTCGTCGCCGCGTTGCTGCTGCACCTGCTCTTTCCCGGCATGGGCGTCGTGGCGGGCACCCCGGCCCCCGGTAAGGGTGTGGGACCGCTGGATGCCGCCGCGATCGAATGCATCCTCACATTTTTTCTGATGACCGCTGTGCTGATGACGGCGGTCGATGCATCGGCGCCCAGGATCGCTGGTCTCGGGGTCGGCTTGGTCGTCGTATTCGACGTGCTTGCTGCCGGCCCGTTGACGGGGGCGGCCATGAACCCGGCCCGCGCCTTCGGTCCGGAACTTGTATCCGGCACGTGGGCAGCGGCCTGGGCGTACTGGGTGGGTCCGATTGCTGGTGCGCTCATTGCCAGCTTGGTGTACCGGTACTTTTTTCAGACGCCGCCGGCGACTGCTCTCCAGCCGCCGGCGCCACCGGCTGGAGGTGCGCGCGCCGGGCGACGCGGCGGTCGGGCGGGTGGAAAGCGCTAACCATGCCCTCCGCGGTGGGCGACCGAGTGGCCACCGACATGGTCGTGACAACGGGTGCTTTCAGGGTGGCGGAGCCCTTCAGCGGCTTCGTTATCTGGTCGTCCCTGGGAAGAGGGCTCCGAGTAATGGGCTTGCCGACTGTCATTGACAACAAATCAGTGATACTACGGTGCGGTCCGCCGGCGATCGGGTGGACCGTCCGGGTCGTACCGGGCCCCGCTCGCCGGCTCATGAGCGGGGCCCCATGGAGGGGTTCGGGCTCCGGGTGAAGAACACTGAAATTGGATGGCGTGTGTGATACGGGCGGGAGCGGCGTCGGTTTACGGTGCGCGCCGGGTTTGCGTGTGTGGGGTGGGGCCGATGACGCCGCGGCGGAAGGGCAGGGATGCCGCATGTCGAGGCCGGAGCCGGTATTCCTCTTGCCGCGCCCGGCGCGCGTGGGGCAGACCGGCGGACTGCCGGCGGGCATCTTGCGCACGATGCGGCCTCAGCAATGGATAAAGAACGTCTTCGTTTTTGCAGGGCTGGTCTTCGCGCGCGCGTTTCTCTACCCCCACGGCATCCTGCTGGCTCTGTGGGCCTTCGCTGTTTTCTGCGTACTGTCGAGCGCCGTTTACTGCTTGAACGATTACGTTGATCGAGACCGGGACCGGCTTCACCCGCGCAAGCGGTTTCGTCCGATCGCCAGCGGAGTGGTGCCCGCCGCGGTCGGCCTGTCGCTGGCGATCGGGCTGGGGGTCGGAGGGCTGGCTGCTTCTTTGGGTCTGGGTTGGGATTTCTTTGGTATTGCGAGTGTCTATCTCGGCCTGAACATCGTTTATTCGTTCGGCCTGAAGCACGTTTCCCTGTGGGATGCCCTGACCGTGGCTGCGGGGTTCGTGCTGCGGGCCCTCGCCGGCACGGCGGCGCTGCATGTGGTGGCATCCCCCTGGCTGCTGGTATGCACGTACCTGGTCGCCCTCTACCTGTCGCTCGGCAAGAGATGGTCCGACGCCGTCCATCTCGCCCCTGAGGAGCGGGTCTATCGTCGGGCGGCCCTCGTTTATGAGCCGAATCTTGTTCGCACCTTCATGCAAGTGGTCATGGCCACGACGCTGATGAGCTATTCGCTGTATGCTGCCCAAGGTCCACACAGCCCGTGGATGCTGGTTACACTGCCATTTGTGATCTACGGTCTGTTCCACTATCAGCACATGGTGGAGAGCCGGTCCCTGGGGGGGGCACCGGAAAGCGCCATATTTCAAGACAGGGCCTTCTTGCTCAATGCCGCCGGCTTCGTCATCGCCGCGCTGTGTGTTCTGCTCGCCAGCGGCGCTCGCTGATCCTGGCGAGTCGGCAACGGCTGCGGAAGAGGCCCTGGGTTGTGAGGTCAATGCCCCGGCGACCCCTGGGCGCCAAAACTTTCTTGTACCAGCGCGATACAGATGGCGAAGAACCCCCCACGGGCTCAAAGCATAGCCTACCCGCGCCCATATCCCGCCGCTACGAGGTGTGGGTAACGCGCGGCACGGGGGAGTGGCATATGCCCGGTTTGAAGGGGCGGGGGCGCCGACTTGCCGCCTGGCGGTGGTCGCGCGGGGAGTGGGTGCCCGCCGGGATTTCGGGGGCCGGTGTGCTGATCGGTTGGCGCCTGCTGTCGGGTACCTTCACAATGTTTCAGCATGCCTATTTGGGCAGCTATTGGGCGGTCCCCGGCTCCCAGGTGCCCTCTGCGTACTGGCAGTCGGTTCGTTTCGCCTTCGGGGAGACGGTGCTGGTGGCCATGGGCGTCGGTGCGCTGACTTGCTTGACGGTGTTCGAAGTGGGGCGGGCCGCCCGCCGTTAGCCCCGACGGCGTGGCCGGAGGGCATGTCGCTGCGACCCGGCGCCCGCGGCGTTCGCACGGAAACCCCCTGAGGCCGGGCCGGGGCTTGGTGCCGGAAACCTGACGCGCAACCGTTGTATGCGCGCGCGCTTTGTACCCTGCGCCCAGCAAGCATCCGTTAGCGCAACGGCGGTTGCTGGGTGCGTTCCTGCCGCCCCGAATCGCGCCGTTCGAGCCGGTCCAAGATCTCCAGCAGGCGTGCGCGATTGTGCAGCGGGTACAGAGATGCCGGCTCCTCCCGCCGGAAGGCCTCTCGGGACGGGTAATCCTCCAGCGTTGTCGCCCGGTGCCGGCCGTATTCCTTGACCAAGCCCTGAATGTTGGTGAGCGTATAGCCCTCTTCCAGCAGACGCTTCACCAACTGCAACAGGTGCACCTGGTCCCGCGAGTACAGCCGCTGGTTGCCGGCAGTCCGTGCCGGACTGATCAGATTCTTCTTCTCGTAATATCGCACCTGGCGGGCGGATAGACCCGTCAGGTCGACGACGCGCCCGATCGTATACACCGGCATGTCGTCCCGTACCTCGAAGGCCACGCCGGTCATGCGCCTCCCATTTGGGACTTCTGGCCGCAATTTAACGCGCATCCACCGGCATAGAGCAACTTTGTGTCAAGTTTCCGGACGGAAAGCGGATCTTGTGTTATAAAACATGACATTTCATTGACCCTTGGTCCGTCTCTCCATAGACTGAGTGTGATCATTCGGCCGACTTGGGTGCGACCCGCCGGCCGGAAGCCTAAGGAGGCGATATCCATCGCTGGCGGTGCCGATCGCGTCTTCGGGATGATCCGGGACAAAGGTATCCAGTTCGTCGATCTCAAGCTGGTGGACCTACCCGGGATGTGGCAGCATATCAGTCGTCCAGTGAGCGCGTTCGAGGAGGATGCGTTCACGGATGGCCTGGGCTTCGACGGTTCGAGTATCCGCGGATTTCAGAAGATCAATGAGAGCGACATGCTGTTGATGCCCGATCCCGACACCGCCTTCGTGGATCCGGCCGCTAAAGTCCCCACTCTCAGCCTGATCTGCGATGTGGCGGATCCCATGACCCGGACGCCCTATGAGCGTGATCCTCGCAGTATCGCCAAGAAGGCGGAGGCCTATCTCCGCCGGTCAGGTGTGGCCGATACGGCTTTCTTCGGTCCCGAAATCGAGTTCTTTCTATTCGATGACATCCGCTACGGTTCCAGCGTCAACGGCGCCTTTTACTCCGTCGATTCCCGAGAGGGCATCTGGAACGCTGGCCGCGAGGAACCGGGTGGCAACCCCGGTTACAAGATCCGGCATAAGGAGGGCTATTTCCCGGTACCGCCCAGTGATACGTTGCTGGACGTACGGAACGAAATCGTCCTGAAGTTGATGGAAGCCGGCATTCCCATCGAAATCCATCACCACGAGGTCGCAACGGCTGGCCAATGCGAGATCGATATGCGCTTCAGCACACTCCTGCAGATGGGCGATAATTGCATGAAGTACAAGCACGTGATCCGCAACGTGGCGCGAACGTTCGGGCTCACGGCGATCTTCATGCCCAAGCCCATGTATGGGGACAATGGCTCTGGTATGCATGTGCATCAGAGCCTCTGGAAGGATGGTCAACCGCTCTTTTATGACGGCGCGCAGTACGCGGGTCTGTCAGATATGGCCCGGCACTACATCGGCGGCCTCATCGCCCACGCGCCCGCGTTACTTGCATTCAATGCACCCAGCACCAACAGCTACAAGCGCCTGGTGCCCGGATTTGAGGCACCTGTCAATCTGGTGTACAGCCAACGCAATCGTTCGGCCTGTGTGCGCATTCCGATGTATTCGGACAACCCCAAGGCCAAGCGCGTCGAGTTCCGTTGCCCGGATCCCAGCGCCAATCCATACCTGGCCTTTTCTGCGCTACTCATGGCCGGGCTGGACGGTATCCGGCGAGAAATCGAGCCGCCCGCCCCGGTGGATGCGGACCTGTATGAATTGTCCAGGGACGAGTTGGCCAGGATCAAGACGGTGCCCGGCTCTTTGGCCGAGTCTCTGCACGCTCTGGAGCACGACCACGAGTTTCTGCTGGAGGGCGGCGTCTTCACGACCGGCTTGCTCGAAACATACATCGACTACAAGATCACGCGTGAAGTGCAGCCCGTGAATATGCGCCCGCATCCGTACGAGTTCCAGCTCTATTCCGACATCTGAACACTGCAACAGAGATAATTGCAGAAGGGACCGCTCGCCAGAGCGGTCCCTTCTGCAATTATCCGGCGACCGCTGCAGCACGGGGCCTGGGTGCGCTGCCAGGTATCGCGCTCGGCCGGGTGCTCTCTGGGCCGCGGGTGGGTGGCCACGGCTCACTCGACCGGAGTCGGAGTGACGCGAGGGGTCGAACGGGCTTGGCCCGGAACCGCACGCCCCGGTTCTCGGTTCGGCCGGGCCGCCCGCCATGATAAACGGCGTGCGTTCGAGCCTGTACGGGATAGACGGCGATCCGACCACCTGGAACGCTGTAGGTGCTCGGCCACAATAATTCAACTAAATGACAACACTGCCAGTTATTGCTATGCTCGCCCGGGGGGGGGTGAGCGTCGCTGGGTGGGGACTTCGTTCGACGATGGCTGTCCCCTGTCGCGATGGTGCTGTCCGTTGCCATGGGGACCGGACACGTGTTGGCAGCGGCCCCGCAGGGAGCGGGGGCCACGGTTCTGACCACTTTCCTGGGCAACGTGACCCGGTGGTTTCAGTACCTCGCCTCGCTGGTGGCGGTTTCCATGGTGGCATACGGTGGCCTACGTCACGCGGCGGCCCACTCGGCGCGTGCCCAAGCGGAGGCCTGGCGCATCGTGTGGGCAGGAATAGGCGGGCTGCTGATCGCGCTGTTGGCGCCCACCATTGTCTCCATCGTCCAGGGGCTCATTCCCTCTTGATGGGGAGCTCAGTGTGGCGTCGTTCCGGGGGGGCCTTCGACTACAAGGCCGGGCAATCGGGGTGCCGCTCGGTGCGGTATTCGGTGGACCGCGGACGCCCAATCGCCTGCGAGACACGGGCTTACGCCGTAGGGTCCGCATGGCTCCCCGGCGCCAGATACTCCCTTGCGGACGTGGCCGCGATTTGGCGCTGTGCAGGCAATTGCCTGTGGCTCCTATGCACCGAGAACCACGCGGCCCTGAGGGGTGGCTTGTCTTGCTGGTGGCGGGGATGACGTCCCATGTCCCACTGGGCGGCGGCCCCGCGGCCGCCGTGACCGCGCTCGGATCGGTCATCGGCACGCTGAGCCCGGAGGTGCTGGGAGTGTTGAAGGCGACGCTGACCCACCCCTTCCGGCTCGGGGTCGGGGTAGCGGGCGCCTGGACCGTCATGCGCGACATCGCCGCCGGGTTACTGCTCGTCGTGCTCCTGTACGGGGTGCTGCGCTCCCAGGTGGCCGAATTGGTCGGCCTGGAGGCGGAACAGCCCTGGCGCCTGCTGCTGCGTTTGCCGCTCGCGGCGATTGGAGTGGCGACCAGTTTGGCGCTCGTCCGAGGGTTGCTGCTGGCTAACAATGTCCTCTGCGCGGCGATCCTGCGGGGTGTACCCCAGGGTGCGCCCGGGTTGATGCACCCGCTTGCCGGAGGATTGGCGCTCACGCTGGTCCCGGCAGCACTGGGCATCGGACCGGCCATGGCAAGCCTCCTGGTATTGATCGGCATCGCCGCCCTTGCGTGCTTCTACGTTATCCGGGCGGCGGAGATCGTTCTCCTGACATTGCTTTTGCCGCTGGCTGCGGCGCTTTGGGTGGTGCCGGCGGCCGGCGGGGTGTGGCGGGCATTGATGGCGGAACTGTTGGTGGCCGTTTTCGTCCAGTCGGCGCAGGTGACGGTGCTCTTGGTCTTCGCCGCCGGGATGGGTGGCGCCGGCGCGCCGGAGGGCGCGCCCTGGCTATGGTCCCTCGGGGCGCTGACCCTGGTGTTCCGGTGCCGCGGCCTGCTCAACGCCGCCATTCAGGCGGGGGGGCAATTGGGTCCGCATCCGGGAGGCGTCGCCGCCGGGGCGCGGGTTGCCGCCGGAGTCGCTGCCCGCGGTGCCAATGGACTTTCCTGGATAGGGGTACGGGGTTCGCAAGTCATCGGCGACTGAGGTTTGTGGGGGGATCACAGTGGCCACGATCCAGGGGGATACCGGTAGGGGGATGCACCTGTTTTCGACCATCACGGCAGGCCAGGCGTTGGGACTGCTTGCCACGGCGGCCGTCGGATGCACCATATGGTCGCTCTGTGCCAGCATGCCACTGCGCCTGGCTCTGTCTCTGCCGGCAGCCACCTTCGGCGGCGTGTACACCGTGGGCCGATGGCCGCCCGGCCCGGACGGGGAGCGCATGGCGGTGTGGTTGCCCCGTCTCCTGCGCTACTGGTTGCGCCCCCGCGTGCGGTTCGGGGCACAGATGCCGGGATGGGAGGGGCTGTGCGACGTCCGTGAGGAGTGGCTCCGCCACGACAGCGGGTGGGCCGTGGTGGTCGAATGCACCGGGACCGACTGTGTCGCGCGTGGTCCGGAAGCCGTCGCAGCCGCTCAGGTGGCCTACCGGGAACTACTGCACGCACTGGAGGCTCCGCTGCAGGTGGTGGGCATCGCCCGCTGGCTGCGTGCCGCCGACCGCCCGCCGCTTTGGGATCCGCTTGTGGCGCCGTCCGGGTTGGTACCGATCGCCGAGGCCTATTCGGCTTACTGGGCCGACCTGGTACGGGCGCGGCGATGTGTGGCACGGCGTTGCCTGTTCGTGTTGTCGACCCGCGCAACTTCCGGTCTCCGACGGTGCGATGCAGAGGCTTTGCAGGCAGCCATGTCGCGCTTCGCCAGCCGTCTCGGTCTCAGTGCCCGGCGCATCCGCGGTGCTGCCCTCGCCCGGTTGCTGCTTGAGTCCGCAGGTGCATCCGATACCACGGGCGGGGCCCCTTCCACACCGGGATACAGGGTGGGTGGTCCCCATGCGTGAATGGATGCGCGGAACACGCCCACCGCGAGGCCGCGGCCGTTCCGATCGTCCACTGCTGCCTGGGCGCGAGATAGCCGTTGCCGCAGTGGCTCCCGAGATGGTGATGATCCACCGAGACCACCTGGAACTGGCCGACGGCCGTCTGGCGCGCACCTTCGCGGTACGAGGCTACCCTCGAACGGTGGATGCCGGTTGGCTCCATGTACTGGAGGACTATGACGGGGAGTTGCGGTTCGCTCAGCATATCGAGCCCATGGACCCCGTCGCGGCGCTCGGAGAATTGGGTCGAGATCTCCGTGCGCTGCGTGCTTCACTGCTTTTAGCGGAGGCGCGCGGGGTGGAGCAGGATCCTGCCGACCGGGCGGCCGCAGAAGATGCTGCAGCATTGCGGGAACTGCTTGTCCGAGGGGATGTGCGTCTCTTCGCGCACCACCTCCTGCTCACTGTCTTCGGGCACGATCTCGGAGAGCTGGAAAGTCGATCATCCACCCTGACTACCCTCCTCGAAGGGCGAATGATCGTGGTTCGCCGCTGTCTGTTGGAGCAGGAAGCGGGGTTCCACGCGACCATGCCCATCGGACGTGCGGCGCTCGCAGCCCCTCGGAACTTCGACTCCGACGCGCTGAGTGCGGCTCTGCCTCCCCCAGGTGATGCACCTGCCGCTGTCTTGGGGGAGATTTTGGGCCTCGATGCGCAGCGGCGAACGGTGGTGGGGCTTGACCGCTTTGCGTTACCCAACCCGCATGCCCTCTGCGTGGCTGGAAGCGGGGCGGGCAAGTCCTTCTGGATGAAGAATCTCTTGACACAAACCCTGCTTGGCGGGCGGCGGGCTGCCGTCTTCGATCCGCAAGGGGAGTATGGCCCATGGTGCGCCGCAGTGGGCGGCACCAGTATCCGGCTGGGCTCGGGGGGCTCAGCCCGCCTTAGCCCCCTCTTTCGCCCCAGTGGGGCGGGTGCGACGAACACCTACCCGGACGATGGCTCCTGGCGAGCCGCTTGCGCGGAGCGGATGATCTCCCTGCTTGAGATCCTCACGGGGCGGGTCGCTCCGGTTCCGGTGCCGGTGGTGTGGTCGGCTCTGGACGCTGTGGTGCACCGCAATCCGAACGGGCCGACGCTCGGCGGATTCGCGCGGGCGCTGGCCGGCGAGGGTCCAGACGGAGAGCGGCTGGCGCGCGCGCTGGAGGCGGCTTTGCGGTCCGGGTTGCGTCCCTTTGACGGCCGGGGCGAGGATGTCCCAGAGTCACGGGCTGTAGTTTTTGATCTGCGGGACGTCGTCGGGCAGTCGCCGGACGTCGTCGCAGCCGCTTTCCTCTTGCTCACGCACCACGTCCTCGACCACATGGTACGCCCGGGGTTGTCAGAATTAACCGTCGCGGTGGACGAGGCGCACCATCTCCTAGGGCACGCGGCCACCGCCCGGTTTCTCGACGTACTGTTCCGGAGCGGACGCAAGCGCGGCGTGGCCGTCTGTCTGGCGACGCAATCCATCGAAGATCTGCTGGATGCCGACGCGGATCCCGAGGCTGCGCGCGCAGCCCGCGGTGCCTTGGCGAACGCGGCCACGGTCTTCCTCATGCACCAGCACCATGGGCGCGAGTTACACCGGATACACGCGCTCTACCATCTTGGACCCACTGAGGCGGAGTGGCTCTCCACCTGCAGCCCCGGTGAAGGCCTGCTGATTGCGGGCCCGCAACGAGCGCGGGTGCGCGTCGAGGTACCGGAGGCCCTGCGTGCGATTTTTTCCACCACGCCCGTCGCCGCTGGCGGGCGGCCGCCGTGAGCGGGCGATCCGTACTTGGCTAAGCACCGACGGAAGGGAAGGGTGAATTGAGTTTGTTCAATTCGACGACTCTGATCGGCCGCCTGACCCGGGACGCGGAGAGCGGGCAACTGCCCAACGAGCGACGTACGCCCCGGATCCGCTTCACTGTGGCCGTCGACCGCGAGTACGAAGTCGACGGCGAGACGCCTACGGACTTTTGGCCCGTGGAGATTCTCGGAGAATATGCTCCGAAGCTCGCTCCTTACCTCACGAAGGGGCGTCTGGTCCTCGTCCATGGGGCGACCCACATCGATGAGCGCAAGGCCGAGGGTGGTCAGTATCGGGTGTTTCCATACGTGAGCGCACGCAACGTTCGGTTTCTCGACCGCCGCGGGGATCGGCGCCCAGGGGGCGACGAAGTGGCGGCGGTCGAGCCGGAGGCATGATGGTGCGCCCGGGGATCTTGTTCGGGGGGGCGGATAGTCCGCCCCCCGTTCCTCTCCGTGCCCTGATCGCGGTGAATGATGCCGAGTGGGAGCGGCGGCTGGCCACGGACACAGATATCCGGTTCCTTGCCGTGGTGCGGGATGTGGATGTCCTGAAAAGGCACATCGACTGTGGCGGCGCTTCGTTCGTCGTTGTCGGGCGCTCCTTCGCCCAGGATGCCCGCGCCGTGTTGACACTGATACCGGCCGCTTGGGCGGTGCTACTGCTGTGCGGAGCCGTCGGTCCCGCGGCCCTGCGCTGGGGACTCCACGCCGCACGGCGCCCCGGTACGCGGGCCCTCTTCGGGCACCGCGTCTCTTCCCAGACCCTGCGCCGCGTTCTCCATGCCCTGGCGGCGGATCTCGCGGTGCTCAGAAGGGGTTGAGGAAGAAGGATCCCGTGACCGCGTATACACATGCGACCATCCACAGGGCCCAACCGGGCACGGGAACGGCGATCTGGGCAACTTCTGCGAGCATCGGCAACGTCCATGCCGCCAGCCCCACGCGCCAGGCCTGCGGCCAGCCCGGATCCCTGCCGATCAGCCGGGCGGAGATCAGGCCGAGCCATGCGATAACGGCAGCCCGAACCAGATCGCGCACCACCGCATACAGGATCTCGATGGCAGCTTCCAGCCAGACCCCCGCACTCGCCAAATCGCGCAGCAGGGTGCCGAGGCTCGCCTTGTCGATCGGGAAGCCGTTGAGGGCCGACAATGGAATCTTGCGATAGGTGCCTGCAGGAGCCCCAGGTACGCTTCCGGCACGCAGCAGGAGTTCGCTGCCTGTGAGTATCAGCCCGAAGGGGGCGTCTCCCAGGGGATTGCCCGTGGGCGTGCCACTGTCGAGCAGCACAACGGCGCCATCGGCGGCCACACGCACGGGTGGCTGCATGCCCTGAGGCAGTATCAGCTTGCCGCGGGAGACGCTAAAGGCCGGCAGGTCGGACCATGCCGCAGTGATCGCCGTCAGGGCGCGGGCGGTGGAGAGGGCGGTGACCACGGCCAACGCCGCGGCAGTCGTAACCGCGACCGCAAGAAAAGCGGCGTAGACGCCGCGGCGTTCGGATCCCACGCGCCGGTAGACGGATCCGCCCAGCAGACTGTACCAGATGCGCCGGCCCATGGAGAAATCTGTTCCGACTTCAGAAGAGCCCGACGTAACCCACGCACCCCTCTCCCATGCCCCCCGGACCCGAGAGGGGAGCGGGAGGTCAAGTGGCGCCCACCAGAAACCATCCGCAACGCAGGGGCTGCAGGTACCGGTCGGCGACGAAGTTCAGGGCCTTGCGCACAGGATGCAACTGCTCGGCCAAGCGCGTCAGGACTTCTTCCAGGCCGCACTGACGCGCGAGGGGATCTCGCGACGCCTGCCGGTAGCGATTCTCGCTCTCCGACTCCCACTCGTCCAGTTCTACCACGCCGCGGGCGCTATCGGGAAACACTCCCGCCAGGAAGAGGGCGACGTCACCAAGACGCCGATCGAGTGCGAACCGGTCGAGGGTATCCGCCTCTTCCCGCAACCGCCGCAGATGGTCCAGATTGAGCTCGGAGAAGCGTTCATGTCGCCGATATCCGGGCGCCTCGCGTATGCCCGCGCCCGCGGGCGGACGGCGGCGGACAAGGGTGGTGAAGGAGGCGAGGAGTTCTCCCAGATAGTGAAGAACGTCGCCGTCGTCGAGGACTCCGGCAATTTGGTGCGCGTCGAACACGGGGACGCGTTGCCGCGGACCGAGCCACTCCGCCGTAAACGTACGGGCGCGCAGTTCGCGCCGCGCAGAGCGCAAAAGGACGGAGAAGAAGAGATACGGGCCTACCTTCAGCAAGATCTCCGGATCGCGGGCCATGGCGGGGCCGAGGCGCCGGTCGTCGAGCAGAGCCGCCAGCAGTGCCGGATCCTGGCGCAGGGATCGGGTTGTCTGTCGCAACCGCGGTCCCGGCACGGATCCTGCCGCGCACAGCGCGAACTCGATGTCCCGATCCGTCAGCATTTCGAGCATCAGGACCTCTGCGTACACGTGGGTTCCCTCCCGGAGAGAACCTCGGCCCCTTCCTCGGGTGACGTCTGCCCCCGGATTCTCCTATCGAATGTCCGTCGATCCCAGTATAGAGCTCCGGGGGCAAACGGGTCTGGGGCTTTTCCCCACGCCTGCCGCGGTATGATTGCGGGTCGGACCGTCGCGTCTTTAGAATGGGCCGAGCGGGGCGGGTGCGGGACGACTGGGCAGCCGCCGGAAGGGGGCGTCGGCAACGGGCCAAGGATCCCCCAGCCCGGAGGGCAGCGGATTGGCGCGGGCACTCACGATTGCCGGGTCGGACAGCGGCGGGGGCGCCGGGATTCAGGCCGACCTGAAGACGTTTTGCGCCTTCGGAGTATACGGCATGTCGGCGCTGACGGCCGTGACCGCCCAGAACACCCTAGGGGTCGCCTCCGTGCAGGCGTGTGATCCCGAACTGGTGTGCCGCCAGATCGAGCTTGTCCGCGATGACATCGGGGTGGATGCCACCAAGACCGGGATGCTTGGCACCGCCGCCGTCGTGCGCGCGGTCGTAGGTATCCTGGCGCGCGGCGGTTTGGGCCCGGTGGTCGTGGATCCCGTGATGCTGAGCAAGCACGGAGCCCCCCTGCTGGAGGTGGAGGCTCGCGACATCCTGCGCCACGAACTCCTCCCCCTGGCGACGGTGCTCACGCCCAACCTGCCTGAGGCGGCGGCATTGCTGCGCTGTGATCTGCGCGATCTCTCCGACGCGGGGGCCCGGCGGCAGGCCGCCGCGTCACTGGCGGCACTGGGTCCCCGGCATGTCGTGCTGAAGGGCGGGCATGTCGGGGACCTCGGTGCGGAGGATGCGCCCGGGGAGGCGGTCGACGTCTGGTACGATGGGCTCGAGACGGTGGAGTTGCGCGCCATGCGGGTGCAGACCCGGCACACGCATGGGACGGGGTGCACCTTTTCCGCGGCGATCACCGCTGGGCTGGCTCAGGGATGGGACGTCGGACTAGCCATCTCCGAGGCTAAGGCCTTCACCTTGTGGGCCATCACGCATGCACCCGGTCTGGGACACGGAAGCGGGCCCGTCAATCACCTGCGGGCATGGGAGGCCAGGGCATGAGGCTGGGCGCGACACGCCGCTTGGTGTTGATGGCGTTGCTGGTGGCGCTGGGCACCGCCGTGTCCCAGCTCAACTTCCCCGTTGCCGGCGCGCGTGCCTACCCTATTCAGGCCACGGTGGATGTGCTGGCGGGCGTGATGCTCGGTCCGGGCGGAGCTGTGCTGGTGGCCATCGTGATCAGCGCCCTGCGCAACGCGCTGGGATTGGGCACGTTGCTGGCGTTCCCCGGGAGCATCTTCGGGGCAGCCCTGGCCGGATGGTTCTACCGCCTGTCCGGCGCCGATGCGCTGGCGGCGGGCGGTGAGGTGCTGGGTACGGGAGTTGTGGGAGCCATGGTGGCCTTTCCCGCCGCCGCCCTGCTCATGGGACGTCCGGCGGCCCTCTTCACGTATATTCTGCCGTTCACACTCAGCAGCGGGGCCGGCGCCCTTCTCGGCTATGTGCTGCTCAAGGCGCTACGCGCGACGCGCGGCCTTCCAAACGACGTCCGCCGTATCAAGAACCCGTAGGCAGAAAGCGGGGGGTCCCCGTGGACGGGCATCGGAACTGGAATGTGCCGGCGCTGCGCCGGGCGCTGCAAGTGTATGTGCTGACTGACCGGGTCGCCGCCCGCGGCCGGCCCGAGGTCGAGCTTGTCGCGGCGGCCCTAGCTGGCGGTGCCACGGCGATCCAGTTGCGCGACAAGGAGCGCTCAGCACGCGAACTCTGCAGCCTGGGCACTGCGTTGGCGGAACTCTGCTTCCAGAGCGGTGCCTTGTTCATCGTCAACGATCGATTGGATGTGGCCCTGGCCTGCGGGGCCAGCGGGGTGCATCTGGGGCAAGACGACCTTCCGGCGGCGCGCGCCCGGGCGGTGGCCGGGCCGCTCCTGGTCATCGGTGTTTCGGCGGCGACGAGGGAGGAAGCGGCCGCCGCCGCTGCGGCCGGGGCGGACTACGTGGGGGTCGGCGCGGTGTTTTTCACCCGCACCAAGGGAGATGCCGGGGCCCCGATCGGGACGGAGGGGTTGGCGCATGTGGCGCGGACCAGCCGTCTGCCGGTGGTGGCCATCGGCGGCATCGGTCCAGAGAATGCCGGGTCGGCGATTGCCGCGGGGGCCGTGGGGGTGGCCGCGGTGTCGGCTGTCATGGCCGCGACTGACGTCGCGGCTGAATGCGCTCGTCTGGCTCTGGCTGTCCGTCGCGCTGCACAGGTGGAGGCAGAACGGTTGTGAACGGAGAGGACGCCTTTCTGACGGCCCTCCGCCGGGGCCTCGGCCCGGCGGCATCCGGTGAGGGGGTCGAACTGGGGATCGGCGACGACGCGGCGGTATTGCGACTGCCGCCGGGTGAGCGATTGGTCGCAACCGTCGACATGGTGGTCGAAGGACAGCACTTCCTGCGTCAGGGACCCGTCGCCGCCGATCCCGGGGACATCGGCTGGCGGGCCCTGGTAGTCAATCTCAGCGATCTGGCGGCGATGGGGGCACGACCGCTGTGGGCGCTATCGTCCGTCGGGGTGCCGGCGGGCTTTTCCCCCACGGAGTTGGAGGCGGTGTACGCCGGTCTGGCAGAGGCGGCAAAGCGCTTCGGCATCGCGGTTGTCGGGGGCAATCTGGCAGTTGTGGCGGAGCGCCTGGTAGTGGACGTGACCGCGCTCGGAGGCGTGAAGCGGTGGGTGCCGCGCTCGGGCGGGCGTCCGGGGGACCGGATTTGCGTCACGGGGCGCCTGGGGGCGGCGGCTGCCGGTCTGGCCCTATCGCGGCTCGGATCGGAGGCGCAGCGCCGCCTGCCCGAGGCGGATGTGGCCTTGCTGCTTTCGGCTTGCCGCAGGCCGCAGCCGCGGCTACGCGAGGGGCGGGCGCTCGCAGCCCTGGCGCCGTACGGGGTGCGGGCGATGTGCGATGTATCGGACGGGTTGACTTGCGACCTGGGCCATCTGTGTGGCCCACGGATGGGTGCGGTGCTCTGGCGGTCGGCCCTGCCAGTGCCGCGGGCGGTGGAAGATGCGGCGCGCCGCGCCGGCGTCGAGGTGCTGGAGTGGGTTCTGGGTGGCGGGGAGGATTATGAACTGCTCTGTCTGGTGGCGCCGGAAGCGGTCGACGCGGCGCGAGATGCCGTCGCCATGACCGGCGATACGCCGCTGGCGGTAATCGGTGAGTGCGTGGCGTCGCCGGGACTCCGGCTGGCGACCGATGAAGGGCAGGAAGGTCAGCCGCTCCCGGCGTCCGGCTGGGACCCCTTTGGTCGTTGAAGCCCCGCGGGTACGCCCGCGGGTTTTCGCAAGGCCCTACAACGTGCCACGGCGCATTCGGCCGGGAGTCGATATAATGCAGCCGCTCGGCGTCCCGGCACCGGAGGCGGCTGGGGGACGAGTGGTTGCGCACGCGGCCCTGTCCTGGTGTGGGCGCCGTCCCGTTCCGGATGCGGGCAGCCGATGCGGGGGGGTAACGTCCTTTTGGCAGGCTTCACCGCGGAGCCCCTGGGGTTGCAAGTGTATCCGGACCTCTATCGCGATTTGACGGAGTGGCCCGAGCGGGTGGCCACCTTCTTCCCGTCCCCCCCGGATGACCGCGGTGCGTGGGAGCGACGCGCCGCGACGGTCCAGGCTTTGTGGGCTGATCCGCCAGCGGCGGCGAGACGCCACGCGCTGGTCGCCGCGCTACGCACCTACCACGAGCGATTGGGATTGAGCGCCGCGCAGCAAAGCCATCTGGACGCGCTTGCCCGGCCGGATGCCCTGGTGGTGGTCACCGGCCAGCAGGCGGGCCTGCTCGGCGGACCGCTCTACACTGTTTATAAGGCCCTCGGCGCTGTGCTGCGGGCTGAAGAGGCGCAGCGGCAGCTGGGATGCCCGGTGGTGCCCGTCTTTTGGGTCGCCTCCGAGGACCATGACTGGAGCGAAGTCAGCCACGCACAGTTCGCCGGGCCGGGTGGAGGCCTGGAGCGGTTGGCGTTCTCCGGCACGGGTGAGTTCCGCTCGGCGGGACACATCGTGCTGCCGACGGAGACCCGGCGCCTCGTCGGGCAGTTGACCACGCTCTTTCCGCCTTCGCCCGAGGGTGCTGTCATGGCAGAGGCACTGCTGGCCGGGTTGCGGCGGCCCGGGCGCCAGACGTTGGCGGATTGGTTCTCTGTGCAATTGCAGACGTTGCTCGGCACTGCGGGCCTTCTGATCTACGACCCGATGCAGCCCACCCTGCGCACCCTGGCAGCGCCGGTCCTGGCCGGTGCGCCCAGCCGCGCCGCGGCGGCCAACGCCGCCATCAGGGCGGCGGCGGAACGGCTCTTGGCTGCAGGGTACCAGCCGGGATTGGACATCGATGTGGACCACGTACACCTGTTTGTGTACCACGGCGGTCGGCGTGTGGCGCTGCATCAGGCGGATGGCCGTGTGCGTACCAGGGACGGCGCGGTGGAGTTCGATGCGCAGACCCTCGGCGAGCGGGTGAAGCGGGAACCGACGGCCTTCAGTCCGAACGTGGCCCTGCGGCCCATTGTCCAGGATTTCACGCTGCCTGCGCTCTGCCAGTTGGGGGGACCAGGCGAGATCGCCTATCTGGCGCAATTGCACGACATCTTCCGGCTGTGGGATCGCGAGCCCACGCCCGTTGTGCCGCGCCCTGGCGGTACGGTGCTCCTGCCAGCGGACGCTGCGGCGCTGCGGGCGGCCGGGGCGCGGGCAGAGGAGTTGCGCGAGGATTTGGCTGGGGTCATCGACAAAGCGGTGGCGGCACGATGCGCGGTGGATCTAGACGCGCTTTTCGCCGAGGAGCGGCATACCCTGGATGCCCGCCGGGAGCGGCTGCGGGAGATTCTGACCACCGTGGCGCCAGCGATGGAACGGATAGTGGACGGCAACATTGAACGCGTGCGCTACCAACTTGACTATCTGGAGCGCAAGGCGCGTCAGCATCGCCGGCGGGCACAGGGGGAGATCACCGGGGCGTTGCGCGCGGCGGCGGGACGGCTGTTTCCGGGTGGGGCACTCCAGGAGCGCAATAGCCTGATCTATCCGTATCTGTTCACCGAGGGGCCGGCGTTTCTGTGGGGGTTGCGGGAGGTGCTCGCGTCTGCAGAAGGCCCGTTCGGCCGGCATTGGCTGCTGACCTGGTCAGGGCACGGGTGAAGCTGCGCCGGGAAACGGCTGGGGAGACGGGGTCGGGCGGGACGCGACCACCGGAGCGAGTGCGGGGAACACCGCGGAGCTTTTCGGTCAGCCGGGCACCGGGGTCCCCGGACAGGATCGCAAAGCCGGGAATGGCCAGGCTGTTCGGACGGACGGCGGGACTTCGGCAATGTGGGAGTGTGTTGCCGCGCGGGGGCCATCCACGGGTCTGCCCATACCAGCGGCGGAGGATGGCTTCCGTGCGGCACATCCACCGATTCGGCTCGCGGCGGATGCTCCCCCGCATCGGTGGGCGCAGGGACCCGGCAAGGTCTTTGCTGTCGCCGCCGAAGATCTGTCGACAATGAAGCGTCGAAGCATCGCGGCTCCAGGACGCCGACGGATCAACGGGCATCCGGACCTTGCCGGGCCCCCATCCCCGGACCCAGGGACACGGCAAAGTCGTCCAGTGGGCCAAGCGGCGGGGGGCCCGGACGGTCGTGACCCACAAACGCTGGTGGTGGGCACCCGCCCTGACGTGACTTTGCCGGGTTCCTGTCCCCGGACCGGACCCGGGTTGACCGATGGGGATGAGCGTGCACACGATGGAGGGCGTGCGGTGCAGTTGGTGACCGTCGGTTTCCCGGGCGGAGTCACAGCCAAAGATGCTGCTCCGCTACACTTCCTCTGTGTCGCCCCGCATCCGGATGACGCCGAGCTCGGGATGGGCGGGTTGCTGGTGGTCGCTGCCGGGGCTGGGCTGCGGACCGGGGTCCTGGATCTCAGCCGGGGGGAGCGGGCCAGCAACGGCTCGCCGGAGGAACGGATCGGTGAGAGCGCTGCGGCATCTGGCATCCTCGGATTGCGCTGGCGCGGCAATCTCGGTCTGCGCGACCGGGGGCTGGCAGGCGACGACGCACGGGCCGCTCTTGCCGGTGCGGTACGTCTGCTACGGCCCTTCGCGGTGTTCATCCCTCATGCGGACGATCCGCACCCCGACCACTGCGCGGCACATCGCTTGGCCGTGGAGGCGATTTTCGACGCGGGGCTCCGGCGCGGCGAGGTCGCGCCCTGGGCGCAGGAGGCGACCGCCTTCCGGCCCCAGGCAGTCTTGCAATACTTCATCAACGGGTGGCAGCAGGCCGTCCTGACCGTGGACGTGAGCCGCGTATATGCGACGAAGCGGGCCGCGGTGGCAGCTCACGAAAGCCAATTTCATCTGGGAGGCGCGGCGGACGGCGTGAGCACGCGGCTCAATGCCGGGGCGGCGATGGCACAAGTGGAATCGCGGGACCGGTTCTTTGGGGCGCAGGCGGGTGTTGCGTATGCGGAAGGCTTCATTCCGCTGCGGCCGCTCGGTGTGGGGGACGTCGGGCTGCTGATGGGGGTGGGGCCTCGGTGACGGAGTACGGTGCGTCGTCCCCTGTATCGGGATGCGAGGGTCGGGACGAGGCGTGCCGTGCGCGACCGGGAGTCGGGTTGAAGCCTGTGCCGTGTCTTGGCCTGCGGGTGGGCATCGTCTGCTATCCATCTCAGGGCGGCAGCGGTGTGGTGGCCACGGAGCTGGCGCGTGAACTGGCTCGGCGCGGACACTGCGCGCACGTGATCAGCTACCAGGTTCCTTTCCGTCTCGGGCGTTTCGGAGATATGCGCGAGAACGTGGCCTTCCACCAGGTTGAGGTGCCGAGTTATCCCCTGTTCCAGTATCCGCCGTATACAGTGGCGCTGGCTAACAAGATTGCCGAGGTTGCCCGCTACGAGCAACTCGACCTCGTCCATGTGCATTACGCCGTGCCCCACGCGGTTTCCGCGGTCTTGGCGCGGTCCATGGTGCTACCGCAGTGTCTTCCGGTGGTGACGACGCTGCACGGGACTGACACCACACTGACCGGGGTGGATCCGGGTATCCGGGATGCCATCACCTGGAGCCTGAGGCAGAGCGACGCGGTGACGGCGGTGTCCGATGCGCTGGCTGAAAACGCCCGGCGGGTGTTCCAACTGGATGCGGTGCGCCGCATCTATAACTTCATCGACCCGGTCACGCTTCGGCGACGGCACGACCGGGAACTGCGCTCCCGATTCGCGGCGGCGGACGCGGCGGTCCTCCTGCACGCCTCCAATTTTCGCCCGATCAAGAACGCAGGGGATGTGGTGCGCATTCTGGCGGCGGTGGTCAGGGAGCGCCCGGCAGTCCTGCTGATGTGCGGGGACGGCCCGGAGGCTGGGACGGCCCACCGGCTGGCGCTGGATCTGGGTGTTGCCGACCGTGTGCACTTCATCGGTGTGCAGGAAGACATGTGCCCGGTCCTGTCGCTGGCCGATGTATTCCTGTTGCCATCGAGTGAGGAGAGCTTCGGCTTGGGGGCGTTGGAGGCAATGGCCTGCGAAGTACCAGTGGTCTGTTCCAACGTCGGCGGCCTGCCGGAAGTGGTCACCGACGGTGTCACGGGCTTTTTGCGCCCGGTGCGCGACATCGAGGGTATGGGGACGGCCGTTTTGGCTGCGCTGGCACCGGAGCGGCATGCCGTGATGGCCAAGGAGGCACGACGGCAGGCAGTGCACCGGTTCAGCACAAGCCGAATCTTGCCGCAGATCGAGGCCTTGTACGCCGAGGTGGTGGCTGCCCGCCGCGCTGCGGAGGTATAGCGCCGGGCAGCGGTTGACTGCGGTGCTGGGAGGGACGTGGATCCGGCCGCGCCCGCGGATGTTCCTCCAGGACGGTCGCCCAAACCATGATGGGCGATGACCCTGCTTCGACAGCGCTCCCGGCATCCAGCCGGGAGCGCTGGGAGCTATAGGTAGCATCGTAAATGTTTGCGTATCTCGTTTCGCGTGATTGGCTTCAGATCGACTTTTTTGCGCGTGGGTTGAGAGGCGACGCAGCGCAACCACTATCAGGGACCACGGCCGCCTGTCGGCGGCCTGCTCCCTAATCCTCCGAGCGTGGAGCCCCCCCTCCTGGTAGCTCGTACCGTATCCGGTAGCTCTGCCCCTTGACGGGCTCGTCTTGTGCTCTGAAATTCACCGTAACCTGATGCCGGGCTGCGGTGGGAGCGCGGCGGTGTCACGCCCGGCCGTGAGGCTGGGTCGCCTCGCCCCCGTTGGGGGCACGTCAATGGCATATTAGGGCGGGGCCCTCGGGTCTCCGCGGCTCACTTGTTCCCGACCAGGCGCGTCCTGGCGGGGCGCAAAACGGGCAACCATGCCGCACCTTGGTGGCCGACGCCGCATCCCGCTACCGCCCGCAGACCTCTTAAAAACGGCACTGACAGGTGCCTTGATTTGTTGTCGCCTTGCTGTACAAACTTGACCCAAAAATCTGGATCTTCCGGAAACGCGTTACCTTGTGACGGTCTGCCGCATAAGCACCGGGAGCGACTTTGCCGAGTCTCTCAGCGCTGGCGCGTCAAGGCCTGCCTTGTGGGCGGGATAAGACGTCGGTATAATCAGCGTGATGGCGGCGTAGCTCAGTTGGTCAGAGCATGCGGTTCATACCCGCAGTGTCGGTGGTTCGAGTCCACCCGCCGCTACCAGAATTGTTGCGGCCTCGCCGGCGGCGAGGCTGTTTGTTTTGCGGTCATCGGCGCGATACCCTCAGGCGCGGGCGCAAGGTGCCGCCCTATAAGGTTGAAGCACGGTATCAGACGACGGTGGCCACCGCCGCGCTCGGGGAGGATATGGGGTCGGCCGGAGGGCGTTCGCTGCCGTCGGGGCGGATTAGGCGCTGGCAGGGAGACACAGGGCGGGGCTTAAAGGCAGGCGTTGCCGCAAAGGCTCGTTCTGCGCACACGTTGTGACGGGGAGGGCTCGGCTGTGAAGGCGATGTGGTTTGTCGCCGGCCTGTCCGCGATGATCGCGGCGTTGGCGACGTGGCTCATTGGCTTCATGCAGCCCGCAGAGGCCTTCATCACCACCACCATCGCGCTGATCATGGGTGTGGGCGGGTTCTGGATGGCGGATCACCGGCGCCGCCGTTGGGGCGTGATATTCACGGCCGCGATGCTCATACTCAGCATGTTCGTCAAGAACGGGGCCAGCGGGTATGCTCTCTGGCGCTTTCCGTTTGGTGCTACCAGTCTTTGTTTTGCCCTGATCGCTTCCGTCACTCGTGACCGGCCTCGCAGGGATCCCGACGAAGCCGAACAGCTGGACGGCGAATCCGATGAGCGGTAGGAGCCCTCGAAGAAGCATGGGCGGGGCCACCTTCTCGGAGTGATCGCGGGGTCAGTGGCCAGCTGCCGAGTATTTTTTCGTCACGGTGTCTGGATGAAGCTTCCGCCGTGATCGTGGCAAGCGGCTTGACGGGTACGGGTCGCAGCCGCTATATTGGCCGCCGGGGCCTGTAGCTCAGTTGGCCAGAGCAGCTGACTCTTAATCAGCGGGTCGTGGGTTCGAGTCCCACCGGGCCCACCAACAGCCTCAAGGGTTTGCGG
>JAJZMB010000082.1 GCA_021803205.1 Bacillota bacterium | reverse complement strand
GGGATGGGATTAACCGGCTAGGTTGGCCGGGCCAGCTAGGGGAGTTTTCTCTTCCCCACCCTATATCCTGGTTTTCCCATTATATGGTTATATCCCAGGTTGTTCCTCACAATCGTGGGGTCGACCCTGCTCATGGCCAGGGATCCCGGCAAAGTCACGTCAGGGCGGGTGCCCACCACCAGCGTTTGTGGGTCACGATCGTCCGGGCCCCCCGCCGCTTGGCCAACTGGACGACTTTTCCATGTCCCTGGCTCACGGCGCTTCTTGCCGCCGACCCGTTGCAGGACTGGATGGCCGCCATGGTCCGGGGTCACTGCAGCGGGTTGCCGGTGGTCGAAGGCCCGCGCGTCGTCGGCATCATCACCGCTGGCGACGTGATCATGCGCCTGCGCCGGAAGATCCTGTGGGCTGCGTTCCTGATGGACCAGACACTGACGCGCGGCTGCGGTCCGCCTGCTGCGGCACAGACGCGCGCCCGATTGCCGGCCTTACCGCCAAAGGCCCCCATCGCAATGACGACACCCTGGATTGGCCCGTACTGATGAAGGGCCGGCGTTTGTCGAGTAGAACCCTCCAAACGCAACCCTGCTCGAAGGAATGGTTGCAGCCGCCCACGCGGTCAGGTCGAAGGGGGGGTCGGCCCCGCCGACGGGCCCCCGTAGGTGTGTTGCGCCGGGGGAGTGGAGAACGTGCAGCGAGCGCAACCGGGGCCTGGCCGAGCGCGTCTGGAATCACCGCAGGCGGCTGCCGCCGAAGGATCCCTGCACCGGCTCGCCCTGGGGGACTCCGCGGCCAGAGGCCGGCTGGCGACCGCCGGCCGGCCTCTGGCCCGGCGGCGGGTGCTGCAGTTGGTGGCTGGGACAGCGGCGGCCCTGGTCACCGGGTGCGCCAGGGGGTTCGGCGCCGCCGCACCCGTACGCGGCAGCGGCGTGATCGAGTTGACGATGCACGCCGACACAGACTCGGTGACCCAGAGCACCACGCTGCTCTCGCTGCTGCAGCAGGCCGCCGACGGGTTTTCCGCGGCCAACAAGGGGCTGCGCGTAACGGTGACCGGGTTCATGCAAGGTTTGGGCGGTGCCATACCCGCGATCATCGCCGGCACCGGGCCCGACATCATCCCCGACTGGTACGCTCCACCGTACTGGACCTCCGGCACGCTGCTGGCCCTGGATCCGTATATCCAGGCGGACAATCTCCAGACCGATCGCTGGTCGACGGGCCAGTGGGGCGTGATGCACCAGCCCTTCGGCACCTTCATGGTGCCGGCCTACTTCAGCCCGATGGTCTTTGCGGTCAACCTCTCCGCCTTCGACGCGGCCGGGCAGAGCTATCCCGACACGGGTTGGGACCACAAGGAGTTCGTGACGGTGTGTGAACAAATGACGGCGCACACCGGACAGACGACACGATACGGCGCAGCCTTTGGTTTTCAGACCAACACCTACAAGTCTGGGAACTGGCTGTTCCGGGCCTTTGACGGCTCATTGATGAACACGGCACACACCCAGGAGACGCTCTCGTCACCCCGGTCCCTCGCGGCCGGCGAGTGGTTGTTTCAACAGTTGATCTGGCCCGGCATCGCCACCGATCGCAACACCGGCACGTCGCCGGCGGCGATGCTGAGCGGCAAGGTCGTCATGACCACGATCTGGGACGGAATCGTACTCAACTATGCGAACGCAATCCGGCAGTCCCTCAAATGGCGTATCTATCCCTATCCCGTCTTTCCGGCCGGACGCATGACCAGCGGCACAGAAGATTTTTACGGCATCAACGCCTCCACCAAGCATCCTGACCAGGCGTGGCTGCTCCTCAAATGGCTGTCGTATGAACCGGACTGGCAGCGCAGCCTCATGCGCATGGGCGCGGTACCTCCCGCCCTGAACTCGTTGTGGGGAGAGTGGGAGACCGTCGTCACGCAGGTGATCCCTTTCCTCAAAGGCGCGGGCCTCAGCTGGTTCGGTGACGCGGCGCTCAAGGGCTACGCCATCCCCTATGGCTACTACCGCTACGGCGACCTGCAGGCTGACCAAATCGCGGCGGGCGTGCTCGGCAAGATCTGGACCCGCGCCCTGGACGTGCCGGGGGGATTCAAACAGAGCGACCAGGCGGTGAACAGCTACCTGGCCTCCAGCGCGGCGCAGCAGACGACCACCCTGGCGGAGTTGGTCTCCGCGCGCAAGAAGACCGACGCCAGGCTGGCCGCCATGTTCGCGCAGGGCGGCGGAACGGAGGGCGCTGTCGGCGCCAGCGGCGTGCAGCAGGCGCCCTGAGACCACCCGTAGGGCGCAGGGGTCCGCTGCGGGCTCTAAGTGGCGCGCCCATCAAGTTCTGCCCGTCGCCAAGGGATAGGGGCACCGTCTCAAGGTAGCGGTCATCGGGCGCGGCCGTTACGGCCCAGATGGAGGGCGTCGCATCAGAGATTTGCGCCTGGACTTGAGCCGCATGCTGTCGCCGGCTCTCGACGCAGCGAGACAAAACTTGGTGGACGCGCCACTAGGACGCAAGAGCCCGCGGCAGCGACCGCGCGCGGCGGTTGGCGGCCAGCCGACAACAGCGGACCCGACCAGGCAGGAGCGAGCACCTGATCTGTGGCATGTGCAATAGACTGGAGTGATGACGGTGGCGAGGGTGCAACTGGCTGTGGTGGGCTGCGGAGGCATCGCGGGGAGGCACCAGGCGGCGTGGAAAGCGGTCCACGACAAGGAGCCGGATCTGGTGGAGATTGTGGCCACATGCGATGCCTACCGTCCGGCAGCGGAGCGGTACGCGGATGAGGTGGCGCAGTTCCAGGGCGGCCGACCCGAGGTATACGCGAGTGTTGACGAAATGCTGCGAGCCGGACGCGCGCAGGCTGTCGACGTGTGCACACCCCACTACCTGCACCATGTGGTGGCGTTGAAATGCCTCTCTGCCGGCGTGGCCGTGCAGGTCGAGAAACCCTCCGGCCTCACGGTCAAGGCCACCAAAAGGATGATCGAGGCGGCCAACGCGCGCGGCGTGATCCTCGCCACCGCGGAAAACGTGCGGCGCGGACCCTCGCAGCGCACCGCCTGGTGGCTGCTGCACGAGTCCGGCCAGCTGGGTCCGGCGCAGGGATTCTGCATGCAGCGGGTGCACCACGAACCGGCACCGGAGCCGGCGCAAGCGCCCGCGTGGGTGTGGCGCGCGGATCGCACCCTGTCAGCGGGCGGTTGGGTGATCGACTCGGGGGCGCACTTCATGGACACGGTCCGCTACCTCTTCGGCGATGTGCACAGTGTGTACGGATGCGTGCGGGACCTGATGCCGCACCCGCTGGTGCGGGGCGGCCTCCGCGAGTTCGACCAGCGGGAGGACTTCTTCGTCGCGATCCTGCAGTTCGAGAGCGGAGCCGTGGGCCAGTGGGGACGGACAACCGTTTTCCAGGGGCACGATTGGTTCCAGTGCGCCATCTATGCGGCACACGGCGCGATCGTCGATCCTTCCGGCGACATCTTCCACGGCCCCAGGCCCCAAGCCCGCGTACAGGTGGAGGGGAAGGCCCCACGCACGCTGCAGGAGATCTACCCGGAGTTCCTGGCGTCTCTCAGTCCGGAGCGACGGCAACGTCTCTTCCCCCACGACTTCACCGACGGTTTCACCCTGGAGTGCTATGACTTTGCGCAGGCGGTCGCCACCGGTCGCGAGGTGGAAGTCACCGCGGAAATAGGCCTCAAGGCGAAGGCCATCGCCTTTGCCATCTATGAGTCATCGCTCAGCGGTCAGGTGGTCAGAGTGAGCGATGTGCTCGATGGTCGGGTTGACGGTTACCAGCGCTGGCTGAACGAGAAATGGGGCATCTGAACAACCGGCGCGTGCCGCGCGCGCAGCCGACCGTCTACGGGTGGCGCACACCGTGGAGTCGTGGGGAGGCAAGGACTTGTATCTCTCGTTTCATCCCAGCCTAATTCGCGGGACGACCGGCGATCTGCGGCGGCGGGTGGAGTTGGCACGGGCCGCAGGGTATCAGGCCCTGGACTGGACGTATCGCGAAGCGGAACAAATTATCGCGGGGCCTGGGGAAAGCACCGCCTTCTGGCAGGCGGCGGGGTTGCGTTCGGGCATGGTGAGCGGCGTGTTCTCCGCGCGCCTATTGGCGCCCGACGCGGAGTTCGAGGCTGCGCTGGCCGCGACACCGGCACGGGCCCGTCAGGTGGCTGCGGCCGGTGGGACGATGACCGGGGTCGTCCTGCCCAACCGCTCCGCCCTGCCGGAAGCCGAGGCCCGAGCCATGGTCCGGCGGCGCCTGCGCCATCTGGCCGAGGCGGTGACGGCCGCCGGCCTGCGCCTCGGGGTGGAATTCATCGGCGTGCGGACCCTGCATCCGGAACTACCGCATCCGCTGCTGCCGCAATACACCCAAGTCTTAGAACTGCTCGAGGACGTCGGGGTGGAGGATGTCGGCCTGATCGTGGACTCCTACCATTGCCACGCCTCCGGCACGCCGTGGTCCCAGATCGCGTCGACGCCCGCATCGCGGATCGTTCATCTCCATATCAACGACTGCAAGGACATACCTCTCGCCGAGATCGACGACAGACAGCGGCTGCTGCCGGGGGAGGGCGTCATCGCTCTGGCCGACTGGTTTGCAGCCCTCGCTGCGACCGGATTCACCGGCGGGGTGTCTCCCGAGATCCTGGGGCCGCGGCTGGACGGCGTGCCGCCATCCGAAGCCGCCGAAACATGCCGGCGCGGGATCCTGGCCGCGATGCGCGCAGGTGGGGCCGACGTCACCGTCCAGTAGGGTTCGTAGCAGCTTTGGCTGAGATTGCAATCAGGCTTCTGGCTCCCGCCCACCGGATGCGGTGGCGCGGCGACCACGGCGGACGGTGGATGAACACTTGCCCCTAATACTGTCCTAAGCGATGTCCTCATGGACCCTGAGCTAAAGGGCTCAGGTCGGGAAGCGGCGGTGGGCAGGGAGTGGAGGATAGCTCCAGACGGGGGACGGCCCGAAACCATGCGCGCAGGCGCCGGAGACGGCCCGCACTGCTTGTTTGGGCAGCTTACGCTTGGTGTCAAGCGGCTTGGGCGGTTTTGGGGCCCAAAGCGTAACGACCGCAGCCGCTCCTCGCGGCTGCGGCGCCACCAAGCGTCGTGTGCCTTGGCTTCCACGTCTCCGTTAGCCACCCTCAACCGTTCGTCAGGGTCCAGGCAAATCCTGATTTACTACTAAAGAGATTTTTCTCGTTCCACTGCCACCCATTCGGCAGACCGGACTCCAGGCCACTGGAATCTAGAATGCATCGCTTAGGACAGTATTAGTTCCGCTGCCCTCACGAGCATCGGCCCACGACTAGCTTCGCGGTAGGTGGCTGGCCCTTCGGCGGCGGGAATTTCACCCGCGCGATACGGTCGGCTTATCTCGTCGCACCAGAGGCCACCTAGCGCCGACGGCGCAGTTCAGCCCACGGCACCACGCCGCACCGGTCCGCCCACTCCGCATACTGTGCGGCCATGGCGGCGACGCGCTCCACATCCCCTGCCGCCAGGTCGCGCCCCTCGGTGCGGTCCTCCTCCATATTGTACAGTTCCCAGGGCCCGGGGTGCCGGGAGACCAGCTTCCACTGCCCCGCGCGCACTGCCCGGTTGCCCTCATGCTCCCAAAAGATCGGCCGCGGCCGATCCCAGCGCTCGCCGCGCAGTAGCGGGAGCAGGCTCTCGCCCTCCACGCCTTCCGGGGCGGGACGGTGCGCGGCGTGAAGGAAGGTCGGCAGCACATCCGTAAAGTGCGCGGGGTCGTGGATGACGCTGCCCGCGGGGATGGCGGCAGGCCAGGAGACCACGCAGGGGCTGGAGATGCCGCCCTCGTGGACCCAGTGTTTGTAGAGGCGGAAGGGCGAATTCGAGGCATTGGCCCAGGGCAGGTCGTAGCTCATGAACGTATCCGGTGTCCCCGGGGCCAAGGCCTGGATGTTACCGACGCGCACTGGACGGCCCTCCCGGGTAAGCCGCCGGTACCGGTCGGTCCCGTCCTCGGAAAGGAACTCCGCGCAACCCCCGTTGTCGGAAACGAAGATCACCAGCGTATCCCGCATCGCGCCAGCGTCGGCGAGCGGCTGCAGGATGCGCCCGATGGCCCGGTCCAGAGCGGTGATCTGCGCGGCGTAGACCGCCATGCGCGCGGACTCCCACTCACGGCGCTCCAGCGGAAGGTCAGTCCAGACGGGCGCACGCTCGTCCGGTGGTGAGATCGGCCACCGGTCGGCGAGCAGGCCCAGTCCTTTGGCAGTCTCATGGCGCGCGGTGCGCAGGGACTCCCAACCATCGCGGTAGACGCCCTCGTACCGGGCGATGTCCTCTGGAACGGCGTGGAGCGGCCAGTGCGGAGCGGTAAAAGCCGCATAGAGGAAAAAGGGCGCACCCGAGGCCAGTCCTTCCTCCGCCATGGCACCCGCGTGCCTGCCGATGGCGTCGGTGTAGTAGAATTGGTCGCCCTCCGGCTCCACGAAACGGTCACCGTCCACCAGGGTCGGCGGGTTGAAGTAGCTCCCGGCGCCGGCCAGGGTGCCCCAGTGGCGGTCGAAACCGCGCTGGATGGGCAGGGGATTGCCGGGCGCTCCGGGGCGCCAGGTCTCCGGCCGCTGCAGGTCATAGGTGCCTCCGACGTGCCACTTGCCAGCCATGTACGTCCGGTAGCCCGCCGGGCGCAGAGCCTCGGCGATCGTGGTGCTCGTCTCGTTGAGGAAACCCTGATATCCTGGGCGGCCATAATCGCTCACCATGTGCCCGACACCCGCCTGATGCGGGTGGTGACCGGTCAACAGCGCGGCGCGGCTCGGGCAGCACCGGGCGCAGTTGTACATTTGCGTGAGCCGCGCGCCGCCGGCAGCCAGGCGGTCCAGGTTCGGCGTGGCGATCTCCGCGCCGAAGCAACCGATGTCGGAATAGCCCATGTCGTCGGCGAGAATGAGCACGAGATTAGGCCGACGCGGCGCGGCGTCGACGGGTCGGGCCGGATCTGACTCGGGCATGGGCGTTCATTCCCCCCAACGGTTCAGGTGCGGACAGACATACACTGCGCATTGGCCGCGTTCCGCAAGATTCCTCCGAGATCCGCTGCGGTGTTCCGCCGAAGCGCCTGCCGCGATACATGCCGCCGCAGATGCGGGAAGGCACGCGCAACTCGTTCAGCCCCAATACCACTAAGTTAGGTGGCCTAAGAGAGATTGGGAGCGTGAGGCTGCGAGCGAAGGCCGCCAACGGGCGTGGCGGGTGCAGAACAGGTGAAATCGGATGCAGTGGGGCTGGACACAGACCGCGAGCCTTGGTAGGACATGGGCATGAGACGGAAACAGTCGCCACAGCCGCTGCCAACCATGGACC
>JAJZMB010000110.1 GCA_021803205.1 Bacillota bacterium | reverse complement strand
GACGGTATGGATAAATCAACCGAACGGGAGTTCCGTTCCGGAGTCGGTGCCAGCCGACTGATCTACAGTAACCGAGCCTCGAAAAGTGTCTCACGCCCCTTGACAGGTTCCGGCCCGCCGACCGAGATCCTCCGCGACGGCGACGTCTTCGAGGTCCTCGCCCGCCTGCGTCGCGAGGGCAAGATCCGCGCGGCCGGAGTGAGCGTCGAGAGCGTCGAGCAGGGGTTGCTCTGCCTTCCGGCCCCTGGCCGGAATACCGGCGTTGCCGCCCTGCAGGTCATCCTCAATCTCTTCCGCCAGAAGCCGCTGGACGTCTTGCTCCCCGCCTGCGCAGGCACAGGGGTCGGCATCCTGGCGCGCCTGCCCCTCGCCAGTGGGCTGTTGACCGGGAAGTTCACGGGGCGGGAGACCTTTCCGGAGGGTGACCATCGGAACTGCAATCGTGACGGCGCCGCTTTTAACGTCGGGGAGACCTTCGCCGGACTACCCTTCGCGACAGGTGCCGACCTCAGCCGCGAACTCGTCTGGATTGCGGAGGGGCGCGGCAACATGGCGCGCGCCGCCATTCGCTGGATTCTCGACCAGCCGGCCGTCAGTTGTGTCATTCCAGGCTTCCGGAGCGCCGCACAGGTGCGCGACGCCTTGGCCGCCGCGGAGGTTCCAGGTTTCTCCGCAGAGGACCTCGCCCGGCTGCGCGCCTGGCACGATGAGCGTGTGGCGCCGCACATCCGCGGACCGTATTAGCGCTGTTGGGGGTATCCACTTAACCGGATCAGAGCCGCTGCTCGGCGCTGCTGGCCTTCAGAGAGCACAAGTCCTTGTAGCGACTGTCGCCGACAGGCCCCACATGTCGAGTGGATGGAACCTTCAGTCCGGTTAATATGGATGCCCTCAAAGCGCTGTTATCAGGGATGCGGGTTCATTTGCCAGCCATATGGGCTTCCGCCCTCAGCGGCACACTGCCTCCGGTAGGTGTGGACCAGAAACCTGACTGCCGCGCGGGTTTCGATTCTGATACTGTCCATAGCTGTGCGGTTCCCAGTTCATCGTCTTGGGCAATTCGCCCTTCGCCCCGTCACCTGCGGAAGATCGGATCAAGGGCATGGGACGGCTTAGCTGCCCCATGCCCTTTGCCGCTCCTCACCAGTCTACCTTCGCGGGTGCGTTGTTGCGCACGGAGCGGTAGACCGCCTCCGTGAAGGCTGCGACCGCCAGCCCGCACTCCGCGGGCACCTGCGGTTCGTCCTGTCCCAGGATGCAGCGTACGAAGTTGCCGTCTTTGTTAACAGGGTAGTCGGGAATCTCCTCGACCGCCACCGGGTGCGCCGCCCCGTCGGGGGAGAAGTACGTCACCTTTACCTGGTTATCGATGCCATCCACGCGCACGCGACCGTCACGGCACCAAAACTGCATGCCCTCGTCCATTCCGCGCACTGAGTCGCCGATGATCGCCATCGTGCCAACCCCTGGGCCAGGGAAACGGAACGAGATCGCCGAGATGCGGTCGACTTGCAGGCCACGGTTCTCCTGGAACGCGAAGACCTCCGTCGGTCGGATGCCGCCCGCCCAGAGCATCATGTCGCAGAGGTGGCTGCCCGAATCGTTGAGTTGTCCGCCGCCCGACAACTCGGGGACCCCGCGCCAGCCCCCGCCGCCCCAGTTCTGGCACTGCCAAGCCTCCACGAAGTGCACCGGGCCGGACGCGCCCCCCGCGACGTGTTCGTGCACCCACCGCCATACTCCCTGGTAGTGGCGTTGGTAGCCGACCGTCAGTACAAGCCCCGTGCGATCCCGGCGTGTGATCAAGGCGCGTGCGTCTTCCGGCGAACAGGTCAGGGGCTTCTCCGATTCCACGGAGACGCCGTGCTCCAACGCGTAGGCTGCCGCCGCGAAGTGCAGGGTATGCGGGATCGAGATGACCACTCCGTCCGGTTTCACCTCTGTGATCATCGTCCGGTAGTCGGAGAATTGCGGGACGGCCGCCAACTCCGGCAGCCGGGCCACAGTATCGGCGAGGGCCTGGGCACTGGTATCACAGAGGGCGGAGATCTCGGCCAACGGGTCGCGATGGACATCGCGCATGTGCGCGCGCGCATTTCCGCCGGTGCCGACGAAGGCGACGCGCACCTTGCGCCCCGAAACCAAAGCGGGCATTCCCGGATTCCCCCTTTGGGCCGTCCCGCCAGATGCGGCACCCGGGCACTACAACACCACGCCCGACCGCCGTATGGAGGCGACAGCGTCTCTGCATCACGGGTCCTTTCGCCGCCCGCTGCGTGATCCATGCGACGGATGGTGGAAACCTTGGCTCGGGTGGCGACGAAGTCGGGTGGCTCCCAGCGAGCCAAATGCCAACAGTCGCGTTGCGCTGTTCCCGCTCTACATATTCAGGAATGCATTGACGACGCGAGGACGCGGTTGACGCGCCCCTTGGGAGCGGGGCGGCGGGAGCGCATGTGTGACGCCAAGACGGCCGGATGCCGGGTGTCCGCGCGCGCGGGGGGCCCCGTTGCATGCAGCATGACGGCCCCGTCTCTACCACGATCCGCCAGGCTCCGGCCCGCCATACCGGCGTACGAGCACCGTCTGGTCGAGGTCCTTTTCCCCGGCCGCTGCGCGCTCGCGGAACATCTCTGCGGCCACGGCCCCCACAGGCAGGCAGGCACCCAGGGCTCGTGCCGCGGCCAGGGCGAGGTCCATGTCCTTAAGGCGATTCGCCAGACTGAAGCCAGGCCGGTCGTCCCCACTTTGCAGGCGTTCGGCGAGGAGCCGAAGGGAGACCGAGTCGGCGCTGCCCGCCGTCAGTACGCGCATCAACGTCTCCAGGGGCACGCCGCCGCGCAGGCCGATCGTGAGTCCCTCGGCCGCCGCCGCCAAGGCGATGCCGCCGATGAAGTTGTTGATCAGCTTTACCAATTGGCCCTTGCCGCTGCCGCCCACGTGCACCAGCGTCTTGCCGATCACTTGCAGATAGGGCTGTACACGGCGAAATCCCGCAGCCGAGCCACCGACCATGATCGTCAGAGTTCCGGCCGCTGCCCCCCTGTCGCCACCCGTCACCGGGGCGTCCAGCCACTCCGCACCCCGTTCGGCCGCGGCTCGCGCCGCGCGCAGAGTCTGCTCGGGAGAGATCGTGCTGTGGTCGAGGACGATCCCGTCCGGACCGAGGCCTTCCAGCAGGCCCTCGGGGCCGGAGAGCACGGCCTCCACAGCCGCGTCGTCCGTCACGCACACACCGGTGATCTCCGAGCCCGCGGCCACTTCGGCCGGCGACGCCGCAGCCTTGGCGCCACGGTCCACGAAGGGTTGCATCCGTTCGGTGCCGCGGTTGTACACGATGAGTTCGTGTCCCGCTTTGAGCAGGTTGCCGACCATACCCCGGCCCATGATGCCGAGCCCGATGAATCCAATGCGCATGTGGCAGCCCCCCGAGAGAATATTGGCAAGGCCAGACGCACCTTCGTCCGCCAACCCGCCTCAACCTGCGCCGCGGCGGCGGAACAGGGGAGGGCGACTCATCGGCAATGACGTTGGGGTGGCGTTGGCGACCAGGGCAGGACGGCGCCTTGGGGCTGTACCCGGGCAGTGCGTTGGGTTTCCGGTCACACCGCCTCATATGACCGTGCGGGGACGCGGACCCGCGTCCCCGCACGGTGAACAGTCGGAGCGACCAGCGATCGCAGGCGCAGGCAGACATTGCGGCATACATGCGCCCGTACGCATGGGGAGGGCCGGGCCCCGCGGCGGGAATCCATGCCCCACCAGCGGTTGTGCGCCTCTGGCGGGTACAAGAGGCCTCGGCGAGCCGCATCCCGGCGCCGAGCCTTGTGCGGTGTAGAATCCCCCGCCGGAATGTCGCCACCCCCGGGGAACCGGTCCGGCAGGGAAGGAGCGTGCGCAGGAGGAAATCGCGCTCGCCGCGCACTGTCGGGCGGCCCTCCCCGGGGCTTTGTCGTGCGAGTGCGGCGGACAGGCGGCTCATACTCCTTCGCGGGGGAATGCGGCGATGGTGGACGAGTTGAGGTTTGGGTTCATCGGCGCCGGGGAGATCGCGCTGCAGACCGCAAGGGCACTGGCGGATGCGGACCGGGCGCGCTTGGTAGCGGTGACGGATGCCGATCCGGACCTTGCCCGGGACTTGGCTGGGCGCCACGGGGCCGAGGCTGTCGATTCGACCGACGAACTGGTGGCGCGGGACGACGTGGATGCGATCTACGTCGCTGTGCCGCACTTCCTGCACGGCGTGATGGCCCTGACTGCGGCGCGCGCCGGCAAGCACGTCCTGCTTGAGAAACCCACCGGGACCTCCGCTGAGGACGCGGAGCGCACCCTACGTGCAGTACGCGAATGCGGCGTCACACTGAGCGTTCCCTTCGTCCTCCGCTATTCCGCGGTGTGGAGGAAAACCCGCGAGATCGTAGCGGACGGGCATCTGGGCGAGCTGCAGGGAATTCGCGTCGTTTACACCGGGCAAAAACCGGAATCCTACTGGCAGGGCGGGTACTCCGGGCGCAGCAAGAGCGACTGGCGGACACGGCTGCTCCAGGCGGGGGGTGGAGTGCTGATCATGAACGTCGTGCACGACATCGACGCGGTGCGCTGGGCGACCGGCATGGAAGCCGAAAGGGTCTTTGCGGAGTATGGTACGTTCAATACGGCCGTGGAAGTGGAAGACTACGTCGGCGTCGTGATCCGGTACCGTGGCGGCGCTGTCGGCGTCATCGACGCGGCCTCGAACGTGCCGGGCGGGACCGGTCCGGCGGGCGGGAGCGGCCCACGTATCGTCGGCACCGAAGGACAGCTCGTCCTGGATGGCGGGCGCCTTCTTTTCTACACCGCGCGAGGCGCGCTCGGCGTGGCGGCCGGCCGTTGGGGCGAGGTGGCTGCCCCCCAGGATCGCAACGCCCGTACTCTGCTCGTCGAAGATTACGCCCGGGCCCTCCTTGCGGGTCAAGAGCCGCCGATTCCGGACGACGCCGGGTTGGAGGCCCTCAAGGTTGTGAGTGCGGCATATCAATCGCGCCGTGTGGGCCGGCCGGTGCGCATCGAAGAGCTCTTCCAGAAGCCGGTAATGGCCCCGCGCAAGACTGTGGGTTGACAGGGGCGGGCCGGCTACGGCGCTCCTATCCCCTTGTCGCGCTCGATTCCCGACCGCGCCCGGCTTTCGCAGCGACATGGTTCGCGTTCCCCGCCCCTGTTCGCCATCCGGACGCGGCGGCGCCGTGCGGCGCATCGACCCATGCAGGAAGCGGGTCTCGCGCGCGAAAGCATGCGCCATCGCCTTCGGTGGTGCATCGCCGGGGGGATCCAGGTCGACGCCGGGAGGTGGGTCCTTGGCGGATTGCGGTCTCATCTATTACAACTTCCCTGGGCATTCACTGGAGCAGTTTGCAACGTACGCTGGCCAAGCTGGTTTTCAGTGTGCCGAGATCCCTGTCCGTTCCATGTGGCAGGAACAGGATGGGATGAGCGAAGCCGAGGGACAGGCTGCGAAGGTCCGGCAGATGTTTGCCGGCCACCGAATGCGTCTCTCTGCGGTATCTGCTGGAAACGACTTCCTGCAAGTGGATGATGCGGCGCTGGCGCGGCAGGTGGAACGGCTGCAGACAGTCTGCCGCCTGGCGGAACTGGCTGGGACGAAGACTGTCCGAATTGACGGCGGGCGGGCGAAGGATGTTGTCCCAAAGGAGCGATGGTTCGACCTTATGGTTGCCGGCCTACGGGCCGTCCAACCGTTCATCGAGCGCTGGGGCTATGTTCTGGCCCTGGACAACCACGGCCTGGTCACCAACGACGCGGATCTCCAGGTGCGGATTTTTGAAGCTGTCGGTTCGCCCAACATCGGGGCTAACTTGGATACGATGAATTATCGTTGGGCAGGTCACGACTTGGAGACAGTCGGACGCTACTATGACGTCATCGCACCCTATGTGCGCCACGTCCACTTCAAGGATGGGCGGGGTAGTCGGGGACAGTACCGGGGCACGGTTCTGGGTTCGGGGGAGATCGACCTGGAGCGGGCGGTCCGTGTCCTGCAGGCGGCCGGATACGCCGGGGTGTGGACCGTAGAGTACGAGGGCCCGCAAGTGGACGCGGAAGCTGGCTACCGTGCGGGACTGGATTGGCTGCGGACCCACATCGGAGATTGAAGCGGCCCCGCCGGTCGTCTCGCGGGCCGTGCTGAGTGCTCCGGGTCCGGGTACCGCGACATCAGTGATCCTCGCGCGCCCGAGTATTGGCCCGGTGTGGTCTGTCGCATGGAGTGAACGTCTTGCAGCGGGTTTTCATGCAGGTAGGGGCCTCGGTGTGGCCGGGTTGGCGCACGATGTTCTTGGCGTTGTCCGCATCGTGCGCCTCGGCTTCGGTTCGTTTGATATCATCTCCGGTGATCAGGATATTCTCCGCGGCGCAGTGATTTCCGTCGGCCCAGTAATGGCCGCTGCCCACGGTGCCATGGATCTCGATCGGCGGCAACGCGCGTGCACCCCTGTGCAAGTGTGGGGCTGCGCGTCGGGTTCGCGCCGTCGCGTCGCCACATGTGGGCCCATTACGCTCGGAGGATGGCCGCTGCGAATACTGGAAAGATTGGGTTCTGCGCGCGGATCAGGGAGGACTCGCGACAGCGGAGGAGAAGCCCGTTTGCCTATACGGTTTTAGTGGGGGTGGCGCGCGGGTGCCGGCCGGTTTCGTGCTCGTCGCCGACGAAGCGGACATCGGCGAGGGCGAGGTTGCAGGGGCGTTCGCCACGGGCCACCCCGTGGTGCTGTGCCGGGTGCGGGGCAAGATCTACGCTTGCAGTTCCGAGTGCACGTTTGACGACGGCGGTGATCTCAGCAAAGGCGAACTCGATGCGTACCGGTTGAAATGTCCGGATCACGGCTGCGAGTTCGACATCCGTAGCGGACGCATTATCAGCGGGCCTGCGGACGAGCAGCTTCCAACCTATGAGGTCCGGATTGAGGGTGGCCATGTCTGGGTCTCGCACCGGCCGAGAGGCTTCTGACTCGAAGGCTGGCGCACGGGCAGCAAGGTTGGTCTGCCATCCAATCATATCTCGAAGATTCGGTGGTGGTCACCCCCCCCCCCCCCCCCCCCACCGGGTAGGGAGTTGCGCCCACGCTTTCCATCGAGTGGGAGCGCTAGAGGCCTATTACTGTCCTCCAAACTGGAAAGACCTGGGCAGAGGTGGGGACTCATGAAGCTGCGAATCGGGTCCGCCCGTCCGTTCACACCTTTTGGGGCCGCCTTTTCGATCTCTGCGCCGATGTTCTGGACCGTCGCTGGCGCCAACTGCTACCGGTGCGGAGGACAGCACTATGCATTGCCGTGATCTGGGTATCCCCTTGACTGCCACACCCCCAAGATGTAGTGTCGCGCCGTGGACGATTATCCGGGCACGTTCCTGGAGTTTGAGGAACGATTTTCCAC